>NZ_CP033875.1:3980000-4280000 GCF_002742645.2 Caulobacter sp. FWC26
GGCCGTGACCTGGATCAGGCCTTCGGCTTGTTGGTCGGCAGCTTGCAGCCGCCGCCAATGCCCTTGGCCTGGGCGCAGGAGAGGAACTCCTTGGCCGCCGGCTTGGCGACGCCGATCGGATAGCCCAGGACCCAGCCCGGCAGGCCGTCCGAGCAGGCCACTTCGACGAAGCCTTCGGTGTCGGTCGAACCGATGATGCGGGCGTCCGAAACCTGGCACGAGGCCTTGTTGAAGCCCACGAGGTCCTTGGTCAGACGGGCGTACTGCGTGTCCTTCTTGGTGAAGGAGCAGCGGAAGCCGTTCATCTCGGCGGTCAGGCAGTCAAAGACCTTGCCGTCGGTGGCGGTGAACACGGCGATGCCGCCGACGTCGCTGCCCTTGCACTTCAGCTCGACGATTTCCTTCTTCGGGTCGTTGGTCGGCAGCATGCCGTACTTCTCGACGTCGCAGGTGAAACCGGCCTTGCCGGCCAGCTTGCTGTAGAAGCCGGCTTGCTCGGTCTGAGCGGCCACCGCGTCGGTCATGGTGCAGCCGCCGCCGACGAAGCCGGCCTGGGCGCACGGGATGGCGCGATTGAACGCCCCGGTGGCCGAGGTCTGCTGGTAGACGTAGCCCTTGCCGTCATCGCAGGCGACTTCGAAGTAGTTGTCAGTCTTGGTGCTGAGGACGTAGCGCTTGTCCTTGACCACGCACTTGGTGCCGGCCGCCGCGGCGGCCGTGTTCAGCGTGTCGACGATTTGCAGCTGGGTCTGACGATTGGTCAGCTTGCAGCTGACATTGCCGCCTTCTTCGTACAGCAGGCAGCTGTTCACCGCGACCTCACCGCCGATGTTCATCGGCGCGGTGGTCTGGACGATGTAACCGGCGCCGCCCTTACAGGCGACTTCGAAATAGGCGTTCTTGGCGCCCGAGCCGATGGCGCGGGTGTTCTCGATCTCGCAGTTGGCGCCGCCCTTCTTGACGTAGGCGTCGAGGCCCGCGCCGGGGTTGGCGTTGCCCGGCAGGATACAGGCCAGGCCGCCGACCTTGCCGTCCGGACCCGGCTGGCTCGATTCGAGGCAGCTATAAACTTGCGGCGCGGTGTCCTTCTTGGCGATGAGCGCGAAGCCCATGCCTTCGTTACACGCAACTTCGAAGTACTTGGCGCCCGCCTTCTTGTCCTCGCCGATGAAGCGAGCGTCCGAAACGGTGCAGCTGGCGCCGCTGGCCTGCATCAGCGCCGGCGCTTCCTTCATGCCCGCTTCACGCGCCTTGGCGTCGATGGCGGGCTTGCCCTTCTGTTCTTTCGGCGCCGAAATGACGGCGGCCGGAACGAGTACGGCGACCGCGAGGGCGGCCGTCAGGCCGATCGCGAAAGGCCTCATGGGAAACATCTCCTGGGTGGATTCCTCGCGCGGACATAAGCGCGTGCTTGCATCGGGGGTCAAGATACCGTCCGACCTAGGCGTGATCGTGACAGCCCTTACGGGCAAAAAATGGGTAGGATTCGCGATAAGCGTCGGTCGACTGGCGCGCGGAGGGAGTGAAATGCGCGACGGATTCGAAGACGAGACGAGCGAGGCGGCCTCGGAGCCGAAGAAGGCGGGGCGACTGGTCTATCCGTTCGAGAGCGCGCCAGAGCAGGGCTCAGGCCAGGCCGTCGAGGTCGCGCCGGGCGTCCTGTGGCTGCGGATGCCGTTGGGCGGCTCGCTGCAGTTCATCAATGTCTGGGCCATCGCCGACGGCGAGGGCTGGGCGGTGGTCGACACCGGGGTCCAGACCCGCGAGACCAGCCAGGCCTGGCGGGCGGCCTTTGTCGAGGCGCTGGGCGGCAAGCCGATCACGCGCGTAATCGTCACCCACCTGCATCCCGACCACATCGGCCTGGCCGGCTGGATGACGCGCAAGTTCGACTGCCGGCTCTGGATGACCCGCCTGGAGTACTTCCAGTGCCGGATGCTGGTGGCCGACACGGGCCGCGAGGCGCCCGAGGACGGGGTGCGATTCTTCCGCGCCGCCGGCTGGGACGAGGACGCCATCGAGAACTACAAGGCCCGCTTCGGCGGCTTCGGCAAGGCGATCTACGCCCTGCCCGACAGCTATCGCCGCCTGAGCGACGGCGAGGATTTCGACATCGGCGGCCGCACGTGGCGCGTGGTCACCGGCCAAGGGCATTCGCCGGACCACGCCTGCCTGTGGTGCCCGGAGCTGAAGCTCCTGATCTCCGGCGACCAAGTGCTGCCGCGCATCTCGTCGAATGTGTCCGTGTTCCCGACCGAGCCGGACGCCGATCCGCTATCGGACTGGCTGCGTTCGCTGGCCAAGGTCAAGGCGACCGTGCCGGACGACGTCATCGTGCTGCCGGCCCACAACGATCCGTTCGAAGGCCTGCACACCCGCATCGACGCCCTGATCTCCGGTCACGAGCGGGGCCTGGCGCGGCTGGAGAAGAAGCTTTCCGAGCGCAAGCGGGTGGTCGACACCTTCGGCGCGCTGTTCGCCCGTCCGATAGGACCCGACCTCCTGGGCATGGCGACCGGCGAGGCGCTGGCGCACCTCAATTGCCTGATCGGACGAGGCCGGGTCAGCCGCGATTTAGACGCTGACGGCGTCGCCTGGTACGCGGCGAATTCTAGCGGCGCTTAAAAACGACCGTTTGACATTTCGCATGTGAAATATACGGTTGACGCATGTCCACGCCGCCCAACCGTAGACTGGTCTTTCTGCTGAACGCCGGCCATCGGCGCGTGCAGCGCTGGATCGAGGGGAAGATGGCGGCGGAAGGCGGGCTGACCGCCGCGCAGTCGGGCGTGCTGTTCTTCCTCGGCGAGCGCGATGGCGCCCTGATCGGCGAGGCGGCCGACGCCCTCGATCTGGCCCCCTCGGCCATGACCGGCCTGATCGACCGCATGGCGCGAGCCGAGCTGGTCGAGCGTCGCGCCGATCCGAAGGACGGACGGGCGATGCGCCTGCACCTCACCGACAAGGGCCGTGTCGCGCGCGACACGGCCAAGGCTGGCCTGCGCGGCGTCAACGCCCAACTGACCGAAGGCTTCACGGACGAGGAAATCAGCGTGGTCTCGCGCTGGCTGACTAGTCTGCAAACCAAGTTCCCCAAGGGAGACCCGCAATGACCGAGCATGTGAAGGTGCAGATCGACGCCGGCGTGATGACCCTCACCCTGGCGCGCCCGGAGAAGAAGAACGCCCTGTCCAACGCCATGTACGGCGTGCTGGCCGACAGCCTGGAGGCGGCCGAACAGGATCCGGCCATCCGCGTCGTGGTCTTCCAGGGCGACGGCGACAGCTTCACCGCCGGCAACGACCTGCAGGACTTCACCGCCCAGGCCACCGGCGCCTTCAGCGGCGAGCGTCACGTGACCCGGTTCCTCAAGGCTCTGGCCCACGCGACCCGCCCGCTGGTCGCGGCAGTGCAGGGCCAGGCGGTCGGCGTGGGGACGACCATGCTGCTCCATTGCGACCTGGTGTTCGTGACGCCTGACGCGCGCTTGACCACCCCGTTCGTGAACCTGGCCCTGGTGCCGGAGGCCGCCTCCAGCTGGCTCCTGCCCGCCCGCATCGGCCACGCCCGCGCCTACGCCATGTTCGCCCTGGGCGAGGCGGTGGACGGCGCCACGGCCGTGGCCTGGGGTCTGGCCAACGGCTTGGCGGACGGCGAGGCGCTGAGGGCCCGCGCCCGGGCCGCCGCCGACCAACTGGCCAAGCGTCCGCTGGGCGCCCTGACGGTGACCAAGCGGCTGATGCGCGACGCTGAGAAAATCGCCGCCCTCATGGACACAGAAGGCGCGGAGTTCGCCGCGCGTCTGCAGACCGCCGAGGCGCGCGAAGCCTTCATGGCTTTCGCCGAGCGCCGTGCGCCCGACTTCAGCAAGGTCGGCTAGGTCGCTCTGACCTCAGCCCCGCGTGATGTCTTTGCGGATTTGCGCGATCCAGATGTAGCGTAGCCGACAGAACAGAACATCGGGAGGAAGCGGACATGAGCGGACGGATCACATCGCCCTTTGGGGCCAAGTCGACGGCGCGCGAGGTTGTCGCCGGTCACGACCTTTCCGGCCGCGTGGCCATCGTCACCGGCGCCGCCACTGGAATCGGGGTGGAGACCGTCCGGGCGCTGGCCCTGGCCGGCGCGGAAGTGATCATCGCCGCCCGCAAGCCCGAGCTCGGCGAAGAGGTGGCCAACGCCATCAATGAAGAGGCCGGCTCCAAGCGGGTCAGTTTCGGCATGCTGGACCTGTCCAGCCTGGAGGCCATCCGCCACTTCGCCAACGTCTGGGGCGACCGGCGGATCGACATCCTGATCAACAACGCCGCTGTCATGGCCAGTCCGCTGATGCGCACCGCCGACGGCTTCGAGATGCAGTTTGGCACCAATCACCTGGGCCACTTCCTGCTGTCGGTGCTGCTGGCCCCGAACCTGATCGCGGGCGCCAAGGCCAGCGGCAAGCCGTCTCGCCTGGTGTCGCTCTCGTCGATCGGCCATCGACGCTCGGGGATCCATTTCGACGATCCCAACTACAACACCCGCCCCTACGAAAAGTGGGAGGCCTATGGGCAGGCCAAGACCGCCAACAGCCTGTTCGCGGTGGGCTTCGACAAGCGCTTCAAGGACCAGGGCGTCCACGCCAACGCGGTCATGCCGGGCGGCATCCTGACGCCGCTGCAGCGCCACCTGCCGATCGAGGAGCAACGCGCTCTGGGCTGGCTGGACGAGAACGACCAGCCGCGCGAGGGCTTCAAGACGACCGAGCAGGGCGCAGCCACCAGCGTCTGGGCGGCGGTGGGCGCCGAGCTGGAGGGCGTCGGCGGGCTCTATCTGGAAGACTGCAACCAGGCGCTGCCCTGGAGCAAGGAGAGTCCCTGGACCGGCGTCATGCCGCACGCCCTGGACCCGGCCGCCGCTGATCGGCTCTGGGACCTGTCGGTGGAGATCGTCGGGGCCGGCGCCTGATGGATCGCAACGCCGTGCTGCGTCTTGCGGGCCTGGCGGCGATCGTTGGTGGGCTGATCGATCTTTTCGGTCCGCTGGTCTATCCGCATATGGCTCAACAACCCAAGCTGATCACCTATGTCCTTATCGACGTGCTTCTGCTGCTGGGACTGTTCGGCCTGCTGTCGGCGACTTGGCGGTCTACCGGCTGGCTAGGCTTGGCCGGCTTCGTCGTCGCGGTAACCGGCGTGCTTCTGGTGCGCTCCTCGGCGACCAATGTGCTGGGTCCGTCGACGGACGCGATCGCAGCGGCCGTTTGGGCTATAGGTATGGCGATCATTGGCGTGGCTCAGTTACGCCCCCGAACCCCGTTTCGGTTGGCCGGCTGCCTTTGGATGCTGACGGTTATTATCCCGCTCGTCGCAATGCTGTTCCAGGATCACCGCGCGTCCCGAAGCGCCACCGCACACGCCCTATTCGCACTGGGCTTTATGGTTGCGGGCGCGCAACTGGTCCGCCGTCCTCAATCCATTTCTGGAGACCCCGCGTGAGCCTCAAGAACAAGACCCTGTTCGTCACCGGCGCCTCGCGCGGCATCGGTCTGGCCATCGCCGTCCGGGCGGCCCGCGACGGCGCCAATGTGGTGATCGCGGCCAAGACCGCCGAGGCCCATCCCAAGCTGCCGGGCACCATCTACACCGCCGCCAAGGAAATCGAGGACGCCGGCGGCAAGGCCCTGCCGCTGGTCGTCGACGTGCGCGAGGAGGCCAGCGTCCAGGAAGCGGTCGACAAGGCCGTGGCCCAGTTCGGCGGCATCGACATCTGCGTCAACAACGCCTCGGCCATCTCGCTGACGCCGACCCTGATGACCGACATGAAGCGCTATGACCTGATGCACCAGATCAATACGCGCGGCACGTTCGTGACCTCCAAGGCCTGCATCCCGCACCTGAAGAACGCCGAGAATCCGCACGTGCTGATGCTGTCGCCGCCGCTGGACATGTCGCCGCGCTGGTTCGGCTCGCATGTGGCCTACACCATGGCCAAGTTCGGCATGTCGATGTGCGTGCTGGGCATGGCCGAGGAGTTCAAGCCCGACGGCATCGCCTTCAACGCCCTATGGCCCCGCACCGGCATCGCCACGGCCGCCATCCAGTTCGCCCTGACCGGCGAGGAGGGCCTGCGCCACTGCCGCACGCCCGAGATCATGGCCGACGCGGCCTATGCGATCTTCAACAAGCCCTCGCGCGACTTCAGCGGCAACTTCCTGATCGACGACACCTTCCTGTACGGCGAGGGCGTCCGCGACTTCGATCCCTACAAGGTCGACCCGACCGCCAGCCTGATGCCGGACTTCTTCGTGCCCGAGAGCAGCCAGCCGCCGCCCGGGGTGAAGATCGGTTGATTGAGACCCTCTCCCAGAGGGAGAGAAGGGACCCGCCGCGAAGCGGTGGGAGGTGAGGGGTTTCGCCGGCCGACGTCTTACTCCCTCTCCCTCCCACGCTTTCAGCGCGGGCCCCGCCCTCTTCCCTTGGGAGAAGGTTTCTGTTTACGCGCGGCGACGGCCAGCGACTTTCGCGCCCAGTCCAGCAGAATATCCTGGTCGTCCAAAGCCTCGGTGGGCGCAGTCCAGTAGGCCATCGTCTTGCCGTCCTCGAACGGGGCGAAGGCCTGTGCGCCGGCGGCCTCGAATTCGAGCTTCAGGGCATCGTCGCCCTTGAGGTAGAGGACGTCGTCGTCGATGAGCGCGAAGAACAGCCCATTCGCATAGACGCCGACTCCCCCGAACATGCGCCGGGCGCTGACCTGTCCCAGCGGGGCCAGCAGCTCCAGAACGAAGTCCTTGTAGTCGTCGGATACCGCCATGACCGTCACCGTCCGCCCCGCCACGCCCGCCGATGCGAGCCTGATCCACCAGTTCATCCTCGATCTGGCCGAGTATGAGAAGCTGCTCGACACGGTCCAGGCGACGGAGGCCGACACGGCGGCGGCCCTGTTCGGCGACAAGGCTCGCGCCTTCGCCGACATCGCCGAGATCGACGGCCAGCCGGTGGGCTTCGCGCTGTGGTTCTACAACTACTCGACCTTCGTCGGGCGACACGGGATCTATCTGGAGGACCTGTTCGTGCGCCCATCGGCGCGGGGGGCGGGGGCGGGCAAGGCGCTGCTGGCCAACCTCGCCAAGCGTTGCGTCGACGAGGGCCTCGGGCGGCTGGAGTGGTCGGTGCTCGACTGGAACGCCCCGTCGATCGCCTTCTATGACAGCCTCGGCGCCGCGGCGATGGACGAATGGATCATCCGCCGCCTGACGGGCGAGGCGCTACGCAAACTGGCGGGCGCGTAGGCCGCCCCTACCCCGCCAGGGTCTCCAGGAACCGCACCGGCTCGCCCTTGCCCTCGGCGATGATCTCGTCGTCGCGCATCACCACGATCCCGCGCACGATGGTCGCCACGGGCCAGGCCTTGGCTTCGAAGCCGTCGAACGGGGTCCAGCCCGAGCGGGTGGCCATCCAGTCGTGGGTGATGACCCGGCGGGCCTTCATGTCGACGATGGTGAAGTCGGCGTCGAAGCCCTCGGCGATGCGACCCTTGTCGGCCAGGCCGAAGATGCGGTTCACGCCGTGGCTGGTGAGATCGACAAAGCGCTCCAGGGAGAGCTTACCGTCAACCACGTGGGTCAGCATGATCGGGACCAGGGTCTGCACCCCCGGCATGCCCGACGGCGAGGCCGGATAGGGTCGCGCCTTTTCCTCGCGGGTGTGCGGGGCGTGGTCGCTGCCCAGGACGTCGGCCACGCCGGTGTCGATCCCGCGCCAGATCCCGGCCACGTGGTCGGCCTCGCGGATCGGCGGGTTCATCTGGGCGAAGCCCTTCAGGCGCTCATAGGCCTCGGGCGCGACCAGGGTCAGGTGCTGGGGCGTGACCTCAACGCTGGCGACGTCCTTGTTCTGGGCCAGGAAGTCGATCTCTTCCTTGGTGGTCACGTGCAGCACGTGGATGCGCTTGCCCAGCGACTTGGCGATGCGGACCAGGCGGTGGGTCGACTGCAGGGCGGCCTGGGCGTCGCGCACCTCCGGGTGGCTCGTCCAGTCGCCGGGACGGGCCAGGCTGCGACGCTCGGCCAGGCGATATTCATCCTCGGAGTGGAAGGCCGCGCGGCGATTGACGTGGCGCAGCACGTTCTCCACGCCCTCGTCGTCTTGCACCAGCAGCGACCCGGTCGAGGCGCCCATGAACACCTTGATGCCGCAGCAGCCCGGCAGGCGCTCCAGCTCGCCCAGGAAAGTGGCGTTCTCATGGGTGCCGCCGACATAGAAGGCGTGGTCGGTGTGCATCCGCCCTTTGGCGCGCGAGAGCTTGTCGGCCAGGGCGTCGGCGTCCGTAGTGGTCGGCTCGGTGTTGGGCATCTCGAAGACGGCGGTGACGCCGCCCAGGGCCGCGCCGCGCGAACCGCTTTCCAGGTCTTCCTTCCACTCCAGGCCCGGCTCTCGAAAGTGGACCTGACTGTCGATGACGCCCGGCAGGACCGTCAGGCCCGTGGCGTCGAACACCTCGCCGGCGCTGGCCTGGGACAGGTCGCCGATCGCGACGATCTTGCCGCCGCGCACGCCGATGTCGGTAAAGCCTCGCCCGGCGTGGTTCACCACCTCGCCGCCACGCACGATCAGGTCGAAGGTCTGGGTCATGGGACGGCTCCGGAGGGTTTCCGGCGATCTAGGACGATCGCTGACCACAGGCAACCGTTTGGTCCCGCCCTCAGGGCTTTTGCGGCGCCGGCTTGCTGAGGTCGAACGCGACGCGGAACAAACGGTTAGGCCGCGAAAGCTCATAGGTGAACTGGCTGTCGGTGAGCCCCAGCGTCCAGACATTGGTGTTCGAAACCGTCCGGTTCAGCCGGGTGAACAGGGCCTTGGACTCTTCATCGACCGGGAAGCGCTGGGCCTGGGCGGTTCCAGGCTCCAGCGTGTCGCCGCCATAGCGCGACAGCTCATCCTCGACGCCGTCGGTGTGGCGATGATCGTGCTTGAGGCGCAGTCGGCCGTCGTCGAGCCGCGTGATGATCCAGGTGCGCGAGCGATCCTCGCCTACGCGGAACGGAATGCGGATCTGCCGAGCGTCGCAGTGGGCGACGGTCATGACCAGCTCGGCCTTGCGGAACGTCTCGTCGGCCGCGTCGCCGGCCACGACCCGGCCTGCGAAGGTCTTGCCGCACAGCGCGCTCAGGCGATCGAAGAACTGCTCGCCCGGGCTTCCGGCCAAGACCGCAGTCGGCGCCAGGGCCAGAGCCGCGCAGAGGGCGATCAAGGATTTCATCGAAGTCTCCTGGTCCGCGCTCTGTTCGGTTCAGTCGCGATCGGGCTGGGCGGCGTCTTCGAGCTGGCTTTCCGCATCGCCTTCACCGGCCGGGGCGGAAGCCGCGTCAACGGGCGCGTCCTCGACAGGAGCTGCGGCGTCCTCGACCTCCGGATCCGGCGCGGCGCCAGGTCCCTCGACTGCGGCGTCGCTCGCATCGGATGCGACAGGCGCCGCAGGAACGGTCCCGCCGACCTTCGCCAGCAGCGCCTTGGCCGCCTTGAAGACCGTCGCCACCGGCAGGTCGCTCATGTGGCGGATGGCCTGGGACAGCTCCGGATCGATGGCCAGGAACTGTTCGAACGTCCGTGGGCCGCGCACCGCCACGGCGTGCTCGCCCCACGGCGCGTAGCGGCGCTCGTCGGAGGGGCCGAACAGGCCGATGGTCGGCGTTCCGGCGGCGGCGGCGATGTGCATCAGGCCCGAATCGTTGCCGATGAACAGGCTGGCGCGCTTCAGGCACGCATAGGCGGTCAGCAGGTCGACCTTGCCGGTGAGGTCGATGGTGCGGCCACGCGCCGAGGCCATGCGCAACTCCTCGACCATGCGGGTGTCGTCCGGACCGCCCAGGATCAGCAGCCGGCCGCCGGCCATCGGGCCGTCCTTGTCGAGCAGCTGCGCGGCGGTCTGGGTGAAGCGCTCGATCGGCCAGACCTTACCCACCCAGTTGGCCGCCGGGCCCACGGCCAGGATCGGTCCGGTTTCGCCGCCCGTGTTCAGGCCCAGCATTTCGTCCGCCAGGGCCTGAACCTCGGGCGTGATGTAGAGATAGGGCGGCGGCGGGTCGCCCTCGAGCTTCAGCGTCCGGGCCGCGTCCACCACCTTGTGGACGACCTCGCCCGGGATCTTCTTCCAGATGGCGCGCTTGTCACGCCGCAGGAACAGCGCCGTGGCCGAGCCTCGCAGATCGACAATCAGGCTCCACTTCTTGTGGCGCACCTGGTTCCAGAGCTTGAACCAGTGGCCCTTGCCCTTGCCCTTCTCCATCACGATCACCCGGTCGAGACCGGGGACGTGCGCGAAGAGCGGCGCGGCGAGAGGGCCGGCGACGATGGTGAAGCGCGCGTTGGGGATCTGGTCGGCCAGCATCTTGATCAGGCCAGACGACAGCACCGCGTCACCGATACGCGTCGCCGTGATGAAAAGGATCGGGAAGGCCCGCTGTGTCATCGGTCCACCTATAGGCCGGTCGGTGAGTCGGCGCACCCCACGTTAACACTTGAGTTACCTCAAGGACTGGCGCTGCCCGCGACACGGCGCCACATGTGCCCTCATGACCGCACCTTTGCTCGCCCGTCTCGCCTCCCGCGCCGTCATCGCCGTCTCCGGTCAGGATTGGCGGAGCTTCCTTCAGGGCCTGCTGACCCAGGATGTCGAAACCCTGGCCGCCGGCGAGCTGCGCTTTGGCGGTCTGCTGACCCCGCAGGGCAAGCTGCTCTACGACCTGTTCGTGGTGGGGACTGAGGACGGCGCCCTGCTGGACGTGGCGACGGCGCACCGCGACGCCATCCTGGCTCGCCTGACGATGTACCGCCTGCGGGCCAAGGCGGACCTCGCCGCCAGCGACCGCTCGGTGATCGCGGTGTTCGGGGGCGACATTTCCGGCGCGGGCCTTTTCGCTGATCCCCGCCTGCCCGCCCTGGGCGCCCGCGCCTATGACGACCGCCAGACCAACGCCGACGAGGACGCCTATGAGGCCCACCGCCTGGCGCTGGGCGTCCCCGGCCCCGCCGACTGGGGCAGCGAGACCACCTATCCGATCGAGGCCAATTTCGACCTGCTGGCGGGGATCGATTTCAAGAAGGGCTGCTTCGTCGGCCAGGAGACCACCAGCCGCATGAAGCGGCGCGGGACGATCAAGAACCGCATGCTGCCGATCGTCTTCGATGGCCCGCCGCCGCCCTTCGGCGCCGAGGTCCTGGCCGGCGAGCTGCGCGCCGGCGAGGTGCTAAGCGGTCGGGACGGCCGGGCCATGGCCCTTCTGCGTCTGGACCGGATCGACGGCGCCGCGCTGAGCGTCGACGGGCGGCCGGTGCGCGTCGACCGTCCAGAGTGGATGGCCTGAGACCGCCGGTTGCGAGCGTCCCCAATTCGGGGCAGAGAACGCAAAACTGCGGTCGCTGAACCCAGTGACCGGTGTCGCTTAGGGGCATGGGAAACATGAATCGTCGCAAAATTCTGGTTGCGGGCGCGCTGCTGGCTATGGCCGCCGCGGGCGGACCCGCTCTGGCCGCCAGCGCTGAGCGCTTCACCGTCAAGGTGCGCGGCAAGGGTCCCGACGTCATCCTGATCCCGGGCCTGTCGTCGTCACCGGACATCTGGGAGTCGACCGCCCAGGCGCTGGAAGGCCGTTATCGCGTTCACCTCGTTCACGTCGCCGGGTTTGCGGGCGCGCCCACGGCCGGCAACGCCGAGGGTAAGGTCGCCGCGGGCGTGGCCGAAGGTCTCGCGAGCTATATCCAGGCTCAGGGTCTGAAGTCGCCCGCCGTGATGGGCCACTCGATGGGCGGTACGATCGCCATGATACTGGCGGCGCGTCACCCCGACCTGGTGGGCAAGCTGATGGTCGTCGACATGTTCCCGAACCTGGCGGTCGCCTATTTCGGCCCTGGTCAATCGCCGGAGGCCGTCGCACAGCGCGCGGCCGGCTTCCGCGCTCAGATCACCGACGCCCCCGCCGACGCTTTCAAGGCCATGCAGGAGCATTTGATTACGGGCATGGTCCGCACTGAGTCCGCCCGCGCCGCCATCGTCAAGCACTCGCTCGACAGCGACCGGCAGGTTTCCGGCCGCGCCATGGAAGAGCTGCTGACCACCGACCTGACGCCCGAGCTGGCCAAGATCACCGCGCCGACCACCGTGGTCTGGGCCTGGAACAGCAACATGCCTGTCCCGGCCGCGACGTTCGGCGGCTGGTATCAGGCCGCCTATGGGCCGCTAAAGGGCGTCAAGGTGGTGCGCATCGACGATAGCGCCCACTTCATCATGATCGATCAACCGGCCAAGTTCATGGCCGAGGTCGAGACCTTCCTGGCCGGTTGATCTGGCGTCGACCTTATCGGCAGCGACCGTAGCGGTCCGGGGACGCCCCCGGGCCGCCGCGCCAGCCGGGCGGGTTCTCCCAGTTCGTACCAGGACCGCCGCGCGGACCCGGCGGGTTGCGGTCGTTGTCGAACCAGCACTTGCCCGCCTGGTTCCACCAGCCAAAGCTGGGGTGATAGTAGCCGTAGGCGCGGTTGTAGTAGTAGCCGTCGCGGTAGCGGAACTCGATCCGCTGACCGTTCCAGCGATAGTAGCGTCGGTCGGGCGAGGCCCCGGGGCCGCCTCGCCAGCCCGGCGGATTTTCCCAATTGGTCCCCGGTCCACCGCGCGGCCCCGGCGGGTTATGATCGCGGTCCCTGTGCTGGGCCAGGGCCGGCGTCGTCGCCACGGCGGTCGTCGCCAAGGCCATCAGGGCGAAGGTCTTCAGGCGCTTCATCGGCGCACCTTTCGTGTGTCTAGGTCCCTCGCGAGGCTCAACGCGCAAGATCCGGAAATCCGTCGCCCTACGCTTCATGTTCCTGAAAAGTTCTAGTCAGCCGGCAAAGTTTCTGCCAGCTTCGCCGCATGACTGAGATCGCCCGCTGCACCTGGAAAGGCATGAACGGAGACCCGTTCTACGAGGCCTATCACGATGACGAATGGGGCGTGCCCGAGTGGGACAGCCGCGCCCTGTGGGAGAAGCTCGTCTTGGACGGTTTCCAGGCGGGGCTGTCCTGGATCACCATCCTGCGCAAGCGTGAGGCCTTTCGCGCCGCCTTCGCCAATTTCGACCCGGAAAAGGTCGCGCGCTTTGACGAGACAGATCGCGCCCGACTGATGGCCGACGCCGGCATCATCCGCTCGAACGGCAAGATCGACGCGACGATTCAGGGCGCGCGCCTCTATCTCGACATGCGCGAGCGGGGCGAGGATTTCAGCCAGTTCCTATGGGACATGGTCGGCGGCGCGCCGATCCAGAATCAGTGGGAGGCGGGCCAGGTGCCGGCCCAGACCCCCTTGGCCGTCGAGATGTCCAAGGCGCTGAAGGCCAAGGGCTTCAAGTTCTGCGGGCCGGTGATCGTCTATGCCTTCATGCAGGCGACCGGGCTGGTCAACGACCACCTGGTGACCTGCTTCCGACATGAGGAGTGCAAGGCGCTGGGCCACCGTCACTGAGCGGCGGCGGCCGTCTCGCCCTGAACATAGGCGGCCGATAGCTGCTTGTAGGCCTTGGAGCCGAAGGCCAGCAGGGTGACGATGACCCCTACGATCCCGGCCACCGTAAACACCAGCGCCATGCCGCGATCCGGTCCCCGACCGAACCAGTCGCCGATAGCGCCGGCGCCGGCGCCATGGGTCATGAACGGGATGAAGATGAACTGGGTCAGCGGTCCGATCAGGAACGCCGTCAGCGGCGACGCCGCCTGCTCCACCGACTGGGCGAAGCCGAAGACCCGGCCCTGGCGCTCGAACGGCACCACCTTCTGCAGCGTCGTCTGCTCGGCGGCCTCCGCATAGGGCCCCAGCGCCATCCAGACGAAACAGCCGATCGCCAACAGGACAATCGACGACTTCAGCGGAAACACACAACATACCGCCCACGAGATCAGATTGACCAGAAGCAGGGTGCGCAGCGGGTTCTTGCCCAGCCCCGTCCTGCTGATCGCGACACCGCTGGCGATGAAGGCCACCGACAGGAAGCCGAACAGCAGCCCCCAAGTCTGCACTGACACCATCGACAGACCGTAGGCGTCCAACAGGGCCATGAAGATCCCGCCCAGGAAGTTGTTGAAGGTCGCGAACAGGATCAGGGCGAAGAGACCGGGCACGGCGGCTACGACCTTGATCGTGCCGGCGAGGTCGATCGTCCTGGGTTCGACGGGCGCCCCATGTTCGGCTTCGACACGCGGCTCATGGACCGGAACGGCCAGCAGGTGGACCAGCGCGGCGAGCGTCAAGCCGAGCGCGAAGACGAGGGCGGCGAACATGCCGCCCCAGGCCACCAGGAAGCCGCTGATCACCGAGGTGGTCAGGAAGCCGATTCCCGTCACCATGCCGACCAGACCGTTGGCCTTGTCGCGCCCGTCCTCGGGAATCAGCAGCGTCACCAGAGTGGGCAAGGCGATGGTGCGGATATTGCCGGCGATGACGCCCAGCATCGAAAGCCCGATCAGCGCCCACAGCCAGGGACGCCCGACATCGGCGATAGCGCCCTTGGGCGCCAGCAGCAGCACGGCCAGCGCCAGGGCGTAGAGCAGCAGCGACGCCACGCTGGAGCCCGCCATCGCCACCTTCTTCCGGTGATGATCGACGAGGCTGCCGAACCAAATGCCGCAGGCCGCCGTCAGCACCAGATAGACGCCCGCGATCATGCCTGTGGCGAAGACCGACTTGGTCTCCAGATAGACGTAGAAGGTCAGGGCGAACCAGATCGTGAAGTTCGTGATGTTCGCAACCAGGTTGTTGACCAGCAGGTGATGGAACGGGGTCACAAGGCGCGTCTCCAGGGCGAGGCCGGGACCCTGCCAGCGGGCTGCGCCGGAGGCAACGCGCGCTCTGCCAAGACGTACCGAACAACAGCGTTGGCGCCCCCTCGCAGGGAAACTAGGCTGCGCCGCACAAGGGCTACGGGGCGTCGAATGGCAAGCAAAATCATCCTGGGCGTAGTGGCGGCGATCGCGTGCGGGATCGGCGGCGCGCAGGCGCAGGTCATCCAGGGCGTTCCGGTCGTGGAAGCGATGAACGCCTATGTCGAACCGACTGGTCTGGTCGAGGTCGAGGCCGGTCGCCGGATTCACATTCACTGCCTGGGATCGGGCTCACCGACGGTCGTCTTCACCGCCGGCCTTGGCGGCTGGTCGGGCAGTTGGGCGCTGGTGCAGCCCGAGGTCGCCAAGACCACCCGCGCCTGCGCCTGGGACCGCGCGGGCTTTGGCCTGAGCGACGGCGACGCTCAAAACGCCCAGACCTCGGACCAGACGACACAGGACCTCGCCAAGGCCCTGGCGGCGGCGGGCGAGCGCGGGCCCTTTGTGCTGGTCGGCCATTCGGCCGGCGCGTTCGAGACCCTGACCTTCGTCGACCGTCACCGGGATCAGGCCGCCGGCGTGGTGTTCGTCGATCCGACCCGGCCGCATGACATGGCGCGCGAGGCCAAGGCCGGCCCCAAAGCCGCCGCTGCGGATCGCGCCTATTTCGCTTCCGAAGCCAAGCGCCTGCGCGATTGCGCGGCGGGTATCGAGGCTGGAACAGTCAAGACCGGCGCGCCCGCCGCCCCGTGCTTTCAATACTATCCGGAGATCCCGACCGCCGCCCAGACGGCGCTAGCGCGCCGTGACGCCGAACCCGCCCGTCTCCGCGCTCAGGCTTCCCTGTACGAGGAATACGAACCGAACGGCGAACGCGTCGCGCGCGACGGGCGAGACTGGGGCGACCTGCCGCTGATCGTCGTCAGCGCCGGCGCGGCGGCCGACGGCGGTCTCTGGAGTCCTGACGCCCGGGACGAGCACGCGGCCCTGTTCGCCGACTGGACAGATAGCCACAAGAGCCTGGCCAAACTGTCCCGTCGGGGCGAGCGTCGCGTCGCCGAGGGGGCGGGGCATCTCGTCCAACTGCAGAAGCCGCAGGTGGTGATCGAGGCGGTGCTGGCCATCGTCAAGGCGGCGCGGCCCCACTGAGGCCCTGCCGCTAGCCCCCGATCCGCTGACTAACTCGCACCCAGTCCACCTCCAGCGTCGCCGGCAAGGCGGCTTCGTCGATGCCCTTGGCGTTGAGGCTCTCGGGCCAGCGACCCCCGAAGGCGAGGTTGATGATCAGGTGAAAGGGCTGGTCGAACGGCGCGGCGCTGGCCGGCTGGCCGTCCCGCTTCCAGTCGCTCGGCGTGGCGCGGACGTACTCTCGGCCATCCAGGAACCAGACGATCGCCTCGGGCGACCACTCCACCTCATAGACATGGAAGCCGTCGGGCGAGTCCGGCAGCGGCGCGCTGGCGCTGACTTGCTTGTGGGTCCCGGCCGCGTCGGCGGCGAAGTGGATGGTGCCGAACACGCGGTTCTCGCGGCCGTCCGCGCAGGCCTCGCCCGACGGCGGACACGGGGCGCCGAGGTTCACCGTCTCCAGGATGTCGATCTCGCCGGACCTGGGCCAGCCGCCATAAAGCGACAGCTCCGGCATCATCCAGATCGCCGGCCAGACGCCCTGCCCGCCCGGAACCCGCGCGCGCGCCTCGACGCGGCCATAGCGCCAGCTGAACTTGCCCTGGGTGACGATCTTGCCCGAGGCGTAGTGGCCGGTCTTCATCGGCCCCGTCGGCCCGGCCCACGGGTTGCCTATGCCGCGCGTCTTGCGCTTGATGACCGTCAGCCGCAGCGCGCCGTCCTTCACCGACAGGGTCTCGGGGCTGACCACGTAGCACTGCCGCTCATCGTTACCGCCGCCGCCGCAGTCGGCCGCCGGCGTCCACTTGGCGGCGTCCAGAGCGGTCCCGTTGAACTCGTCGGACCAGACCAGCGTCCAGTCGTCCTGGGCGTGGACCGGTCCGGCCGCCATCAGGACGGCGCAGAGGGCGAGGGCGGCGAGGGGACGTGGCATCGGATGACCCTAACGGCATCGGCCGAGCCGCTCCACCCGCCCCCGCCACATTCCCATCCGCGCCGAACCGGCCTAAACAGCCGCCATGCCGCCCGGACCCGACATGATGCTGGAGCTGGCCTGCGGACCGGGGCCGGTCTGCGGGGTGGACGAGGCTGGGCGCGGCCCGTGGGCCGGGCCGGTGAGCGCCGGCGCGGTGATCCTGGATCCCGACCGCATCCCCAAGGGCCTCAACGACTCCAAGAAGCTCTCGGCCAAGGCCCGCGCAGCCCTCGAAGAAGAAATCAAGGACGTCGCTATCGCCTGGTGCGTCGGCCTGGCCTCGATCGAGGAGATCGCCAAGCTCAACATCCTGCACGCGGCGGGCCTGGCCATGTGCCGGGCCATCGAGGGCCTGTCGGTTACCCCGGCCTTCGCGCTCGTGGACGGCAACTACGCCTTCAAGCTGCCCTGCCCGATCAAGACCGTGGTCAAGGGCGACAGCCTATCGTGCTCGATCGCCGCGGCCTCGATCCTGGCCAAGGAGGCCCGCGACCGGATCATGGTCGAGATGGACGCGCTCTATCCCGGCTACGGCTTCGCCGGCCACAAGGGTTACCACGCGCCGATCCACGTCGAGGGCCTGCGACGCCTCGGCCCCTCGCCGATCCACCGCCTGGGCTGGGCGCCGGTGAAGGCGGCGCTGGCGGCGACACCGGTCAACGGCGAGCTAGATCTTTGATCGGCCTCGGTTTTTGAGTCTGGTCAGACTCAAAAGCGCCTGAAGGGCCGTGGTTAACGGCCCGCTAACCACGTCTCTCAACACCGGGTTTACCAGGAAGACTCATGATTCCGTTCTCTTTCTTGAGGACGCGGGACCATGAAGTTCGGGCCGGAAACCATCATTCACGGCGATTGCATCGAGCAGATGAACGCCCTGCCCGAGAAGTCGGTCGACCTGATCTTCGCCGATCCGCCCTACAATTTGCAACTGGGCGGCGACCTCTTGCGTCCCGACAATTCCAAGGTCGACGCGGTCGACGACCATTGGGACCAGTTCGAGAGCTTCGCGGCCTATGACAAGTTCACCCGCGAGTGGCTGAAGGCCGCCCGCCGCGTCTTGAAGGACGACGGCGCGATCTGGGTGATCGGCAGCTATCACAACATCTTCCGCGTCGGCGTGGCGATCCAGGACCTGGGCTTCTGGATCCTCAACGACATCGTCTGGCGCAAGTCCAACCCGATGCCCAACTTCAAGGGCACCCGCTTCGCCAACGCTCACGAGACCCTGATCTGGGCCTCCAAGAGCCAGAACGCCAAGCGTTACACCTTCAACTACGACGCCCTGAAGATGGCCAATGACGAGGTGCAGATGCGCTCGGACTGGACCATCCCGCTGTGCACCGGCGAGGAGCGCATCAAGGGCGCCGACGGAGCCAAGGCCCACCCGACTCAGAAGCCCGAGGCCCTTCTCTATCGCGTCATCATGTCGACGACGAAGCCGGGCGACGTGATCCTGGATCCGTTCTTCGGCGTCGGCACCACCGGCGCGGCCGCCAAGCGCCTGGGCCGCCGGTTCGTCGGCATTGAGCGCGAGGCCGAATATCTCGAGCACGCCAAGGCCCGCATCGCCAAGGTCACGCCGATCGCGCCGGAAGACCTGGAGGTCATGGGCTCCAAGCGCGCCGAGCCGCGCGTGCCGTTCGGCACGATCGTCGAAGCCGGCCTGCTGTCGCCGGGCGACACGCTCTACTGTGCTAAGGGCACGCACGTGGCCAAGGTGCGCCCGGACGGGTCGATCACCGTCGGTGACCTGTCAGGCTCGATCCACAAGATCGGCGCGCTCGTCCAGAGCGCGCCGGCCTGCAACGGCTGGACCTACTGGCACTTCAAGACCGACGCCGGCCTGGCGCCGATCGATGTCCTGCGGGCCCAGGTCCGGGCGGGGATGAACTAGGGTGTTATTTCCGAGACCGGGACTTGTCCTCACCGGAAAGCGGCGCATATGGTTTGAGCATGAGCAAGAGCAATCGCATTTTGGCGAACGGGGCCTTTGTGAGCGTCGGGCCAACCGGCGCGAAAAGTGGCAGCGTTTTGCAACAAATTCGCCGCCCTGACGGCAGCAAGGTCACTGGACTGAGCCGCGAAACGTATGATCGAGCGCTGTCGAGCGCCAAATCAGTGCTCTCCAAGAAGTAGCATCTTCATGGCGTCGACCGAATACAATCCGGTCTTCGACAACCTTGTCCAGGCACCTGACGACATCGAAGGCTTCATCGCCTACGGACTCTACAAGCAGGCCAAACGTGAGTGGTTGCTGGAGCATCAGGCGCGCGAGGGCAAATCGCCTTCGCCGTCGGAACTTCGCGCATTTTCCCGCCAATGGTCTCCGACCACGCTGCAAGCGTTTAGAGAGACCGCTGAAAGCGCGCTCTCGGCCTATGCACAGAGTGTGCTCGAAGATCAGACGCCCTCTATCCAGCGCGACGCATTACTGCACGGCCGCCCTCTTTGGAAAGATGTCTTGATCGGCGTTGTCTCGGCTCTGAGCTACTCCGTGATATTGGTAATCGCCGCCTTCCTGCTGAAGATTTTCGGTAACGACTTCATGGATGCCGTCACGGCCATCCGAGGCAAACAGTAGACTTCAGAGCAGCCGTTCGGCCGCTCGCGCCGCCTTCAAAAACACGCTCGGCAAGGCGCCAAGCCCCTCGCGCGGCGTCCAGACGAAATCGCCGGCGTTGGCGCCGCCATTGTTCTCCTTGGCCGCCGCGAACACCCGCAAGGTCAGGGAAAAGTGCGTGAAGACGTGCTCGACCGCGCCGAGGTCGCGCCAGGCGGCGGCGACGGGCGCGGCGGCGATCACTTCCGCATCTGACCACGTGTTGGCGCGCCATTCCGACGTCGGCAAGCCCAGCATCCCGCCTAGCAAGCCCTTCGGCGGGCGGCGGACCAAAGCGACCTCATCGCCGCGCGTCAGCACATAGGCCACGCCATAGCGGCGCGGACGATCGGCCTTCTTGGTCTTCCTCGGATAGGTCTCGGGCGCGCCGCCCTGATAAGCCGCGCACCAGGCGGAGATGGGGCAGCGGTCGCAGAGCGGTCCCTTGGGCTTGCAGACGGTGGCGCCCAGGTCCATCAGCGCCTGGGCCCAGTCCCCGGGTCGATCGTCGGTAACGAGGTCGCCGGCCAGGGCCTTCAGCTCGGGCTTGGCGTCGGGGAGCGGCGTCTCCACCGCGAACAGCCGCGACATCACCCGCTCGACATTACCGTCGACGACATTGGCGGCGCGGTCGAAGGCGATCGCGGCCACGGCGGCGGCGGTGTAGGCGCCCACGCCCGGCAGGGCGCGCAAGGCCTCCTCGGTGTCGGGAAAGACGCCGCCGTGATCGTGGGCGACGGCCCGCGCGCAGGCCAGCAGGTTGCGGGCGCGGGCGTAGTAGCCAAGCCCCGCCCAGGCGGCCATCAGGTCGCCGTCCTCCACGGCCGCCAGGTCCGAGACCGTCGGCCAACGCTGAGTGAAGCTCAGGAAATAGGGCGTGGCGTGCGGCACGGTGGTCTGCTGCAGCATCACCTCCGACAGCCATACGCGGTAGGGATCGCTGCGCACGCCCGCGCGGCGGTCGGCAGGACCGATCCGCCAGGCCAGATCGCGCGCCTGGGCGTCGTACCAGGCCAGCAGGGCCGAGCGGAGAGCGTCGCGGTCTTTCATGCCCCTTCGCCTACCGCGAACTGACCACGCCATGCTAGTTTCCTCGCATGCGTCGCCCCCTGCCCACGCCGGAAGAAGCCATCGCGATCCTGCGCAGCAAGCGGACCAAGCCCCAGCGCCGTCCGCCGCCGCCGGCCGGCAAGAATCTAGCGCCGTTGCTGAAGGACCTGGAAGACCGCTTCGGCAAGGGTCCC
This sequence comes from Caulobacter sp. FWC26, assembly GCF_002742645.2. Taxonomy (NCBI): domain Bacteria; kingdom Pseudomonadati; phylum Pseudomonadota; class Alphaproteobacteria; order Caulobacterales; family Caulobacteraceae; genus Caulobacter; species Caulobacter sp. FWC26. The sequence continues at coordinate 4,000,776 of NZ_CP033875.1, forward strand.
GCCGCTCTGCAGGCGCGCTGGAAGGAGATCGTCGGCGACACCCTGGCGCGCCGCACCGAGCCAGTCCGCATCATCAAGGGTCGCAACGGCGAAGGCGGAGCGCTGGAGTTGCGGGTCGACGGGCCCGTGGCCTCGCTGATCCAGCACCAGGCGCCGCAGATCACCGCACGGCTCGACATGCTGCTGGGCAAGGGCGTGGTCACCCGCCTACGCATCGTGCAGGGCCCGGTCAAGGCGCCCGCCGCCGCGCCGTCCACGCGCCTGCGCCGTAAGCCGCCGCTGGACGCGGCGCTGGAAAAGCAGCTGGCCGACAGTCTGGCCGAACAGCCTGACGGGGCGCTAAAGCAAGCGCTGCTGAAGCTGGGTCGCGGGGTTCTTTCCTCCGAGCGCTAGAGGCCGGATCGGACCATTGACAAGGACGGCTGGCTCACGCTCTTGGAGCCGTCACGGTTGCGCCTTTTTCGCTGCCTAACGAGAATCGGGTTTAACCTCTCCAACGACCGCCAAGGGGCCATTTCATGCGTTCGCTGATCAGCCGAGTCACCATCGTCGCCGCCCTCGCGGCCAGCCTCGCAGCCTGCTCGCCCAAGAGCACGGCGGTCACGGCCGAGGACATGGTCCTGGGTGATCCGAACGCCAAGGTCACGGTCATCGAGTACGCCTCGGTCGCGTGCCCGCACTGCGCCGACTGGAACGCCGAAGTCTTCCCGGCCTTCAAGGCCAAGTACATCGACACCGGCAAGGTCAAGTACGTCCACCGCGACGCCCTGACCGGCGAACCGCGCCTGGCCAACGCCGGCGCCATGCTGGCCCGCTGCGCCGGTAAGGATAAGTACTTCCAGGTCACCGAGGCGCTGTACCGCGCCCAGCGCAACATCTTCACCAGCGGCGACATCCGCGGCGAGCTGCTGACCATCGCCCAGGCCGCCGGCATGAACGAAGCCCAGTTCAACGCCTGCCTCAGCGACGAGAACGCCGCCAAGTCGGCCGAGCGCATCGAGAAGATGATGTCGGACAACAACATCCGCGGCACCCCGACCTTCGAGGTCAACGGCAAGCGCCTGGGCGGCGAAGAGGGCGGCGAGCAGACGCTGGCCCAGCTGGACGCCGCCATCGCGGAAGCCTCAAAGTAATGGCGTTCGACCGGCGCATCCTGATCGCTGGCGGCCTCGCCCTCGCGGCGGGGCCTTCCGTCGGGCGCGCCCGGTCGCTGCCGCCCGCGCCCGGCGACATGGTGCTGGGCGCGGCGACCGCGCCCGTCCAGTTCGTGGTCTACGCCTCGGCCAGCTGCAATCACTGCGCCCACTGGTGGACCACCGAGCTGCCAGCGATCCGCAAGGCCTTTATCGACACCGGCAAGGTGCGCCTCGTTTTCCGCGAGTTCCTGACCCCGCCCAACGAGTTCGCCGCCGCCGGCTTCCTGCTGGCCCGACGCATCCCGGGCAAGTACTTCGAGGTCCTCTCGACGATCTTCCAGAAGCAGGCGTCGATCTATGAAAGCGGACGCCTGTGGGAAGGCCTGCTGGCGATCGCCCAGCAATACGGCCTGACCGAGGCTCAGTTCTCCGCCGCCATGAACGACACCAAGGCGCTGGAGGGGGTCAATACGCGCTTCCGCCGGGCCATCGGCGAGGACCAGGTCGAAGTCACGCCCACCTTCTTCGTCAACGGCGCGCCCTATGAGGGCGAGGCCGATATCGCGACGCTGTCCAAGGTCTTCGCCCTGGCGGCGAAGGGCTAGGGATCGGAAGGGACCGCCTCCGTGCAGTTCCAGCGCCTCCGCCTCTCGGGCTTCAAGTCCTTCGTCGAACCCACCGAGTTCCGGATCGAACCGGGGCTGACCGGCATCGTCGGCCCGAACGGCTGCGGCAAGTCCAACCTGCTGGAAGCCCTACGCTGGGTGATGGGCGCCAACTCCGCCAAGGCGATGCGCGCCGGGGGCATGGACGACGTAATCTTCGCCGGCAGCGGCGCGCGCCCAGCTCGCAACCACGCCGACGTCACCCTGACCATCGACAACACCGACCGCACCGCGCCAGCCCAGTTCAATGACGATCCCGTGCTGGAGGTCGTCCGGCGGATCGATCGCGGCGAAGGGTCGACCTACCGGATCAACGGCCGCGAGGTGCGGGCGCGCGACGTCCAGCTGCTGTTTGCCGACGCCTCCACCGGCGCCAACTCGCCGGCCCTGGTGCGTCAGGGCCAGATCAGCGAGCTGATCGGCGCCAAGCCGCAGAACCGCCGCCGCATCCTGGAAGAGGCCGCCGGGGTCTCAGGCCTGCACACGCGCCGTCACGAGGCCGAGCTGCGCCTGCGCGCGGCCGAGACCAATCTCTCACGCCTGGAAGACGTGGCTCGTGAGTTGGAGACCGCGCTGAACCGGCTTCGCCGTGAGGCGCGGCAGGCAGAGAAGTACAAGCGCCTGTCGGCCGAGATCCGCGCCGTGCAGGGCGCGGTGCTCTACGCGCGCTGGACCGAGGCCCGCGACCACCTGGAGCGCACCACCAGCGAAGCGACGGCCGCCGCGCGTCTGGTCGAGGAGACCGCCCGCGCCAGCGCTGCGGCCCAGCTGGCGATCACCGAGGCCGAGGCGGCCATGCCGCCGCTGCGCGAAGAGGCCACGATCGCCCAGGCCATCCTCGGCCAGTTGGCGATCCAGAAGGACCGCGCCGAACGCGAGGCCGAGGCCGCCGCCGCCGAGTTCGAGCGTCTGTCTAACGACTTGGCCCGCATCGACGCCGACCGCGCCCGTGAGGCGCAGGCCAAGGACGACGCCGCAGCCGCCCTCGCCCGCATCGAGCCTGAGCTGGCAGAGGTCCGCGCCCTGGTCGCCGCCGCGCCGGAGCGGGGTCCGGAGTTGGCCGCCGCCGCCAAGGCCGCCGAGGAGGCGCGCGCCGCCGCTGAGGCCGCCGTCGAGCAGCTGGCCGCTCGCGTCGCCGCCGAAGAAGCCCAGGGCCGCGCCGCCGCCGCGCGCCTCTCCGAGGCCGAGGCCCGCGCCAACCGCACCAACCGCGCCCTGGATCAAGCCCGCGCCGAGCGCGCCGCCGTCGGTCCCGAGGTCGACCCGGCCGCCGCCGACGCGCGCCAGCGCTTCGCCAACGCCGAGGCCGCCCTCGCCGCCGCCCGAACCGCGCTGGAGGAGGCCGAAACCGCCCGCGTGAAGGCCGCCGAGCAGGAGGCCCAGGCCCGTCAACTGGCGCGCAGCGTCGAGGACCAGCTGGGTCGGCTGCGGACCGAGGCGCGAGGCCTGGCGCAGCTGACCGCGCCGCGCACCAAGAGCGGCCACGCGCCGGCGCTGGACAGCGTCGCGCCCGACAAGGGCTATGGCGCGGCCCTGGCTGCGGCCTTGGGGGATGATCTCGACGCGGCGCTCGATCCGAAGGCGCCCTCGTACTGGGGCGGCGCCGAGGCGCCCGCGCCGGTCTGGCCCGAGGGCGCCGAGCCCCTGGCGCCGCTGGTCAAGGCCCCGCCGGCCCTGGCCGCCCGCCTCTCGCATGTGGCCGTAGTCACCCGGGCCAATGGCGATCGGCTGCAGAAAGCACTCAAGCCCGGCATGCGCCTGGTCTCGAAGGACGGCGACCTGTGGCGCTGGGACGGTTTCGTCGCCCGCGCCGACGCGCCGCGCCCCGCCGCCGTCCGGCTGGAGCAGCGCACGCGCCTGGCCGAGGTCGAGGCCGAGATCGACGTCATGGCGCCCCGCGCCGAGGCCACCACCATCGCCCTGAAATCGGCCGCTGATCGCCTGCGCGCGGCCGAAGAGCTGCTGCGCGACAAGCGGCGCGGCCCGCCCGACGCCGAGCGCCTCTTGACCCAGGCCCGTGAGCAGGTCGCCAAGTTCGAACGCGAACAGGCCCTGCGCGCGGCCCGCGCCCAGTCCCTCGACGACACCATCGCCCGCTTCGAGGCCGAGAAGGTCGAGGCCGACGCCGCTCTCGCCCAAGCCCAAGAGGCCCACGCCGCCGCCCGGACCTCGGGCGACCTGCAACCGCAGCTCACTCAGGCGCGGCAGGCCGCAGCCCAGGCGCGCGAGGCCGCCAGCGCCGCGCGCACGGCCCTGGATGTCGAGACCCGCGAGCGCGCCGGCCGCCAGCGCCGCCTGGAAAGCCTGGACCGCGACCGCGCCGACTGGAGCAAGCGCGCCGAGGCCGCCGCTAAGCGAGCCGAAGCTCTGGAAGGCGATCGGGTGAAAGCCGCCGCCGCCCTCGAGGCCGCCCGCGAGGCGCCGACCGCCCTGCAGGAAAAGCTGGTGGCGCTGCTCGACGAGTTCGCCGCCGCCGAGGCGCGCCGCGCCAAAGCCAGCGACGCCCTGGAGGCCGCCGAGACCACGCGCCTGAACGCCGACCGCGCCGCGCGCGCCGCCGAACAGGCCGCCGGCGAGGCCCGTGAGAAGCGCGCGGCGCTGGTCGCGCATCTGGACGGCGCCCGCCAGCGCTTCGCCGAGGTCGCCTCGGCCATCCGTGAACAGGCCCGCATGGAGCCCGAGGAACTGGGCCGACACGTCGCGGGCGAGGCGGTGGCCGTGCCGAAGGACGCCGCCGGCGTCGAGGCCCACCTGTTCGCCCTGGAGCGCGAGCGCGACTCGATCGGCCCGGTGAACCTGCGCGCCGAGGAGGAGGCGCAGGAATATGCCGGCCGCCTGGAGACGATGCGGGTCGAGCGGGCCGACCTCTCGGGCGCGGTGACCAAGCTACGCGCCGGCATCGAGGAACTAAACGCCGAAGGCCGCGAGCGCCTGCTGGCCGCGTTCGACGTGATCAACGCCAACTTCCAGACCCTCTTCCAAGCGCTGTTTGGCGGCGGTCAGGCCGAGCTGAAGCTGATCGAGAGCGACGATCCGCTCGAGGCGGGGCTGGAGATCTTCGCCTGCCCGCCGGGCAAGCGCATGGCCAGCATGAGCCTGATGAGCGGCGGCGAGCAGGCCCTGACCGCCAGCGCCCTGATCTTCGGCGTGTTCCTGGCCAATCCGGCCCCGATCTGCGTGCTGGACGAAGTGGACGCGCCGCTCGATGACGCCAATGTCGATCGCTACTGCAACATGCTAGACGAGATGCGTCGCCGCACCCAGACGCGCTTCATCGCCATCACCCACAACCCTGTGACCATGAGCCGGATGGACCGCCTGTTCGGCGTGACCATGGCCGAGCGCGGCGTGAGCCAGCTGGTCAGCGTGGACCTGAGCACGGCGGAAAAGCTGGTGGCGGCTTAGGCCGCCCACTTGCCCCCTCCGCGCTTCGCGCTCCTCCCCCGGAGGGGGAAGAAGGATCACCTTCCGCCCGCCTTTGGGGGCGGACGATCCGCGAAGCGGATCAGGTGGGGGGAGCCTCAGCCCCTGGTTAAAACCCTATCGCCATCCGCAACGGATTGGCCGGATCGGCCAACAGCTTCACGGCCATGGCGCATGAGATCACCACCAGCAGCGGCCGGATCAGCTTGGGGCCAAAGCGCATGGCCAGCCGCGAGCCGACCTGCGCTCCGAGGAACGCCCCTGCGGCCATGGCGAGGCCCACGGGCCAAACGACCGCGCCCTTCAGCGTGAAGAGGATCAGACTGCCCAGATTGCTGGCGGCGTTGGCGAGCTTCGTATGGGCGGTGGCCTTCAACGCGCCGTAGCCCAGTAGGGTAACGATGGCGACCATGTAGAAGGCGCCCGCCCCCGGACCGAAGATACCGTCATAGAAGCCGACCAGGGGCGCGATGAAGCAAGCGAAGGGGATGAGCGCCATGCGCGGCGTCACGTCCTCGCCCTTGATGGCGCGGGAGAAGCCGAAATACAGCGCGATGGCGATCAGCAGCAGCGGCACGACCGCACGCAGCAGCTCCGGCGATAGCAGGCTGGCGCATAGCGCGCCGCAGAGGCCGGCGAGCGCCGCCGCGCCCGCCACCGGCAGGGCGGTCTTCCAGTCGATCAGGCCGCGCCGCGCGAAGGCGCTGGTCGAGGAGATGGCGCTGACCGCCCCTTGCAGCTTGTTGGTGCCAAGGGCCTGCACCGGCGACAGACCGGCCAGCAGCAGGGCCGGCAAGGTGATCAATCCGCCGCCGCCTGCGATGGCGTCGAGCGCGCCGGCCAGGGCGGCGACCACGAAAAGGCTGGCCAGGACGTCGAGATGCAAAGGGCCCATGGGCGCCTCATGATCCCGTTCTGACGAAGAGGCAAAGAAAAAGGGGCCCCCGAGGACCCCTTATCGTCTTTAGCCCAGCAGGCTGGCCCACTGGTGGGCGCGGGAGGCCTTGCTGTTGGCCGGTTTGCCCAGGGCGCGCAGCTCGTCACGCTCCTTGGCCTTCTCTTCCTTGCGCATGCGCATTTCAGCGGCTTCGAGCGCCTTGCGCTCCTTACGCTCGGCGCGCTTGGCGGCCATCTGCTCTTCCTGGCGCGCCAGGGCTTCCAGGCGGGCCTTTTCCTTGGCTTCGGCGCGGGCGGCGCGGACGGCCTCGAGTTCGGCGGCGCGGAGCTCCTCGCGCTTGTCGAAATCGGGATCCTGGACCGTCGGCTTGGCCTTGAACTTGGCCAACATGGCCTTTTTGGCTTCCTGCTGGGCAGAAATACGATCGGCGAATCCGGTGTTCTTCAGGTGCGACATGAATCTTCGTGTTGTTTGGAGGCGGCGGCTCTTAAGCCCAGATTGACGAAAAAATCAATGCGTCATCGGGCTCCGACGCCCCTTGCCTAGAGGGGGCGAAGCATAAAGAGCACAGGTTACATAGGGCCCGCGTGTGACAGTTGGTAGGGTCACGCCCGGAAATGATCGAAACGCCCTCTCGCAAAGCCGGTTCAAAGGCGGGCTTGCGGGAACAGGGCGACCCCGGAGCCCGTGATCCGGGGATGGTTTTGCCCGCCCGCCGGCGAGATCTCGAAATCCTTAAGTATTTCGGTCACTTGCCGGAAAAATAGCTCACCTTGACGCACTGCGGCGAGGTCTATAGGTTCCGCGCCGATCAAGCCGGCCGGAAAAGCGCCTTGTTTTGGCGCGTCCTCGGCGCTTTCGGACCTGCCGCTTCCCATGCCCAAGGCCGACGAACCGAACGAAAAGGCTCTTGAAGGCCTCGACGCTCGGCTCGCCGCATTTGAGGCGAGGAAGGCGGCGGAAAAGCCGTCCAAGGCGGCGTCCGAACGGGCCACGCAGGACGGTTACCGTCTGCTGGCGGATTTGATCGGGGGCGTACTGGTGGGGGCCGGCTTTGGCTGGCTGCTCGACCGCTACGTCCACACGAGCCCCTGGGGCATGGTCGGCGGACTGCTGATCGGCCTGGGACTCGCGATTTTCTCCATCGTCCGCAAGGCGATGAAACTGAGCGCGCAGGCGTCGGCGCCGTCCCCGCAAGGGAACGCCGACGGAGACACGGGAGGCGGGTCTACCGCCCCCAAGCAGAAGAGAGACTAGGGCCGATGGCCGATCCGATGCACCAGTTCCAGATCCAGAAGATCGTGGAACTGCCCACCGTGACCGTTCCTGGCCTCGGCGCCATCGACCTGTCGATCACGAACTCCGTGGCCGCCATGATGTCGGCCGCCCTGCTGATCATCGGCTTCTACGCCCTGTCGGCGAAGAAGGCCGTGGTTCCGGGCCGCCTGCAGGCGGTGGGCGAGATGCTCTACGGACTGGTCGACGGTCTGGCCGAGTCGATCATCGGCCACGACGGCAAGAAGTTCCTGCCCTTCATCTTCACGCTGTTCGCGTTCGTGCTGTTCATGAACGTCCAAGGCATGTTCCTGGTGTTCACCGCCACCTCGCAGCTGGCCGTAACCCTGACGCTGGGCCTGATGGTCATCCTGACCGTGGTCGCCGTCGGCTTCGCCAAGAACGGCGTCAAGTTCTTCAAGCTGTTCGCCCCGTCGGGCGTGCCGTGGCCGCTGTATTTCCTGCTCGTGCCTATCGAAATCCTGTCGTTCCTGATCCGTCCGATCACGCTGGGTCTTCGTCTGTTCGGCAACATGCTCGGCGGCCACGTCGTGCTGAAGATCTTCGCCGGTTTCGTGATCGCCCTGGGCGGTCTCGGCGTGCTGGGCTGGGCCGGTGCGGCCCTGGCCCTGACCTCGGTCGTCGCCTTGACGGCCCTCGAGTTCATGGTGGCCTTCCTGCAGGCCTTCGTGTTCGCGGTGCTTGCCTGCGTCTACATCAACGACGTCGTGCACCTCGACAGCCACTGATCAACCTTTAGTCTTTCAACCTACATACCCTTCCTAAGGAGTCTCAATCATGGACGCTGCTGCTGCTAAGTACATCGGCGCTGGTCTGGCGATGCTCGGCATGATCGGCGCGGGCGTTGGCCTGGGCGTGATGTTCGGCAACTACTTCCAAGGCGCTCTGCGTAACCCGACCGCCGCCGCTCAAGAGCGCCCGATGCTGTTCCTGGGCATGGCTCTGACGGAAGCCCTGGGCATCTTCGCCCTGGTTATCGCCTTCCTGATCCTGTTCTCGTAATCCGATCCCTGGAGCGCGGCGCTTCATCGGAAGCGACGCGCTCCATGCTTTTGTTTTCTCGCGCTTCCTGGAGCGGGCCGGAACACGGTCCGCTCCAAGCGCACTAGCTGAGAGGCGCCCTCGCCCATGGCGACGGAAAATCACGGCACGACCGAGACGACGGAAGCCCCCCAGAAGCACGAAAGCGGCGGCCTTCCGCAGCTGCAGTTCGAGCACTGGGGTGGTCAGATCGTCTGGCTGCTCATCATCTTCGCCGTTCTTTACGCGGTGCTGTCGAAGGGCCTGCTGCCCCGGGTCAGCGGCGCGATCGAAGAGCGCGGCGCCAAGATCGCCGGCGACATCGCCGACGCCCGTCGCATGAAGGACGAGGCCGAGGCCCAGGCCCGCGCTGCGGCGGCGGAAGTCGCCGAGGCTCGCGCCAAGGCCCAGAAGACCGCTGCGGACGCCAAGGCCAAGGCTTCGGCCGAAGCCGCCGAGCGTCAGGCCAAGGAAGAGGCCGTCCTGGCCGAGAAGCTGGCTGCGGCCGAGGCTTCGATCCAGACCGCTCGCGACCAGGCCATGAGCCAAGTCCGCGTGGTGGCCGAAGAGACGGCCGGCGCGATCGTCGAGAAGCTGACGGGCAAGGCGGCTACGGCCGCCGAGCTGAAGTCGGCTCTGGCCTAAGGAGCGAACGATGGAACACGAATCCCTGTTCAGCTTCTCGAACCCGGAGTTCTGGGTTCTGGCCGCCCTGGTGATCTTCTTCGGCCTGCTGGTCGTTCTGAAGGTGCTGCCGGGCGCTCTGTTCGGCGCTCTGGACGGCTATGCCGCCAAGATCAAGGCCGAGCTCGACGAAGCCGAGCAACTGCGTGAAGAGGCCCAGGCCCTGCTCGCGGACGTGAAGGCCCAACGCGAGGACGCCGAGCGTCAGGCCGCCGCCATGCTGGAAGCCGCCAAGGCCGACGCCAAGCGTCTGGCCGAGGAAGCTAAGGAAAAGCTCGAAGAGCAAATCAAGCGCCGCGCCGAAATGGCCGAACGCAAGATCGCTCAGGCCGAGGCGCAAGCCGCCGCCGACGTGAAGGCCGCTGCGGTGGATCTCGCCGCCCAGGCCGCCGAGACCGTCCTGGCCGCCCGCCTCGCGAGCGCCAAGGGCGACGCTCTGGTCGACGCCGCGATCAGCCAGATGGGCGCCAAGCTGCAATAGCGGCCGGCTTCATCGGGTAGACAAGACGAGGGCGCGGATCGCAAGGTCCGCGCCCTTTTTCTTTGGGTCGTGTCTTGGAGCGGCTGTTGGAACGCGGACATCGCCAACGTCAGTAAAGGGTGGAAAGCTGACTCTCGCCATGCGATCAGAAGCGGTCACGAACTCGATCGTGGTCAGCTATGAGCTTCCGACGTTCAACGGCGGGCGGCCAGATTCAAAAGAGGCGCTCATAGGCGTTAGAACAGCTTTGGGCAGTCCAGCGCCCGAAGGCTTTTCGAAGCCGGCATACGTAGGTTGGAAATCGTTGCTCACTAGCTATGCCGGGGAGATGCTCTCGAGCTCCCAGGGTCGCGCCTACGACAATCACGGCTCGCCGCCCATCCGGAGAGACCAGGGGCTGATAAAAGGTAAGCCGAACGCCAGTCTCCTCTCTCGAGCGATCAAAATCACAGCGAGGCCATTTCCAGCCGAGGTGCGCGCCCAAGCCCAACTTCGGCATGGGAGTGCCCACCTTTCCATTCCAGAAGGTTTCGTTCCTGAGCTCATTAACATCGGGCGCGAGTATGTCTGACTGGTCGACTTGAGATTTACTCAAATCGTACATCACTCTGTACTTCCGCAATGCGTCTGCTGAACTTTTAATGAGCGCGCACGCTTGCTGAGCGGATGATGGCGCCCGAACCGCGTAAGCGGGCAAGGAGTCCATTGACAGCATCACAACCTCCAGATTACTCCTAGAACAAACCACTCCAGGTTACATTTGTGGGCGGGGAGCACAAGCTGTGTCGGATGAAAATATAATCGCCCCGATTATTATCACTCTCCCGCCAAGCATAAGCATATCTTACGGTACTGAGATCGATTTCCTCAGCTGGAAAGCCAGCATCTATGGAAACCTTCCAGAATACATGAAGCAGTATCCGGAATTCTTCGGGCCTTACTCGACATCGATTCAGAGCGAAGTGACGGAAAATCCGACGAAGCCGTGGATTATACCCAATCTCATATCTGCGTTCGGCAACAAGCTTGCAGCATTTGCAACGGCGCTAAGCGCGACACCAGACACGCAGTTAATCGATGTGGGCGGAGGCGTAAGCGTCCCAGCCGGAGACATCAAGCGAACGCTTCAGAATTTTCAGAAAATCGTCATCGTTGACAACAACGGAATGCCGGAAGGTTACGGCGGAAGAAACTATGGAGATAAACTATATATTACAATCGGAACGCTCAATGGATACTTAGCTTATGATCAAAATGGCATAAATTTCCTTATGCTTCATGAAATTGCTCACAACACAATATCGACTATGCAGGGGGCTCAGCAGTTATATGACGCTCACCTGAAGAACGGCGGAACGGCAGCAACGTACAATAATGGATCTATGTATTTCCGCCAGGCGGAGGCGCGAGCTAACTACGTGGCCACAAAGATCGCAACCGCGACAAGTACCCCGATACCTCCGATATCTCCCGGGGTCGGCGACCTCTCTGTTTTCCCCCCTTACGGCACGCTTCCATTTTGAGCCAATGTCGAGTTGCGATAACTTCAAAGCAAGTGGGGTGGGATCCGGGCGCAGGCGGCGAGAGCAACGCCCGCATTCAGTAAAGACGTCGAAACGCCACGACAACTCGCCCTCCTTATAGGTCACGCCGACCTTCTAAATATTCTGGGGTGAGCGGAGTCTAAACCGCACAATGCAACGAGTCCGACTTGGGTCGCTAGCCGCCTGCAGCCTCCCGCCGGAAACCCGACCTTCCCGGCGACACGTGCGTGCGGCCTTCAGCCGGAACCGCGACGCCCCCTACCCCTCCTGGCCGTCCTTCTTGCGCTTGCTGGGCTTGAGGATGACCTTGTCGATCCGCGAGCTGTCCATGTCGACGATCTCGAGGTCGAAACCGCCGATTTCGACGTGCTCGCCTTCAACCGGCAGGCGGCCCAGGCGGTCGAGGATCAGGCCGGCCACCGTGTGATAGCCACCCTCGGCCTCGAAGTTCTCGCCGAGGTGGTCGTTGAGCTCCTGGATGTCGAGGCGCGCGTCGATCAGCCAGCCGCCGTCCTCGCGGCGGATGATGCGCTTTTCGTCGTCGTCGTGATCTTCCGGGAAGTCGCCGGCGATCATTTCCAGCAGGTCCAGCGGGGTGATGGCGCCCTGAAGCGAGCCGAACTCGTCGACCACAAGCGCCATGTGCAGGCTGGTCGATTTGAACAGCTGCAGCGCCTTGAGCAGCGACATGGTCTCGGGGATCGCCAGCGGCTGCTGGACGTGGGCCTTCAGGTCCAGCGGCTCGCCCGACAGGCAGGCGTCCAGCAGGTCCTTCTTGAGCAGCACCCCAACATCGCCGTCGAGGTCGCCCTCGGTGGCGACCACGATACGCGAGTGAGCGCTGGCGCGGATCTCGGTCAGCACGGTCTCAGTGTCGTCGGCCAGCGACACCCAGAAGAGGTCGCGGCGCGGGGTCATGGCCACCCGGACGGGACGATCGCCCAGGCGCAACACCTCCTGGATCATCGAGCGCTCCTCAGGCTCGATCAGGCCGGCGTCCGCGCCCTCGGCCAGGACCGCCTCGACTTCTTCGGACGTGACGCTGGTGTTGCGCTCGTCGCGTACGCCCATCAGGCGCAGGACGGCGGCGGTCGAGACCGTCAGCAAGGTGACGAAGGGGCGCAGCACCGTCGCCACGATGGCCAGGAACGGCGCCATGCGGCGGGCGATGGCGTCGGGGAAGATCAGGGCCAAGCGCTTGGGCACCAGTTCGCCCAGGATCACCGAGACATAGGTCAGGCCGATGACGACGGTGGTCGTGGCGATGGCTTCGGAATACTTGGCCAGGGCCGGGACGCTCGCTTCCAGCCAGGTGTCCAGGGCGGCGGCGATGGTGGCCTGACCGTAGGCGCCGGCGAAGATGCCGATCAGGGTGATGCCCACCTGCACGGCCGACAGGAACCGCGTCGGATGCTCGGACATCTCCAGGGCCAGCTTCGCCCCCCGATCGCCCCGTTCGGCGAAGCCCTGAAGGCGGGCCTTGCGCGCCGAAACGACGGCCAGTTCGGACATGGAAAAGACCCCGTTCAGCAGAACGAGGAAAAGGACGACGACGAGCGCGACGAGAATCATGGCCCTTCAGGGTCAGGGGCGCGTCGCCGGACGGCGACCGCGACCGGCGCATGGGGAGGTCCGGCGCGCCACTATACAAACAAAAACGCCGCGGCCCATAGAGCCGCGGCGTGAATGCGTCGCCATGCGAAGACTTGCCGGCTTTCGCCGCGCTCTAAAGCAGACGCGTGCGGATGATCTGCGACAGCAGGTCGATCATCGACACGGCCACCACGATGACCAGCACGATGCAGCCGGTCTGGTCGAACTGGAACGCGTTGATCGAGTCGTACAGGATCTGGCCGATGCCCCCGGCGCCGATGATGCCCAGCACCGTGGCGGCGCGGCTCGACGACTCGAAGCGGTAGAGCGCATAGCTGGTCCACAGCGGAGCCACCTGCGGGATCACGCCCCAAACGATCTCCTGCAGCTTGGCCGCCCCGGTGGCGCGGACGCCTTCGACGGGGCCCTTGTCGATCGACTCGACCGCCTCGGCGAACAGCTTGGCCAGAACGCCGCCGGTGTTGAACATGATCGACATCACGCCCGCGAACGGACCAAGGCCGACGGCGGTGATGAAGATCAGCGCCACGACCAGGTCGGGGATCGAGCGGATCAGGTCCAGAACGCGGCGGACCGGCTGCTGCACCCAGACGGGCGCGATGTTGCGCGCGCCCAGGAGGCCCAGCGGAATGGCCACGATGATCGCCAGGGCCGTACCCCACAGCGCCATCTGGATCGTCTGCCACATCTTGCCGATGAACAGACTCCAATCCATCGACATGAACAGCGCCGGATCGGTGAACGGCTTGAAGAACAGCTTGGCGAAGCCTTGCGTCTTCTCGGTGTCGGTGAACAGCTGCGGGAACTTATCGATCTCGGCCGGCTTGAAGCTGATGATCAGCAACAGGATCACCCCGCCCCACAGCAGGGTGTCGAAGGCCAGGGCCGAGGTCGACCGCTTGGGGGGTGGCGGAATCGCCCCTTCAATCTTGGCGGCTTGGCTCATCAAGGACCTCAGTTGGCCGGCTGAGCGACGACGCCCGCCTTGCCTTCGGCGGCGACGCGCTCGGCCTTCACGCCGTCGAGGACCTTCTGGGCGGCGGCGATCTTGGCCTGATCGCCCGACTCGCGAGCGATGCCCAGCTGTTCCGTGGCCTCCATCTCGCGCACCACCAGCAGATGGGTGTCATCGGCCGGCTTGAAGCCGCCGATCGACAGCCTCTTCAGATAGCCGCGCTGCTGCTCGGCCTCGGGCGTGTCGCCTTGGGCGTAGGTCAGGAAGAACTGACGCAGCTTTTCCTTCACGACCGGGTCGAGGTCCTTGCGCCAGACGATCGGATCTTCCGGCAGGGTCGGCGACTCCCAGATCACGCGGATCTTGTCGGTCACGCCTTCGCCGCGCGCCCTCGAAAGGTTGATGGCGGTGGAGTTGTTCGTCGAGGCGTCCAGCTTGCCATTGGCCACCGCGAACAGGTTGGCCTGGTGGTTGGCGCTGATCACGGTCTTGAAGCACTCTTCGGGCTTCTTGTTGGCCGGGATGAACACATACGTCATCGGCGCCAGCGTGCCCGAGGTCGATTTCTTGTCGCCAATGCCGAAGTCCAGGGTCTTGTCGCACTTCAGCAGGTCCTGAACCGTCTGGATCTTGCTGTCGGCCGGCACGATGATCACCGACTTGTAGCCGTCGGTGCCCGAAGGATCGAACGTCCGGGCGAACACCTCGCCGTTGGAGCGACGCACCGCCTCCAGGCCCGACTGGTTGGAGAACCAGCCCAGATCCGTCTGCTTGGCGCCCATAGCCACGATCAGCGACGAATAGTTGGATGAGAAGAACGGCTTCACCTTGAGGCCGGTCTGCTTCTCCATGTCCTTCAGGATCGGCGTCCAGTAGCTCTCCATGTTCTGGGCCGACTCGGTCGACAGGATGGAGAAGGTCACCTCGTTCTTGGCCGTGGGCGCTTCGGACTTGCCCGAGCAAGACGCGAGCGCCAGGGCCGAGAACCCCACAAGCGAACAACGGGCGGCGATGACGAGAGCCGAACGACGGCTGATCATTGGGGAGCTCCTTCCCAGAACACGTCCTCGAATTCCGGGCCGTAGATATCGATGAGTTTTTCACGCTTCAGGCCGGAGGCCGGGCCGTCATAGACCTTCTGACCGGCCTTCAGGGCCACGACCCGGTCGCAGTAGCGCAGGGCGTAGTCCACCTGGTGCAGTGTGACGACGACGGTCAGCCCGTCGCTTTGATTCAGGTCACGAAGAATCTCCATGACCTTGCGCGCCGAAACCGGATCCAGCGAGGCGACCGGTTCGTCGGCCAGGATGATCTTGGCGCGCTGAACCAGCGCGCGGGCGATGGCGCCGCGCTGCTGCTGACCGCCGGAAAGGGTGTTGGCGCGCTGGCCGGCGTAGTCGGAAACCCCCACGCGATGCAAAGCGGCCATGGCCGCCTCGCGCGTCTCCTGCGGCCACCAGCCAAAGAGGCCGCGAAGGAAAGAAATCCGCCCCAGGGAGCCCAGGGCCACGTTGCTGAACAGCGACAGGCGGCCGACCAGATTGAATTGCTGGGCCACGAAGCCGATGCGAACGCGGGCCTTGCGCACCTGGTCCGAGACCTTCCCACGCGCCTGCACCGGACCGGCGAACGCGGTGATGGTTCCTTCGTCCTCGTCGATGGTCTGCAGACCATCGATCGAGCGCAGAAGCGTGGATTTGCCCGACCCGGAAGGGCCAATGAGCGCGATCATCTCGCCCCGATTCACATCGAGCGAGACGGCGTCCAGCGCGCGGCGAGACCCGAAGGTCTTCGAGGCGGCGCGGATCGAGAGAACAGGGTCCGACGTCATGGTCGGGGCGAATCCTTAACGTGGTTTCACGGGTTGGGAAATGCGTTCTCCGGTTTGCGGTCAGGACGCAACGAATTTGTGACGGCTTCGCCCGTTTTGTACGGCCGGAAGCGGGGCTCTGACGGCGGTGAAAGCCCCAGCGTTTCCGGGCCTGGAGCGCTCCGGCGCGACGAAATCTCGCAGGTGGCGGGCCGCTGGACCGCTCTGGATCAATTCGCCTCGAAACGGGGCCGCAAAAGGGTCTTTACATCCCGGATCAATGCCCCTATCTCGCACGGCTCCGGCGGACCCGAAGTCCTACAAGCGCTGCTAACGCCGGCCTGGGTTTAACTTCCAACAGGGGGTTACGTGAATTGCACACGTACCATACGCCCCTGGACCTGGTCCGCGAGCGGTCGCCGGAACGTCCTGTCGCCATGGTGCGACCGGACGCGGTGGCGGTAGCGGCGCGCTGGTTCCAGGCAGAATTTAAAGGCGATGTCTTTTACGCGGTGAAGGCCAATCCTTCGCCGTGGGTGATCCGCGAGCTGGCCAAGTCCGGCGTGCGGTCGTTCGACGTCGCATCGCTGAACGAAGTCGAGCTGGTGGCCCAAGAGGCGCCGGGCTCGCGCATGGCCTTCATGCACCCGGTCAAGAGCCGGGCGGCGATCTCCGCCGCCTATTTCGACCACGGGGTGAAGACCTTCTCGTTCGACACCCACGAAGAGCTGGCCAAGATCCTGGACGCCACGGGCCAGGCCAAGGACCTCAACCTGATCGTCCGCATGGGCGTGCAGGCCGAGGGCGCAGCCTACAGCCTGTCTGGCAAGTTCGGGGTCGAGATGCACAACGCCCCGGCCCTGCTGCTGGCCGCGCGCCGCGCGACCCAGGACCTGATGGGCGTCAGCTTCCACGTGGGCAGCCAGTGCATGCGTCCGACCGCCTTCCAGGCGGCGATGGCTCAGGCGAGCCGCGCCTTGGTGCGCGCCGGGGTGCTGGCCGATGTCGTAGACGTCGGCGGCGGCTTCCCGTCGATCTATCCGGGCATGGTCCCGCCGGATCTGTCGGAGTACCTGGCGGCCATCGACCGCGGCTTCGCCGAGATGATGGTCCATGAGACCACCGAACTCTGGTGCGAGCCCGGCCGCGCGCTGGTGGCCGAGGCTTCGTCGCTGCTGGTCAAGGTCGAGCTGAAGAAGGGCGACGCGCTCTATCTGAACGACGGGTCCTACGGCTCGCTGTTCGACGCCGCGCACATGAAGTGGCCGTTCCCGGTCAAGCTGTACCGCAAGAGCGGCGAAGTGGTGGAAGAAGGCCTCAAGCCGTTCCGCTTCTACGGCCCGACCTGCGACAGCGTCGACCACATGCCTGGCCCCTTCTACCTGCCGGAAAGCGTCGACGAAGGCGACTACATCGAGATCGGCATGCTCGGCGCCTACGGCGTGGCCATGAACACCCGCTTCAACGGCTTCGGCGAAACCGACACCGTCGAGGTGCAGGATGCGCCGATGGCCTCGATGTACGGCCTGGCCAAGCGTTCTATCCCGGTCGTCCGTCAGGAGACGGAAGAGCGCAAGATCGTCCGCTTCTCGCGTCCCAAGGGCGCGGCCGGCAAGCGCAAGCGTCGTCGCTGATCCGACACGGTTCGCCAGTAGATCGTTTCTGAGTTAAACCGCGCCCCGCGCCCGACGTTATCAGACGTCGGGTGCGGTTCGTTTTTCAGCCCCGTCGGTCGCTCCGTCCCGGCGAAGGCTCTTTGTTTCAACGACGGGCGTCCAAAGTCAGGGAAACCGAAGCGATGAACGCTCCCGTTCCGAACAACCAAAAAGCCGAACTCCTCCAGAAGACCGTCGAGCACGTCGACATCACCAGCTACGACGCCCGCCCGATCATCGACTCGATGCGCAAGATGTCGTTCAGCTCGCGCGACACCGCCCGCGCGGCCGACATCTTCAACATGGCGCTGGCCGACAAGGGCTGCTCGACCTGGCTGATCCTGGCCGGCTCGACCTCGGCCGGCGGCTGCATGCACGTCTACCGCGACATGGTGAAGAACGGCATGATCGACGCCGTGGTCGCCACCGGCGCCAGCATCGTCGACATGGACTTCTTCGAAGCCCTCGGCTTCAAGCACTATCAGGCCGCCGGCCCGGTCGACGACAACGTCCTGCGCGACAACTACATCGACCGCATCTACGACACCTATATCGACGAAGAAGAGCTGCAGGCCTGCGACCACACGATCCTCGAGATCGCCAACCGCCTGGAGCCGCGCGGCTACTCCTCGCGCGAATTCATCTGGGAAATGGGCAAGTGGCTGGCGGAAGGCAACGCCAAGAAGGAAGGCTCGCTGATCCAGACCGCCTATGAAGAAGGCGTGCCGATCTTCTGCCCGGCCTTCGTCGACAGCTCGGCCGGCTTTGGTCTGGTCAAGCACCAGAAGGAGCGCGCCGCCGAAGGCAAGCCCTACCTGATGATCGACGCGATCGCCGACTTCCGCGAACTGACCGACATCAAGATCGCGGCCGGCACCACGGGCCTGTTCATGGTCGGCGGCGGCGTCCCGAAGAACTTCGCACAGGACACCGTCGTCTGCGCAGAGATCCTCGGCGTCGAGGCCGACATGCACAAGTACGCCATCCAGATCACGGTGGCCGACGTGCGCGACGGCGCCTGCTCGTCGTCGACGCTGAAGGAAGCCGCCTCGTGGGGCAAGGTCTCGACCACCTACGAGCAGATGGTGTTCGCCGAAGCCACCACGGTGGTGCCACTGATCGCCTCGGACGCCTACTGGCGCAAGGCCTGGGAAGGCCGCGAAAAGCCGCGCTGGAACAAGCTGTTCGGCAAGTAAGGCTGATGGTCCGGCAGGCTTGATCGGCCGGACTTGAAAATGCAGGGTCTCCGAAAGCGATTTCGGGGACCCTTTTTCATGCGTGCTGTCTGGCTTGTCACCGCCACCGCCCTGATGCTGAGCGGCTGCGCCACGTTGAGCGGCGACGCGCCCAGCAACCGTTACCTGGCCAAGGGCGTCTTCGACGCGCGCGACCACCTGCCGCCGCCGCCGCCCAAGGGGTCCGAAGCCGCGCTGCGGGACCGCGAGATCTTCCGCGCCACCCGCGCCCTGAAGGACACCCCGCGCT
This sequence comes from Caulobacter sp. FWC26, assembly GCF_002742645.2. Taxonomy (NCBI): domain Bacteria; kingdom Pseudomonadati; phylum Pseudomonadota; class Alphaproteobacteria; order Caulobacterales; family Caulobacteraceae; genus Caulobacter; species Caulobacter sp. FWC26. The sequence goes on from NZ_CP033875.1 coordinate 4,019,442, forward strand.
GGTCTTTGGCCCAGGAGGACAATGTCGAGGAGAAGGTGCTTGATGGCTACGCTTGCGCTCTGGGCGTCACCCCGTCGTTCGAGCGCAACCCCAAGCTGGCCGCCACCCTGTTGCGCATGAGCCGCGACGTCCGCTCAGCGGTGGCCGGGCCAAAGCTGAAGTATCGCCGCCCCCGCCCCTATTTCCGCGAGGAAGGTCCGATCTGCATCAAGCGCAGCCTGGGGCTGGCGCTGTCGCCGGACTACCCGTCGGGCCACGCGACCTGGGGCTGGAGCGTGGGTCTGGTCCTGGCCGAACTGGCGCCCGACCGCCGCGAGGCGATCCTGGCCCGCGCCAAGGCCTATGGCGAAAGCCGCGTGGTCTGTGGCGTGCACAACATGAGCTCGGTCGAGGCCGGGCGGATGAACGCCGAGAACCTGTTGGCGGCGCTGAAGTCGTCCGACGCCTTCAAGGCGGACCTCGCCGCCGCCCGCGCCGAGCTCGATGCAGCACGCGCCGCCGGTCCTGCTGTGGCCCCCAAGCGCTGTGAGGCCGAGGCGGCGGCCCTTTCGAAACCTCTGCTGTAGCTTGCGTAGAGCCCACCCGACCTCTACCTCTTGACCATGGCCAACGCCCCTTCCTGCGGACACGACCACCACAACCACGGCGTCGCCGGCGCGGCCCTTGCGGCCGAGCTGGACGCGGCCGAGGCGCGCTGCACGGCCGCCGATCAACGCCTGACCGCCCCTCGCCGTCGGGTGTTGGAACTGCTGTTGCAGGCAGGCCAACCGGTAAAGGCCTACGACCTGATCTCGACCTTCGGCGGCGAGGGCCCGCCGGCCAAGCCGCCGACCGTCTATCGCGCCCTCGACTTTCTGGAAAAGCAGGGCTTCGCCCACCGGATCGAGAGCCTCAACGCCTATGTCGCCTGCCGCAAGGAAGCCGACGGCCACGTCGCTGCGTTTCTGATCTGCGACTGCTGCGGCGCGACCCGCGAGATCGAGCCCAAGGCCAGCGCCGAGATCATCGCCGCGGGCGAGGCGGCGGGCTATGCGCTGACGGGGGTGACGATCGAGGCCCACGGGCTGTGCGCGGATTGCCGAAGCTGAGCAAAGCCCGCTAGGTTCGAACAACCGTTCAACCGCGTTCGAGACAGCTCATGACCGCGCAGTCCCTCCCTGGCGTCGAGATCTGGCGCGGCGGCGTCAACACCTGGGACTGCGACGAGATGGGGCACATGAACGTGCGCCACTACGTCGTGCGCGCCCAGGAAGGGCTGATTGGCATGGCCGCCGAACTGGGCCTGCCCCACGCCTTCTCGCCCCACGCCAATGCGACGCTGCTGGTGAAGGAACAGCACATCCGCTTCCTGCGCGAGGCGCACGCCGGCGCGCCGCTCTACATGCTGGGCGGCGTGATCGAGATGAGCGCGTGCGAGGCGCGGATCCTGCAACTGCTGATCCACCCGGCCTCCGGCGAACTGGCGGCCACGTTCCAGACCACCGTCGTTCATGCCACGCCGCGTGACGGTCAACCGTTTCCCTGGCCGAAGGTCGCCCGCGAACGAGCGGAGGCCCTGAAGGTCGCGGTTCCGGAACGCGCCCAGGCCCGCAGTCTCGACCTGTCGCCCTTCACGCCGACCGCCAATCTCGCCCGCGCCGACGCCTTGGGCTTGTCGCGGATCGGGCTTGGAGGTCTCCTGCCGTCGGATTGCGACGTGTTCGGACGAATGCGCACCGAGCAGTTCATCGGCCGGGTCTCCGACGGCATCGGCACGTTCATCCATCCCTTCCGCGACGTCGTGGTCGAGCACGCCGAGCACAAGCCGCAGCGGATGGGCGGCGCGGTGCTGGAGTACCGGATCGTGCACCTGGCCTGGCCGCGCGCCGGCGATCGCATCGAGATCCGCTCGGGCCTGCTCGGGACCGACGCCCGGACGATGCGCGTGGTCCACTGGATGCTGGACCCCGCCACCGGCGAGCCGTGGGGAACCTCCGAGGCGGTGGCCATCACCTTCGACCTCGACGCGCGCAAGGTGGTGCCGGTCACCGACGCGGCGCGGGTGGCCCTGGCCGCCCATGAGGTGAAGGGGCTGGCTCTCTAAGCCGTCGCCATCTCGAATAGCGCGTCGCGCACCAGATCGGGCCGCTCCATGGGCAGGAAGTGGCTCGTGCCCTCGACCATCTCGATACGGACGTTCCGCCCCCGGCGCGCGAAGCCGTCGCCCACGCGGCATGTCGAGTGCTTCTGGGCCTTCAGGATCTTCACCGGCGCAGAGACGCGTCGAATCGCGCGCCAGGGATCATGCGCCTGCGCCGCGTAGTTCGACGCCTCCCAGGCTGGCGCGCAAGCCAAGCGCACCTTGCCGTCCGGCGCATCGACCACGCCGCCGGCGACATATTCGGCGAGCATCGTCTCGGGCCACGTCTTGAAGGCGCCGCGCCCCTTGTAGCCTGCGAAAACCGCCTCGCGATTATCGAACACGGCCCGCCGCTTCAACGCCGCCTGGGCGATCGGCAGCTGCATGAAGCCCCGGCCGGAGGTCCAGGGCGCCTTGGCGTAGAGGTTGGCCAGCCACGGCATGATCACCGGGTCCAGCAGCAGCAAGCCCTTGACCCGCTCGGGTCGCTCGGCGGCGGCCAGCAGGCTGACCGTGCCCCCCATCGAGTGGCCGGCCAACACGACCGGCGGCCCATCCAACACCTCCAGCAGGCCGACGAGGTCGTCGCGCAAATCCCGCCAAGACCGACGCCCCTTCGGATCAGCCGGCAGGGTGGTCGCGCCGTGTCCCCGCTGGTCGATCGCAAGAATCCGCAGGCCCGCCGCCAGCGGCGACAGGAGCGTCCGGTAGGTCTGGGCGTTGAAACCGTTGGCGTGGACGAAGACGATATCGATCGCCCGATCCTCGGGACCAAACTCCAGGGCGGCGATCTCGCCGCCGGGCACGGCCACGACACGTCGGCGAGGTTCGCGAAAAACGGCCGCGTCCATGGCGTGGCTCCCTGAAACTGATCGGGCGTAAGGTAGGCGTCTCCAACCCCCGCGTCCATGGAGCCCAAGATGAATCCGCTGGCCACCATCGGCTACGAGACCGACACGCAGAGCGGGATGATCGACCGACTGAAAGCCGCCGACGTCGAACTGGTGATCGATGTCCGCGCCGTCGCCAGCTCGCGCAAGGCCGGGTTCTCGAAGACGCTGCTGGCCGGCGGCCTGAAAGACCAGGGCGTCGACTATCTCCACCTGCGAGACCTGGGCACGCCCAAGCCGGGGCGCGACGCCGCCCGGACTGGGCGGATCGACGAGATGCGCCAGATCTTCGAGGCGCAACTGGAGGAACCCGCCGCGGTGCTGGCCTTGGCTCAGGCGACGGCGCTGGCCAAAACAAAAAGGATCGCCCTCCTTTGCTACGAGGACGATCCCAATTGCTGCCATCGCCGCATCGTCGCCGACCGCATTCGCGAACGGCTGAAGTGCGAGGTGGTGGACCTCTAGGCCTGGGTCAGCTGCCATTCGCCGCGATTGTCGCGGCAGGCGCTGTAGCGCTGGGTCGAGGTCGCCTGGCCGCCGCCCGAGACCGCCGCGTCGATGATCCGGCAGCTGGCCGCCAGCTGGCCGCTGGGACGCACCAGCGAGGCGGCCGCGTAGCCGACGCCAAAACCGCTGCGGCCCACAAGCACCCAACCGCCCGTCGGCGCCTGGCCGATGGCGTCGAACGTCTCGCCGGCCGCCAGCTTGCCGACCACGGCGGTCTTGGTGGAAGGCCCCGCGCGCAGGTTCACGGTCGAAGCGGCCGTATAGGCGCCGGCGGTCGCCGCCAGGCTGGGCAGGCTCTGCACGCCCTGGGCGTAGCGGATGTTGCGGCCGTCGATCGGCGGGCCATAGCTGGACGAGACCACGCTGATGCGGCCCGAATTGCCTGTGCGGCTGTTGCTCCAGGTTTGGGAGACGCCCGTCTCCAGCGCCTTCTTGGTGGCCTGTTCGGCGAGGGCCGCGTCGGTCGACTGCATCCGGCAACCGATATAGGCGCCAGCTGCGGCGCCGGCGGCCGCGCCAACGAGCGCGCCCAGGGTCTTTTCGTTCTTGGCGACCTTGCTGCCCAGCAGCGCACCGGCCGCCGCGCCGATCAGGGCGCCGCCTTCCTGCTTCTTGCCCGAGCCTTCGCATCCGAAGATCCCGCCGAGCGGCTTGGACTGCTGGGCCAGCACGGGGGCCGGTGCGGCCGTCAGGCCAGCGCCCAGGACGGCGGCGAGGGCCAGGGCCGTAGCGGGGGTCTTGCGCGTCGTCATGTCGTTTCCCTTTTCCGTAGGGTCAGTGTTGTCGCCGCCCTCCCCCCGTCCGATAGTCGCGGACAACATAAGGGAGGCCAGCATGAGCAACCAGGATCAGACGAACTATAGCTGTTTCAAGGTCGAGATCGAGGCTGGCGTTGCGCACATCCAGTTGAAACGCCCGGAAGCCATGAACACCATGACCCGGGCGTTCTGGAACGAGCTTCCCGCGATTGTGAAAGACATCGACGACAACGCCCGGGCGCGCTGCATCGTAATCTCCTCGACCGGCAAGCACTTCAGCGCCGGCATGGACCTGTCGGTGTTCACAGACGACGAGGGCGTCACCGCCCGTCAGGACGCAGACCGGTGGGTGGCCGCCGAGAGCTTCCGCCGCTTCGTCCATCACCTGCAGGACACCTTCAGCTGCCTCGACAAGGCGAGGATGCCGGTGATCGTCGCTATCCAGGGCGGCTGCATCGGCGGCGCGGTCGACTTCATCAGCGCCTGCGACATCCGCTACGCGACCACCGACGCCTTCTTCTCGATCCAGGAGATCAACATCGGCATGACCGCCGATGTCGGCACCTTCCCGCGTCTGTGCAAGCTGATCCCCGAGGGTTGGGTGCGGGAGCTGGCCTACACGGGCCGCCGCCTGCCAGGACAGCGGGCCCGCGACATCGGCCTCGTCAACGAAGTGTTCGACACCCATGAGGAGGTCGTCGCCCACGCCCTGGCCACCGCCCGCGAGATCGCCGAGAAGTCGCCGCTGGCCGTGGCCGGCAGCAAGGTGATGATCAACTACGCCCGCGACCACACCATCGCCGACGGCCTCGACTACATCGCCACCTGGCAGACGGGCATGTTCTCGGGTCCGCACATGGCCGAGGCCTTCGCGGCGAAGGCGCAGAAGCGGGATGCGGTGTATCCGGACCTGCTGCCGCTGAAGAAGAAGATGTAGGGCGGCGATGGAAAGCCCTTCCCCGGCCGGAGAGGGCCTTCCAGAAGGTCAGCCGGCGTAGTTGAACACCATCGGCGTATCCGCTGCCGGCAGGCAGCTGCGGTCCACCGGCTGGGTCGGATCCAGGAAGAAGCTGCGGATCATCTTGCGCGCGCAGGGATGGCGGCTGACGCCGTGGGTGGCGTTGGTGACGATGACCACCTGCGAGCCCTCGTATCCCTTGGCGGCGGCCTTGGTCAGTTCCGGCGGGCAGCCGGGGTCGATCTCGGCGGCCAGGAACAGGGTCGGGATCGCGGTCTTGACCGGCTGCTGCTCGAGCTTGGAAATCGGGCCGACATCGATGGCGGCGCAGACGTCATGAATACGCTGCATCGAGGCGACCATCAGGCGGGCCACGGGGTCCTTTTCGGTCCCGTCCGCCACCGCAGCGCGGGCCTCGAACGGGATTTCTTCCTTGCACAGGTGGGTCATGAACTGGCCCTCGCTGTAGTAGTCGCGGCTCTCGACGAACTCGGCCACGGGCGACACGTCACCCTCGATGATCTTCCAGAGGTCGCGCGGCAGGACGCTGGCGGTGAAGTAGCTGGCGTCCATCAGATAGCCGCCAAGATCATCGGCCGTGTAGGTCTTGCCGTTGATCGTCTGGGGCCCGGCCAGCCAACGCTCGGCGACGACCGCCAGCTTGGCCTTGAGGTCGGGATAGCGTTTGGCGCACTCGGCGACCTTGGCGCACTTGGCCATCACGATATCGATCGAGCTTGAGACCATGGCCGGGCCGCCAACGGTCCAGTCAGCCTCGGGCGGCCAAGGCGAGTCCTGCACCACCGCGCGCACGCCCTGCGGCGCATGGGCCTGGATCGCCGCCTCGATGCGGGTGCCATACGAGCCGCCAAAGAGGTCGATCAGCGGCAGCTTCAGCACCTGGCGCAGGTCCTGAACGTCCTTGGCGACCTCGACGGCGTTGTAGCGCGACAGGTTCACGCCCTTGGCCTGGAAGGCCTTCAGACAGGCGATGATGGCCTGGGCGTCCTTCTCGGTCGGCGGGCCTGCGTCGGTTAGGTTCGCACCTGGACAGTTGAGGTTGGGATCCGACTGGCCGCCGCCGCGCTGGTCGATGAAGATCCAGTCCTGATCGACCGCGACATACTCCAGGGCGGCCTTGCTCTTGAGCATCTGCGGCAACCCGTCGAGCGCCGAACCGCCAGGACCGCCATGCAGGTAGACGACCGGCGGCTGACCGGGCTTGGGCGCGCTGGCCTTGACGATCGCCACCGCGACCTTGATGCGACGGCTCTTGGGATCACCGCGCGTCTCGTCGACGATCAGAGTCCCGCAACGCGTTTGCCGCGCGGCGTCCTTGTAGTCACCCATACACGCGGACGGCTTGAACTGCGGCGCGGCGGCGTGAGCCGCGCCCCCCAAACCCGCCAGGGCCAAGGCGCCGGCGGCGGCGATCCAGGACAGACGCGACATCATAAAACTCCCACGGTTACCCGGCATCAACACCAAGGTTGACGCGCACCGCAAGAGCTCGCGCAAGATTATGCCGCGATCAGCGGTGGGCGGGCGCCGCCGCCCTTCGTCCGACCGGCTAGAACCGATAGGAAACCGACAGCACGCCCGAGGGTTGGGTGGGATCGACGACGATCGGGCTCTTGCGCGCGTCACCCGTCAATCGGCTCAGGCTGGCCGTCGCGCCCAGGCTGACCTTGTCGGTAAGCCGGTAGTTGGCGCCGAGCGACATCGAGACATCCTTGACACCGCCGCCCGGACGATAGGTCGGCAGCTTCGAGGCGGCAGCCTGGGCGGCGCTGATCCCGAAATAGGCGCGGTTATACTGGGCGTCGGCCCGGGTGGCCGACACGCTGGGCGTGACGCTCAGGCGGTCCGAAACCCGGATCGGATAGGCGAGACTGGCGTCCAACAGGGCCCCGTCGACGTCGCCCGACACCACCTTGGTGCCGCCCACCGAAGCCAGGACGCCGCCCAGCCGCATGTCAGCCGCCACGCGCAGTCCCGCGCCGCCGTCCAGGCGCCCGATACCGACCGGCGCGTCGCGTCGTCGGTAGCCGGGCACATAGGTCGCGCCCGCGCTGACCTTCGCCACCGGTCCGTCGATCACGGTATAGCCTAGGCCCTTACGGCCGCTCGCGAAGAAGCGGCCATAGGTCACGTCGATCACCGGAAAGGGCATCAGGCGATAGTCGTCACCGCCTTGATAGCCGGGCGTGTAGACGGCGGCGATCCCGATCACGGCGCGGTCCGGCGCTCGGCCTTGAGCGACCGCAGAGGTCGCTGCGGCGCAGACCCCCAGACCGATCAGGCTGTGATTGGCGAGCTTGCGGAGGGCGATCATGCGGTTTCGGGCTCCTGGCGCGGCGTCATCACACTATACGGCGCAAGCGCGCCGATGGATGCCAGAAACCTCGGAAGTTGTACCCCTAAGGGCGGAAACCCGCCGGCATTTCGGCGCCGCCCAGGTCGGCCCCGTCGAGTTTCGCCCCGGACAGGTCCGCCTCGATCAGCCTGGCGCGGGGCAAGCTGGCGCCGCGCAGGTTCGCTCCCCGAAGAACCGCACGGGTCAGATCGCTCCGGATCACGCGATCCTCGTCGATCTTCAGCGGACCCAGCTTGGCGTCCGACAGGTCCGCCCGGCACAGCTGCGCCCCGACCAGCCGCGCGCCGCGAAGGTCAGCGCCGCGAAGCTTGGCCCCACGCAGGTCCGCGCCAGACAGATTGGCGCCCTGCAATTGCACGCCCTCCAGGTCCATGCCGAAGAATACCGCGTTTGGAGCCGACAGGCCGCTGAGACGCCGATTCTTCAGGCGGCGCAGGGGACGGAAGTCAACCTCGGAAACATTGGCGATCTTGCCCTCGCGGCCTTCGGACTTGCAGAACAGTTCGTGCGCTTCCAGAACCTCGCCCAAGGGCAGGTCGTCGATATAGATGATCGGCGGCGGCGCGCGCAGGACGTCGCTAAGGTCGGCGGCGGTCAGATTAGCCCCGCTGACATCGACGCCCACCAGGACAGCCCGGCGCAGCGAGGCCTTGGACAGGTCCGCGTTGTGCAGATTGGCGCCGGACAGGTTGGCCCCGTCCATCACGGCGTTGTTGAGCTTCGCGCCCTCCAGGGAGACATTCGAGAGATCCGCATCCCTGAAGTCGGCCTGACGCGCGAACGCGCCAGACATCTGAGCGCCATTGAGATTGGCCCCCTGCAGCAGAGCATAGTCCAGCTCGCCCGGCCGCTGGGCATGGTCGAGAATTCGCAGCCCCTTCTCCTCGTCCCGCACGGCCGTGACGCCTTCGCGCAGATCGCAGTTGGAGAGGTTGGCCCCGCCGAGGTTGGCCCCGCGCAGGCAGGCGCCGCGCATGTCGCAGCGCGAAAGGTCGGCGCCGCGCAGATCGGTATCCCGCAGATCGGTTCCGTACAGCGTCGCGCCGCTCAGCCGCGCGTCGCGCAGCGACGCGCCGTGCAGCAGCGCCCCGGTGAGATCGGCCTCGCGCAGGTCGGCGCCGTCCAGCTCGTAATGGCTGAGATTGACGTATTGCAGCCCTGCGCGACGCCCGTTGGGCACCCCCTTCAGATAACGGGCGTGCGCCTCCAGCACCTCGCGCACCACCGATGGGTGGATGCGACGAACCAGGCTCGGTCGTGAGGGCACGGCGGATGGCATCGTTCGGTGACGGAACGCTCAAAGGGACGGGATTACGCGAAAGCGGCGTTCACCGTGCCACAACAGCCTTAATCAACCGTTCAAATCGCGACAGAAAGTCGCAGCCCTGACCGAGCGTCGAAGGCGTTCGCGGGGCGCACCTTTGCGCGTCCGCTTAACGGGGCGCGTTGGGCTTGTTGCTGGCGTCGTTCGAGGGCGAACCACCGCCCGTGGCGGCCTCGATCAGAGCCGCGATGCGGTCGGTCGAGTCGGCGGCCTGGCTGATGATGTCCAGCGGCGAGGCGCGGACCGAGGCGGCGACCTGATTGGCGGCGGACTTGGCGGCCGAGACCACGGCGTTCTGGGCCAGGGCGATCTTGCTGGTGGCCATGGCGATCTTCATCGCCTGGGCGTCCTGATAGATGAAACCATTGGTCGGATAGACCGTGGTGCCGAGATCGCGGATCGGATCGTACCAGACCTTGACCTGGGTCCAGTCGCCGTTGGGCGAAACGTCGACGACCGTGACGTCCTTCTCGATCTGACCGCGATCGCCTTCGATCACAGACCAGTTGGCGTGGGTGACCTGAATGACGCGATCGGTCAGCACCTGGCTGACGAAGGCCACATGACCAAGGTTCATGCGGGCGGTGGGCTTGAAGGAAAGGACCGAACCGATCTTGGGGGTCGACCCAGTATCGTATTTTCCGGCGGCTTGGCCCCACCACGTGCGGGCGTCACCGAAAATCTGGATACCCGACATCAGACGCGCGAACGGCACGCACTGCCAGTAGCCGTCAGCGTTCGCGCCGGACATCGGCACAAGGCTGATCATGGCGGCGGCGGCCAGGGAACCCAGAAGGGTCCTCGTCCGTTTCGTCATGCTGTGGGTACTCCCCCGCGTCACTGGGTGAAGGGATAACCCTAGAGGCGATTGGTGAAAAGAGTATTTATCAGGCGCCCGCCACGGCGAGACGCCGGCTCCGCCATGCCGCAGCCCAAGTTTTCATGCGCTCGCGGCACGGATTCTCGATGATATGGAACGAAATCGCCGACAGCGGGACTAGCGCGGCGACAATCACCAGCCAGACAAACAGCGGCAACTTGTCGCTATCGATATTCAAGATTTTGGTCGCCGCATTGATCGCCAGGATCTTCCACGGGATGCAGATCATGTAGGTCGAGTAGCTGATCTCGCCGAGATAAACGAAGACCTTTTGCGAGGCGAATCGCGACCCCGCCGAAGCGAGGCTGGCGAGCATGAAGATCAGCCCCCCCAGAAGCATGACGATGCCCAAATCCGGGGCGCCCGCATGAATGGCGAGCAGAGTCGCCAAGCCCAACGCCGCCGCGCCGAGACCCGCCAGACGCGCGGGGAATCGTCCCGAGCGCCACAAGGCATGGAGGGCGCAGCCGTAGGCGAAGCACGGCACGATGCGCAGCGCGCCCCAGCGGATAGTGGCCTCGGTCAGGGAGAAGCCCGCCAGGGTCTGAAACACCGGGTAGATCACGGAGATCAGGGCCAAGGCGCCCAGCACGGCGACGAGCGGCCGCTCGCGCAAGCGCCAGGCCGCGAAGGCGAAGACCGGAAAGGTCAGATAGGCGAACCACTCCGCCGAGATCGACCACGAGGCGTGATTCCAGCCCGCGACAGGCGCGAAACCCCAGGCGTGAACCAGCAGCAGGTTCGCCGGCAGAGAGGGCCAGGACAGAATGTTGGGGTCTACAGCGAGACCCGCCATTGTCGCGGCCAAAGCCATCGCGCCGACGCCGACCAACGTCGCCAGATGCAGCGGATAGACCCGCGCCAGACGGTTCCAGAGGAAGTCGCCATAGCGAAAGCGCCCTTCCCCGAAACCGCTCAGATACACATGGCAGAGAATGAAGCCCGACAGGACGAAGAACGCTTCGACGCCGAGATAGCCTTTGGACGCGATCGCCGGGGTGAAGCCGACGTCGAGGTTGGGCCAGTAATGATAAAGCACGACCCAGAACGCGGCGAAGAATCGAAGGGCCGTAAGCGGCCTTATGTGGGCGGCGTCGGGCATGAATCGTCCTCCGGCGTCGCTTTTCGAAACACGAGGCCTCGACAAGCAGGGCGTTCGTCCCCCATTTGGTCCCTCTCACGGGTCCGTGCGGGGAGGCGCGGAGCCAGAACCCTATTGGGAACCCATGAACGAAATCCTTAGCCTTGCCGCTGACCCGGCCGCGTGGGCCGCCCTCGTCACGCTCGTCGTGATGGAGGTGGTGCTGGGTATCGACAACCTGATCTTCATCTCGATCCTGTCCAACAAGCTGCCGGAAGAACACCGGCAGAAAGTCCGGCGGATCGGTATCTCTCTGGCGCTGATCATGCGCCTGATCCTGCTGTCGACGATCGCCTTTATCGTCGGCCTTACCGCGCCGGTCTTCGATCTCGGGATCAGCGGTCCCGTCGGGACGCATGGCGAACCCGGCTTCGAGACGGCCTTCTCCTGGCGCGATCTGATCCTGATCGCCGGCGGCGTCTTCCTGATTTGGAAAGCGACCAAGGAAATCCACCACGCGGTGGATCCGGGCAAGAGCGACGACGTGCTGGAGAAGGACAAGACCACTGTGGTGATCAACAACGTCGGCTCGGCGATCTTCCAGATCATCCTGCTGGACCTGGTGTTCTCGATCGACTCGATCCTGACCGCCGTGGGCATGACCGATCACCTGCCGATCATGGTCATCGCCGTTCTGGTCGCCGTAACCGTGATGCTGCTGGCCGCCGATCCGCTGGCCAACTTCATCAACGCCAATCCGACCGTGGTCATGCTGGCCCTGGGCTTCCTGCTGATGATCGGCACCGTGCTGATCGCCGAAGGCTTCGGCGCCCACGTGCCGAAGGGCTACATCTACACGGCCATGGCCTTCTCGGCCGGGGTCGAGGGCCTGAACATGCTGTCACGCAGACGCGACGCCAAGAAACAGCCCTAGCGCCGCGATCCGCAAGGATCCGCAGTCAGAAAAGGCCCCCGGAGCATCTCACTCCGGGGGCTTCTTTTTATGCCGCCGGCTCAGAGAAATGAGTACGGATCGACGTCGATCACCACGCGGACCGAGTTCGGAATCCTGGCCCGGGCGCGCCACGCCGCCATGAACCCCTGGAGGTCGACACCGCGCTCAGCCCGGACGAGGAACCGTTTGCGGCGGCGGCCGCGCACCAGGGCTAACGGCGCGTCGGCGGGGCCGAACACCTCGACGCCCTCGGCGTTGGGAATGACCGCGGCCAGCGCCTCGACATAGGCGTCCAGCGCCGCCCCGTCCGCCCCCGAGGCGATCACCGCCGCCAGGCGTCCGAAGGGCGGCAGGCCGGCGTCCTCGCGCATCGCCATCTCGGCCTCGACAAAGGCGTCGCGGTCCTGCGCCGCCAGGGCCCGCATCACCGCATGGTCGGGCGCATAGGTCTGCAGCAGCGCCCGCCCCGGCTTCTCATGCCGCCCCGCCCGGCCCGCCGCCTGGGCCAGGAGTTGGAAGGTCCGCTCTCCGGCCCGCAGGTCGCCGCCGCGCAGAGAGAGATCGGCGTCCACCACGCCCACCAGGGTCAGGTTCGGGAAGTTGTGCCCCTTGGCGGCCGCTTGCGTGGCCACCAGGATGTCGATCTCCCCCGCCGCCATGCTGGACACCAGCGCCTTGGCGCCCTCGGCGTCCATCACCGTGTCCGAGGAGAACACCGCCACGCGGGCGTCCGGAAAGATGTGCCGCGCCTCCTCCTCGACCCGCTCGACCCCCGGGCCGATCGAGACCAGCGAGTCCTTGGCGCCGCAGTGCGGGCAGGCCTCGGGCTTCTTCATCGAGAAACCGGTCAAATGACAGACCAGACGACCGGTGTAGCGGTGCTCGACCAGCCAGCTGTCCGTGTCGGGCGACTTCATCTTCTCGCCGCAGGCCTTGCACAGCACGAGCGGCGCATAGCCGCGCCGGTTCAGGAACAGCATGGCCTGCTCGCCGCGCTGCAGGGTCACGGCCATGGCCTTGATCAACGGCGGCGACAGCCAGCGGCCGGGCTCCGGCGGGGTCTGGCGCATGTCGATCAGGCCGATATCTGGCAACTGCGCCGCGCCGTGTCGCGCGGACAAGCGAAGCCAGCGATAGCGGCCGGTCTGAGCGTTATAGAGGCTCTCCAGCGACGGCGTGGCCGAGGCTAGGAGGACACTGGCGCCCTCGATCTTGGCGCGCGCCACCGCAAGGTCCCGAGCCTGGTAGATAAAGCCTTCTTCCTGCTTGAACGAGCTGTCGTGCTCTTCGTCCACGACGATCAGGCGTAGCTTGCGGAAAGGCAGGAACAACGCCGAACGGGCGCCGACCACGATGCGAGCGTTCCCGCCCGCCACCGCCTCCCAAACCTGCCGGCGACGCGGCGGCGAGACGCCCGAGTGCCACTCGGCCGGGACCGCGCCGAACCGCTGCTCGAAACGGGCCATCACCGCCTGGGTCAGGGCGATTTCAGGCAGCAGCACCAGAACCTGCGCGTCGGGGTCCTTCAGCGCCTCAGCCACCGCCTCGAGATAGACCTCGGTCTTGCCCGAGCCGGTCACGCCGTCCAGCAGCGCCGCCTGGAAGCCGCCGGTCTCCAGCATGTCCTTGAGCACGTCGACACAGGCAGCCTGGCCCGGATTCAAGGCGCGGGGCGGAAGCGTCAGGTCGGGCTGGGGCAGACCGCGTTCGGGCTCGATGAAATCGACCGCGAGCACACCTTCCTCGACCAGCCCCTTGACCACCCCCGCCGAAACGCCGGCGGCCGACGCCAGGGCCGGGCCGGAGAGCTTCCGCCCCTCGGCGGCGGCCATCACCTTGAGTCGGGCCGGGGTCACACGGGCGGGCTGTGCGCCAGTCAGCGCCAGAACCTTGTCGGGCTTGGGCGGCGGGTGGCGCAGGCCGCGCAAGGCCATGGCCAGGGGCCAGCCTGGAACATCGACAGAGTAGCGCGCCGCCCACTCAACAAAAGCCAGCGCGCCAGGCGGCAGCGGCGGGTCGTCGACCCGTTCCAGCACCGGCTTCAGCGGCCGATTGCCGCCCGTCCCGTCACGCAACGCCGTCACGACGCCCCGGATCACGCGCGGCCCGAGCGGGACGGTGACATGGTCGCCAACGGCCAGCTCAAGGCCCTCCGGCTCGGCGTAGTCGAAGGCCTCCGGCAACGGCATCGGCAGCAGGACGGAAGCGATACGCGGCATGGCGTGAGCTTCTGCCGCGAAACCGTCCCCAGGTCGAGAGCCGCCGATGAAGGGGTCATCAAGCGGGTGTTAACCGTCTTGCCGCTTCATCGGGGCCAGTTAGGTCCAAAGCCGGTGGGGACGAGATGAGCGACGCGACGCGAGCGACCAAGACAACGGTCGTGGACCCCGAGAGCGTCCGCGATTTCCTCCGGACCGAGCCGGAGTTCCTCCGCCAGGACGAGAACCTGCTGGGCGAGCTGGGCCTGCGGGTCGACGCGGCCAATGTCGTCGATTTCGGGCCGCGAGCCCTCGCCCGCGCTGCGGCCGCCCACCGCCGCGAGGCGAGCGTCCGTCAGGCCATCGAGGCCAACGCCCGCGCCAACTATTCGGCCCAGGCCCAGACCCACGCCGCCGTGATCGACATGCTCGACGCGCGGAATCACTCCGACCTCGCCCGACGGGTCGACGAGATGGCCCAGCTGCGCTTCGGTCACGCCGCCGGCGTCATCGCCCTGGAAGGTCCGCACCGCGTCCCGGCGGGCTGGCGTGCCCTGGCCGAAGGCCAGGTGGACATGCTGCTGGGCGACGCGCCGATCGCGCGCATGGGCTTCTTCGCGCCGGCCCTGCCGCTGTTCGACGACAAGGCCGACACGATCCGCAGCATGGCGCTGGTCCGCATGGCGATCTGGGAGCCCCGGCGCGAGGCGCTGATCGCCTTTGGCTCGACCGACCCAGAGGGCTTCACGCCCGACATGGGCACCGAGCTGGTCAATTTCCTGGCCCGTGTGGTGGAGCGCACGGCCGAACGCTGGCCGGTCCTGTGAGCGCCCGCCAGGCCTATGTCGCCTGGCTGGACCACCTGACGCTGGAGCGCCGGGCCTCGCCGCGCACGGTGCGGGCCTATGGCGACAATGTCCTGGCCTATCTGAACTTTCTGGAAGCCCATCACGGCGAGGCGCTGAGCCTCTCGGCGATGGCCGAGGTCTCGGCGGCGGATCTTCGCGGCTACCTAGCCTTCCGGCGTCAGGGCGAAAACGCACTGGCGCCGCGCTCGCTGTCGCAGGCGCTGTCGTCCATTCGCGCCTTCCACCACTATCTGGACCAGCGCCATGGCGTGGCCAACGCCGCCATCGACCTCGTGCGGGGCCCCCGCCTGAAGGTCTCCCTGCCCCGACCGGTTTCGGAAGACCAGGCGCGCGACCTGATCGCCGAGGCCGCCGAGGACACCGAGCGCGAACCTTGGGAGACCGCTCGCGACGAAGCGGTGCTGACCCTGCTTTGGGGCTGCGGCCTTCGCATCAGCGAGGCGCTGTCGCTGCGCGAGGCCGACGCCCCGCTCGGCGCCACGCTGCGCATCTTGGGCAAGGGCGGCAAGGTCCGCCTCGTGCCCGTGCTGGACGCGGTGCGCGACGCCATCGACCTTTATCGAGACGCGCTCCCGTTCGCGCTGTCGCCGGACGACGCGCTGTTTCGCGCCAAGCGGGGCGGTCCGTTGTCGCCCCGCCACGTGCAAGGTCTCGTCCAGACCCTTCGCGGCCGGCTCGGGCTCTCGGACCGCGTCACGCCCCACGCCTTCCGGCACGCCTTCGCCACCCATCTGCTAGGGGCGGGCGCGGACCTGCGGGCGATCCAAGACCTTTTGGGGCACGCGTCGCTGTCGACCACCCAGCGCTATACGGCGGTCGACGCCGCTGGCCTGCTAGCCGCCTATCAAGCCGCTCATCCCAAGAGCTGACGCCTAGCGCGAACCGCGCCCGCGTTGGTTGTGCAAAAGCCCAATTCGGGTGCGGCAGACTGTCGCCCGAGCCCCACGGGCGCTTGCCGTTAACCGCGATTTTACCGCGTCACGTCGTTCTGGGGTTTGAGAAAAAGTACGATTTTCCGTGCCGCGACCGTTCGCCGACGAGGTCCCCCCCATGAAATTTGATGACCTGAAGATCTCAACCAAGGTTGCGCTGCCGGCCGTCATCCTGACCGTCGTCGCCCTTACGATCGTCGGCATGGACGCGATGCAGGCGCGCAAGGTGGAGGCTAACACGGAGGTGCTCGTCCACGAACGCGCGCCCGCCGAGCTGGCCTCTTCGCGCTTCAACCGGCGCCTGATGGGCCTTGGCTATGCGTCCTATCGCTCTGTGGCCAATGCGGGATCGTCGTCCGAGGCCCGGCAGGCCAGCGACGAGATCGATGAGGCCTACAAGGAGGCCAAGGAGCAGCTGGCGGAAATCAAGAAGGCCGAGCCGGCTTCGGCGAAAATGGTGGCGGACTTCGGCGCGCGTCTCGAGAAGATCTACACCAGCGCCCGCCAGGGCGCGGACCTCGGCCTGCAAGACGCCGACGAGGCCGCGATCATGGTCATGGCGGTGATCGATCCCGAAATCGCCGCCCTGAGCAAGGACGTCACCAAGTTCACCAACAGCCACAACGACGAAACCCGCGCGATGGTGGAGAAGGCTTCGAAGCAGGCCGCCGCCGGGACGATGTTCTCGATTCTGTTCGGTCTGATCGCGGCGGGTTCGGCCCTGCTGTTCGCCCTGTGGATCGGCTCGAAGAAGATTGCCGCGCCTCTGATCGCCACGTCCAAGACCATGGACATCCTGGCGCAAGGCTCGGTCGACGTCGAAGTGCGCGGCGCGGATCGCAAGGACGAGGTCGGCGCCATGGCCCGCTCGGTCCAGGTGTTCAAGGACAACGCCGTGGCCCTGCGCACCGCCGAGGCCGCTCAGCAGCGCGCCAGCGCCGAAGTGGAGGCCGAGCGCCGTCGCAACCAGGAACTTGCCGAGGCCGCCGCCAAGGAGCAGGCCATGGTCATGGAAGCCATCGCCGGCGGCTTGGCCCGCCTGTCGGACGGCGACCTGACCTACCGCCTGGATCAGCAGTTCCCCGAGGCCTACAAGCGCCTGCAGAACGATTTCAACGGCGCGATCGCCCAGCTGGAAGAGGCCATGGGCACGATCGTCCATGCCGCCAACAGCATCGGCGCGGGCTCGGACGAAATCGCCTCGGCCGCGGACGACCTGTCGCGCCGCAGCGAGCAGCAGGCCGCCAGCCTGGAAGAAACCGCCGCCGCTTTGGACGAGATCACCGCCACGGTGAAGCGCTCGTCGGCCGGCGCTCTGGAAGCCAGCAAGGTGGTCGGTTCCACCCGTTCGGACGCCGAGCGCTCCAGCGTCGTGGTCCGCAACGCCGTCGACGCCATGAACCAGATCGAAAAGTCGTCGCAGTCGATTAGCCAGATCATCGGCGTGATCGACGAGATCGCCTTCCAGACCAACCTCCTGGCGCTGAACGCCGGGGTCGAGGCCGCCCGCGCGGGTGAAGCCGGCCGAGGCTTCGCCGTCGTCGCTCAGGAAGTCCGCGCCCTGGCCCAACGCTCGGCCGACGCCGCCAAGGAGATCAAGACCCTGATCTCGACCTCGTCGCAGCAGGTCAACCAAGGTGTGTCGATGGTCGGCCAGACCGGCGAGGCCCTGGAGGCCATCGTCACCAAGGTCGGCGAGATTGACGCTCTGGTCAGCGAAATCGCTGCGTCGGGCCAGGAGCAGGCCACCGGCCTGAACCAGGTCAACGCCGCCGTCAACCAGATGGACCAGACCGTCCAGCAGAACGCCGCCATGGTCGAGCAATCGACCGCCGCCTCGCACGCGCTGAAGAGCGAAGCGGGCAATCTGATGCAGATGATCTCGAAGTTCCGCGTGCAGGGCTCGGCGAGCATGGCGGTCGCCGGCGGCTCAAAGCGCGCCAGCCGCCCCACCGCCCCGCCGCCTGCGGCCCGCGCCCCGGCGCCCGCGCCCGTCGCGAAGGGCCCGGCCCTAGCCAGCGCCACCAGCCGCCCGGGCGCCAATCCCGTCGCGGCCGCCCAGGCCAAGCTGGCCAGCTTCGCCAAGAGCTCGGCCGCGCCGGCCGCCTCTGCCGACGACTGGGAAGAGTTCTAAGCCGCTTGAGTACCGCGTAAGCCCCGCCCATCCCCTCGGCGGGGTCCCTCCCCGAAAGCAGATTGGCCCCGCCTTCCCTCAAGGCGGGGCCTTTTTCGTTCAAGCGCGCTGCAACGCCGAGACAAAAAAGGCGGGGCTTCGCCTCGCGAAACCCCGCCTCCAAGGCTTGATGAGAGCCGTCCTTAGGCCTGCATCGTCCAGCCTTCGACGCCCATGGCCGCCTGGCGCAGGGCTTCCGAGCGGGTCGGGTGCGGGTGACAGGTACGGGCCACGTCTTCCGACGCCCCGCCGAACTCCATGGCGACGCAGTATTCGGCGATCATGTCGCCGACGTTCGGGCCGACCATGTGGGCGCCGAGGATGCGATCGGTCTTGGCGTCGGCCAGGATCTTCACGAAGCCGTCGGTCTCGTGGTTGATCTTGGCGCGGCTGTTGGCCAGGAACGGGAACTTGCCGACCTTGTACGCGACGCCCGCCGCCTTCAGATCGTCTTCGGTCTGACCGACCGTGGCCACTTCGGGGCTCGTGTAAACGACGCCCGGGATGATGCCGTAGTTCACGTGGCCAGCCTTGCCCGCGATCATCTCGATGCAGGCCACGCCTTCGTCCTCGGCCTTGTGGGCCAGCATCGGACCCGAGGTGACGTCGCCGACCACCCACACGCCCGCAACGCCGGTCTTGAAGTGGTCGTTGGCGATCATCCCGCGCTTGTCCGGCGTGATGCCCACCGTCTCCAGGCCCAAGCCTTGGGTGTAGGGGCGACGGCCGATGGCGACCAGCACGTAGTCGGCCTCGATCGCCTGGGCCTCGCCGCCGGCGACCGGCTCGAAGCTCAGCTTCACGCCCTTGGCCGAAGCGGCCGCGCCGGTGACCTTGGCGCCCAGCTGGAACTTGAAGCCTTGCTTGACCAGGATCTTCTGGAAGGCGTTGGCCACTTCGGTGTCGGTGCCCGGGAGGATGCGATCCAGGTACTCGACCACGGTGACTTCCGCGCCCAGGCGCTTCCAGACCGAGCCCAGCTCCAGACCGATGACGCCGGCGCCGACGACGACCAGGTGCTTGGGCACTTCCGGCAGCGACAGGGCGCCGGTGGAGTCGATGATGCGCTTGTTGTCGACGGTCACGCCCGGAAGCGGGGTCGGCTCCGAGCCGGTGGCGATGACGATGTTCTTGGTTTCGAGGGTGGTTTCCGAACCATCCTCGGCCTTGACCACGACCTTGCCGACGCCGTCGATGCGGCCCCAGCCCTTCACGTAGTCGACCTTGTTCTTCTTCATCAGGAACTCGACGCCCTTGGTCAGGGCTTCGACGCTCTCGGCCTTCTGGGCCATCATCTGGGGCAGGTTCAGCTTCGGCTTCACCTCGATGCCCAGCTTGGCGAACTCAGGCCCCGTCGCGGCGGCGTACAGTTCCGAGGCGTGCAGCAGGGCCTTCGAGGGCATGCAGCCGACGTTCAGGCAGGTGCCGCCCAGCTTGCCGCGGCCTTCGACGATCGCGACCTTCAGGCCCAGCTGGCCAGCGCGGATCGCCGCGTTGTAGCCACCAGGACCGCCACCGATGATGACGACGTCGTACTGAGCCATGGGTGTATCGCCTTCAGGACGCGCCGGAAGCGGCGCCGGACAAATATGGGGCCTCGCCGGCCGCTTTGTCAGACCTCTGGAGGCGCGTGTTCCTTAGAGGGAACCAGGCCAAAACGGAACCCGCTTTCGACGCGCCCGGCCTTGAAAATCAAGGAGAATGGGCAGTCTTCCTGGAGCCGCGCCCCTTCCCTGCCGCCCACGACGCAGCCTAACCTTGCGGGCTCGTCCGGAGACCGTCGCATCGTGTTGAAATCCGCCGCCCTCGCCCTGGCTGTTCTTTGCGCTTCGGGCGCGTCCGCCGCCGCCGCCCAAGCCGTCCCCGAAGGAACGCCGATCGTCATCGGTCAGTCGCTGACGATCGAGTCGAAGGTTCTCTCCCAGACCCGGCGGATCAACGTCCACCTGCCGCCGGAGTACGCGAGCTCGGGTAAGACCTATCCGGTGCTGTACCTGCTGGACGGCGGCGAGAAGGAGGACTTCCCGCACATCGCCGGCCTGGCCCAGCTGGGCGAGCTGTCCTGGACCTATCGCGAGATGATCGTGGTCGGGATAGAGGGTATCGACCGTCGCCATGACCTGACCCACCCGACCACTGTCGCCGAGGAGAAGGCCGACTATCCGACCACCGGCGGCTCGGCCGCCTACCGCCGCTTCCTGGCCGAAGAGCTGAAGCCCTGGGTCGCGGCCCGCTACCGGGTCAGCAGCGAAAGCGCGATCATCGGGGAGAGCCTGGCGGGCCTGTTCGTGGTCGAGACCTTCCTGAAGCAGCCGACCCTGTTCGACGCCTATATCGCCGCCAGCCCCAGCCTGTGGTGGAGCGACCAGGCCCTGGCGCGCGGCGCGGCGGCGGATCTGGCCAAATGGCCGGTGGGTGGGCCGCGCAAGCTCTATCTGACCATCGGTGACGAGGGGACCACGATGCAGGCGGGCGTCGACAAGGTGGTGGTGGCGATCGGCGCGGCCAAGCCAGCGGGCCTAACGTTTGTCTACGACCCGATGCATCAGGAGCACCACAGCACGATTTACCATCCAGCCGCTCTGAAGGCCTTCCGCAGCGTCTGGCCCGGCCCCCGCCCGAACTCGAACTGAGCTTTGCCACAGGCCTGACATCGCGGCGCCTGGAGAGCGCCACCGATCGGTGACGTCATGTCGGCATGACCTCGCGTATCCGTCTTTTCGCCGCTCTCACCGTCTTGGCCCTCGCCGCCGGCGCGGCCCTGTCCGCGCCGGCTCGCGACCATCAGATTCCGATCGCCAGCGCCAAGCCTGGCGACACCCTCGCGGTGCTCTATTCGGGCGATGGCGGCTGGGGACCGCTCGACCAGGTCGTCGCCCGCCACCTGGCCGATGGCGGCGTGCCGACAATCGGTTTCAACTCGCTGACCTATTTCCGCACCAACCGCTCACCCGATGGCGTGGCCGGCGACTTGGCCGGCGCCGTGCGCAAGTACGAAGCCCTGTGGGGCCGCAAGAACGTGGTGCTGATCGGCTATTCGTTCGGGGCCGACGCCCTGCCGGCGATTATACCGCGACTGCCAAGCGACGTGCGTGCGCGGATCAGTCACGTGGTGCTGATCGGCACGGGGCCGGTCGGCGATCTGCGCTTCCATCCGCTCAGCTGGTTGAACCTGGCCCCGCGTGACTCGTTCGCGGTGGCCCCGGCGATCGCGGCGCTGAAGGACGTGAAGATCACTTGCATCTACGGCGACAAGGAGCGTCACGACATCTGCCCCACGCTTACGGACGCTCAGGTCGCCAAGATCCGCCTGCCCGGTGGCCACCACTTCGACGGCGACTATGCAAGATTGGGCGAGGCGGTGCTGACGGCTAGCCGATCGGCTGACCAATCTTCGAGCACGAGGCTGGAACCCGCTCGAACGCCTTGACGCAGCCTTTAATCAAAGCGGCGCGGCCAACCCATGCTTGGCCGCCAGATAGCGGGTGATCGGCCGGGCGTCGGTCAGGAACGACAGGCCTTTGGACGCTTGGATTTCGCCGTGCGGACCCGCGTCCGGCGCGGCCTGCGCCAGGATCAGGGTCGGGGCGTTCTGGTGGTCTTCGCCCAACCGCTCGACGAGGATCGCCCGCGGGCGGGCATAACCGACATAGACGATCTCCAGCATCTCGCGCAGCGCGGGATAGGTCGCCAGATACCCTTCCATCATCGCGCAGTCGGGACAGAAGCGCTCGGCGCCCTCCTTCTCGAAGTGCGGCTTGAGCAGATAGAGCGTGTCCTTGGCCATCGCATGGGATCCTGAAATGCGAACGGCCCCGACGTAGGACGCCGGGGCCGCGAATGCAAAGAAGCCTTGGAAGCTTCTTGTGAAGCTTAGAGCTCCAGCAGCAGGCGCTGCGGGTCTTCGATGGCTTCCTTGACCTTCACGAGGAAGGTCACCGCGCCGGCGCCGTCGACGATGCGGTGATCGTAGGACAGAGCCAGGTACATCATCGGGCGGATCTCGATCTTGCCGTTGATGACCATCGGACGTTCCTTGATGGCGTGCATGCCGAGGATCCCCGACTGCGGCGCGTTCAGGATCGGGGTCGACATCAGCGAGCCGTAGATGCCGCCGTTGGTGATCGTGAAGGTGCCGCCCTGCATGTCCTCGATCGCCAGCTGGCCGTTGCGGGCGCGCTTGCCGAGGTCGCCGATGGTCTTCTCGATCCCGGCCAGGTTCAGGGCGTCAGCGTCACGGACGACCGGAACCACCAGACCCTTATCGGTGCCGACGGCGACGCCGATATCGTAGTGGTTCTTGTAGATCACGTCCTGCCCGTCGATCTCGGCGTTGACGTCCGGGATCGCCTTCAGGGCCGCGACGCAGGCCTTCACGAAGAACGACATGAAGCCCAGCTTCACGCCGTGCTGCTTTTCGAAGACGTCCTTGTACTGGGCGCGCAGGGCCATCACGGCGCTCATGTCGACCTCGTTGAAGGTCGTCAGCATGGCGGCGGTGTTCTGGGCTTCCTTCAGGCGGCGAGCGATCGTCTGACGCAGGCGCGTCATCTTCACGCGCTCTTCGCGCTCGTGCAGGGCGCGCGGCGCGGCCGCAGCGGCGGCCGGAGCCGGGGCGGCGGCGCGAGCTTCCAGGGCGGCCAGGGCGTCGCCCTTGGTCACGCGGCCGTCCTTGCCGGTGCCGGCGACCTTAGACAGGTCAAGGCCCGTTTCGGCGGCGATGCGAGCCGGGGCCGGGCTGACCGGAGCAGCGGCGGGAGCCGCGGCCACGGGAGCGGCCGCCGGAGCCGGGGCCGGCTTCGGCGCTTCAGCGGCCTTCGGGGCGGCGGGAGCGGCCGCCGCCGCAGCGCCTTCGCTAACCACGCCCAGGACAGTGCCCGGAACAACCGTCGCGCCTTCCTCGGCGCCGATGGCCGACAGCACGCCGTCGGCGGGCGAGGCGACCTCGAGCGAAACCTTGTCCGTTTCCAACTCGACGAGGATCTCGTCCTTCTTCACGGCCTCACCGACCTTCTTGGTCCAGCGCGCCACCGTGGCTTCGGTGACGGATTCGCCGAGGGCGGGCGTATTGATGTCGGCCATGGGGCTTTCCGAGTCTCTCTTGCTTGGTCCGGCGGGTTTCTTGGGTACGACAGCCCTCGCTTACGCGAAGGCCTCGTTGAGGAAGGTTTCGAGCTCTTTCAGGTGGCGGCTCATCAGGCCGGCGGCCGTCGAAGCCGAGGCCGGGCGGCCCACGTACTTGGCGCGCTTGGCCTTGATGTCCAGCTTGTCCAGCGTCAGCTCCAGCCACGGATCGACGAACGTCCAGCCACCCATGTTCTTGGGCTCTTCCTGACACCAGATCAGGTCGGCGTTCTTGAAGCGGCCCAGCACATTCATCAGCGACTTCATCGGCCACGGATAGAACTGCTCCAGACGCAGCAGATAGACGTCGTCACGACCCAGCTTGGCGCGCTGGTCGACGAGGTCGAAGTAGACCTTGCCCGAGCAAACGATGACGCGCTTGATCTGATCGTCGCTCTTCAGCGTGATCCCGCCGACATCGCAGCCCGCCTCGGCGCCGTCCACCATCACGCGGTGGAAGGTCGAGCCCTCTGTGAAGTCCGACAGGTTCGAGACGGCGCGCTTGTGGCGCAGCAGGCTCTTGGGCGCCATCACGATCAGCGGCTTGCGGAATTCGCGGTGCATCTGGCGACGCAGGGCGTGGAAGTAGTTGGCCGGCGTCGTGCAGTTGACGACCTGCATGTTGTCTTCCGCGCACGACTGCAGGAAGCGCTCGAGGCGCGCCGAGCTGTGCTCGGGGCCCTGGCCCTCATAGCCGTGCGGCAGCAACATCACGAGACCGCTCATCCGCAGCCACTTGCGCTCGCCCGAGCTGATGAACTGGTCGATGACGACCTGGGCGCCGTTCACGAAGTCGCCGAACTGGCCTTCCCAAAGGGTCAGGGTGTTCGGATCGGCCAGCGAGAAGCCGTATTCGAAGCCCAGCACCGCCTCTTCCGACAGGGCCGAGTCGATCACCTCGTAGTGCGCCTGACCCGGACGGATGTTGTTCAGCGGCGTGTAGTGCTCTTCGGTCTTCTGATCGATGATGTCCGAATGGCGCTGGGTGAAGGTGCCGCGCACCGAGTCCTGGCCCGACAGGCGGACCGGAATGCCCTCGTCGAGCAGGGTGGCGAAGGCCAGGTGCTCGGCCGCGCCCCAGTCGATGCCCTCGCCCTTCTCGAACGCGTCGCGACGGTTCTCGATGGCGCGGCGAACGGTCTTGTGGGCGTCGATCCGCTCCGGGATCGTGGTGATCTGACGGCCCAGCTCACGCAGGCGCGTTTCCGGGAAGGCGGTCTTGCCGCGACGGTCCTCGTCGCCCGGCAGGGTCAGGCCGGCCCACTTGCCGTCCAGCCAGTCGGCCTTGTTGGGCTTGTAGGCCTTGCCCGCGTCGAATTCCTTGTCGAGGAAGGTCTCGAACTCCGAGACCCAGCCGTCGCTATCGGCCTGGGTGATCACGCCTTCGGCGATTAGGCGGTTGGAATAGAGTTCGCGCGTCGAGGGGTGGCCCTTGATCTTCGCGTACATCAGCGGCGACGTCATGGTCGGATCGTCGCCTTCGTTGTGGCCGAAGCGACGGTAGCAGACCATGTCGATGACCACGTCCTTGCCGAACTTCTGGCGGTACTCGGTCGCGACCTTGGCGGCGAAGACGACGGCTTCGGGATCGTCGCCGTTCACGTGGAAGATCGGCGCCTCGACCATCAGCGCCATGTCGCTGGGGTACGGCGAGCTGCGCGAATAGCGCGGGCTGGTGGTGAAACCGATCTGGTTGTTGACGATGAAGTGGATGGTGCCGCCCGTGCGGTAACCCTTCAGGCCCGACAGGGTGAAGCACTCTGCCACGACGCCCTGGCCGGCGAAGGCGGCGTCGCCGTGCAGCAGCAGCGGCAGCACGTGGCCGCGACCGGCGTCCGGCTGCTCGCGCAGGGTGAAGGCCTGCTTGGCGCGGGCCTTGCCGATCACGACCGGGTTGACGATTTCCAGGTGCGAGGGGTTGGCCGTCAGCGACAGGTGGACCTTGTTGTCGTCGAACTCACGGTCCGACGAGGCGCCCATGTGATACTTCACGTCGCCCGAGCCCTCGACGTCCGAGGGCACCGACGAGCCGCCTTGGAACTCGTGGAAGATCACGTGGTAGGGCTTGCCCATCACGGCGGCCAGCACGTTCAGGCGGCCGCGGTGCGGCATGCCGAGGACGATGTCCTTCACGCCCAGGGCGCCGCCGCGCTTGATGATCTGCTCCAGGGCCGGAACCATGGCCTCGCCGCCGTCCAGGCCGAAGCGCTTGGTTCCGGGGAAACGCTTGTGCAGGAAGCGCTCGAAGCCTTCGGCCTCGATCAGCTTTTTCAGGATGGCGACCTTGCCCTCCTTGGAGAAGGTGATTTCCTTGTCGCGACCCTCGATACGCTCCTGCAGCCAGGCCTTCTCGGCCGGGTCGGAGATATGCATGTACTGGACGCCGACATTGCCGCAGTAGGTGCGGCGGACGATCGACAGGATTTCGCGGACCGTGGCGGTCTCCAGGCCCAGCACGTAGTCGAGGAAGATCGGACGGTCGTAGTCGGCTTCCGAGAAACCGTACGAGGCCGGATCCAGCTCGGTGGCGTCCTTCGGCGGATCCAGGCCCAGCGGATCGAGATTGGCGGCCAGGTGCCCGCGCACGCGGTAGGCGCGGATCATCATGATGGCGCGCAGGCTGTCCAGCGTGGCGGCGCGGACGGCCTCGGCGTTGGCGCCGGGAGCCTTGGCCTCAATAGCCTTGGACACCTTGGCTTCGATGGCGGGGGCCACGGTGGCCCACTGGCCGTCCAGGGCCGACAGCCAGTCGGGACGGACGGTCGGGACCTTCTTGGGGGTCCAGGCCGGGTCCTGCGCGGCGCGCTTAACCTGATCGGCCTGCTCCTGCAGGCTAGCGAAGAAGGCGTTCCACGAGGGCTCGACCGATCCGGGGTTCTCCGCCCACTGGGCGTAGAGGTCCTCAACGAACGCCGCATTGGCGCCGTAGAGGAAGCTGGTCTCGGTCAAGACCTGGTTGATGATGCCTGCGTCGTCCGCCATCGTTCTTCGCCTTAGATCCGCTGCATTACGGGACCGCTACCGCACAGCCCGTAAATATAGTCTCTCAATCACCCGGGCGCCCGTCGCTTCGCGGGGCCCAGGTGATTTTTTCGGATCGTCGACTGGCGGTCGCAAAAAACCTGGGCCCCGCGCGCAGCGGGGTTTCGGTGTCTAGTTTAGCCCTTCAGGACTTCCAGCAGGGTTTCGCCCAGCTTGGCCGGCGACGGCGAGACGCGGATACCGGCCTCTTCCATCGCCGCGATCTTGTCCTCGGCGCCGCCCTTGCCGCCCGACACGATGGCGCCGGCGTGGCCCATGTGACGGCCGGGAGGGGCTGTACGACCGGCGATGAAGCCGACCATCGGCTTCTTGCGGCCGCGCTTGGCTTCGTCCTTCAGGAACTGGGCCGCTTCTTCTTCGGCCGAGCCGCCGATTTCACCGATCATGACGATCGACTTGGTGGCTTCGTCGGCCAGGAACATTTCCAGGACGTCGATGAACTCGGTGCCCTTGACCGGGTCACCGCCGATGCCGACAGCGGTCGTCTGGCCCAGGCCCGCATTGGTGGTCTGGAACACCGCTTCGTAGGTCAGGGTGCCCGAACGCGAAACCACGCCGACCGAGCCTTCCGAGAAGATCGAGCCCGGCATGATGCCGATCTTGCACTGCTTGGGCGTCAGGACGCCCGGGCAGTTGGGTCCGATCAGGCGCGACTTGGAGCCTTGCAGGGCCTTCTTGACCTTGACCATGTCCAGCACCGGGATGCCCTCGGTGATGCAGACGATCAGCGGGATCTCAGCCTCGATGGCTTCGAGGATCGAGTCGGCCGCGAAGGGCGGCGGGACATAGATCACCGAGGCGTCGGCGCCGGTGCGGTCCTTGGCTTCGGCGACGGTGTCGAACACCGGCAGGCCGATGTGGGTTTGACCGCCCTTGCCCGGGGTGACGCCGCCGACCATCTGCGTGCCGTACGCGATGGCCTGCTCGGTGTGGAACGTGCCTTGAGCGCCGGTGATGCCCTGGCAGATGACCTTGGTGTGGGAACCGATCAGAACCGACATTTAGCGGGCGCCCTTCACAGCGGCGACGATCTTCTCGGCGCCGTCAGACAGATCGTTGGCGGCGATGACGTTCAGGCCGCTTTCCGAGATGATTTTCTTGCCGAGTTCGACGTTGGTGCCTTCCAGGCGGACGACCAGCGGAACCTGCAGGCCGACTTCCTTCACGGCGGCGATGACGCCTTCCGCGATGATGTCGCAGCGCATGATGCCGCCGAAGATGTTGACCAGGATGCCCTTCACGGCCGGATCGGCGGTGATGATCTTGAAGGCCGCGGTGACCTTCTCCTTCGACGCGCCGCCGCCGACATCGAGGAAGTTGGCCGGCTCGGCGCCGTACAGCTTGATGATGTCCATGGTGGCCATGGCCAGACCGGCGCCGTTGACCATGCAGCCGATTTCGCCGTCGAGGGCGATATAGGCCAGGTCATACTTCGAGGCTTCGATTTCCTTGGGGTCTTCTTCGGTCTCGTCGCGCAGGGCCTTGATGTCCGGGTGACGGAACAGGCTGTTGCCGTCGAACGACAGCTTGGCGTCGAGGACGCGCAGGTGATCATCCGCCGTCACGATCAGCGGGTTGATCTCCAGCATGGCCATGTCCTTGGCCATGAACGCCGTATAGAGCTGGTTCAGCAGCGAGGCGGCTTCCTTGGCGAGGCCCCCGGTCAGGCCCAGGGCCTTGGCCAGCGCGCGCTGGTGGGTCGGCCACACGCCCGTCGCCGGGTCGATGGTGAAGGTGTGGATCTTCTCAGGCGTCGAGTGAGCGACGTCCTCGATGTCCATGCCGCCTTCGGTCGAGGCGACGACCGAGACCTTGCTCGAGGCGCGGTCAACCAGCAGCGACAGGTAGAATTCCTTGGCGATCGCCGCGCCTTCTTCGATGTAGAGGCGGTTGACCTGCTTGCCCTTGGGGCCGGTCTGGTGCGTCACAAGGACGCGGCCCAGCATTTCCTCGGCGTTCGAACGAACTTCGTCGACCGACTTGACGACGCGAACGCCGCCCTTGGCGTCGGGGCCCAGGCCCTCGAACTTGCCCTTGCCACGGCCACCGGCGTGGATCTGGCTCTTCACGACGAAGACCGGCCCGCCCAGCTTCTCGGCGGCGGCGGCGGCTTCATCGGGCGTGAACGCGGCGAAACCGCGCGGCACGGGGGCGCCGAACTCGGCGAGTACGGCTTTGGCTTGATGTTCGTGGATGTTCATGAGGGCCCGGTCTCGACGACGGCTTTCTGAAATGTGGCCGGGTTATAGGAGCGCTATTTCGCAGGCGCAACCGCGCGCGGACGATAAGGTGAAGGCTTGCGCGGTTATCTTGTCCGATAGGCTACCGTCGCCGCCCGTTTGGGCGAGCGTGGCAAGGAAGCCCTTGACGAGGCGGCATTGTTACCGCTCCCAATTCCATCCCAAGCCGGGATCGCGGCGTTGCTCAGGACTCGATCCGCCGGGCGCCTTGGGATGGCAACGTTGTCATGTCGCGGACGCCGGTCCTCTCAGGTGCTGGATCACCGCCTTGCCGCTACGGTGACCGTCGCCCGGCGCTCCAGCTTGCCCCAGCCGACGCGGCCGCCCTGGATCGCGGTCACAACGGACTTCACCACGACGTAGTACATCAACTGACGATAGCCGAACCGCTGAACGGGCAGGAACGGCAGGTCTCGCCAGGGCGCCCGCCGCTCCAGCGCCATGCCCAGGGCGCCCGCTGACAGGTCGACCGCGATGAACACCGCCCAGTAGGCCAGGCCCAGAACCATGTCGTCCGGGCGCCACTCCACAGGGTGCGCGATCGCGCCGTAGAGACCACTGACCAGGCTCCACACTACCGCCAGGTCGACCAGCGGCGCCGCCACCGCCAGCAGAATCTGGAAAAGCCAGATCTGCGGCAGCGCGATGAAGCCGAGAACCGGCGTCTTGCGGCTGAACATCGCGCCGCGATGCTTCCAAACGCATTGCAGCGTGCCGAACGACCAGCGGAAACGCTGCTTGAGCAGGCCGCCCACGGTGTCGGGCGCTTCGGTGTAGGCGCGGGCCTCGGGGTCGAAGGCGACCTTCCAGCCCGCCCGCTGACAGGCGATGGTCAGGTCCTGATCCTCAGCCAGGGTGTCGGCCGGATAGCCGCCAAGATCGTCCAGAACGCGCTTGCGCCAAGCGCCCACCGCACCGGGCACCACGGTGACGGCGCCGAGCGCCGCGAGCGCCCGTCGCTCCAGGTTCTGGGCCGTGACATATTCCAGCGCCTGCCAGCGCGTGACGATGTTGACGCGGTTGCCGACGATGGCGTTGCCCGCGACCGCTCCGATGTCCTCGTCCTGGAACCAGCGCGCCAGCCGCCCGATGGTCTCGGGGGGAAAGAGCGTATCGGCGTCCAGGGCCACGACATACTCGCCCTTGGCCACGGCCAGCCCGCGGTTGACCGCCCGCGCCTTGCCGCCGTTCTCGAAGCTGAGCAGCGTCACACGAGGATCATCAGCGAAGTGGTCGAGAACCTGCTGGGCCGTGCGGTCCTTGGACCCGTCGTCCAGCACCAGAACCTCGAGATTCTTCCAGTCGCTCTGCAGAATGCGCGCAACCGAGGCGGCGATCACCTTCTCCTCGTTGAAGCAGGGGATCAGCACCGAGACCAGCGGACCGTCGCCGCTATCCAGATCGGCGGGTTCGTCGTGCGTCCAGAACCGGTGCACCAGGGCCAGGCTCGCCAGGAAGACCAGCCGGGCCACGCCCAGAAAGATAGCCGCCACGAACAGGAAGGTCATCAGCGCCTGGGTCCACCGGAAGAAGTCGAAGCCCAGGCGGTCGACGGCCAGGTCCAGCCCCGCGCGTGAGGTCGGAGGCATCGCCTGCTGGGGGGTCATGCCAGCCAGTTCGCCAACCGTGACCAGGCGGTAGCCCCGCGCGCGAATGGCGTCGATCAGACCCGGCAAGGCGGCCACTGTGCGGCTGCGGTCGCCGCCCGCGTCGTGCAGCAGCACCACTTGTCCCGGCCGGTCGCCCGGATGGTCCAGGCGATCCAGCGTGCGATCGATGATCTGCTGGGGCGTGGGTTTCTGCCAGTCGTCTGGATCGATGCGCAGACCGACGGTCGTGTAGCCAAGGGTCTGGGCGATCACGAGGGGCGCGACCTCGTGCGGGGTCGAGGGTTCGGCGTCGCCGAAGAACGGCGGCCGGAACAGGCGCATCGACCGCCCCGTCAGAACCTCGAACAGGCGCTGGGTGGCGTTGAGCTCCACCGTCACCTGCGGCAGCGGCGTTTCAGCGATGTTCGGGTGTGTCCAGCTGTGCCCGCCGACATCATGGCCCTCGTCGACCTCGCGCCGAACAAGCTCGGGGTGCTTCTGCATGTTCTGGCCGATGACGAAGAAGGTCGCCGGCGCCTGCTTGGCCTTCAGGATGTCGAGGATCTTGGTGGTCCAGCGCGGATCGGGACCGTCATCGAAGGTCAGCGCGACTAGACCCTTCTTCTGGCCGTAGCGTTCGATCACGTAGCTGGACGGAATGACATCGTAGCTTTCGCCCGAAACCAGACCCGTGTCCGAATCGAAGGCCAGGGATCGCTTGCCGGGCGTCGGCAGGGCGGCCACGCGCAGCACTTCCCCGCCGCCGTCGAAATCGACGCCCTGTCCGTTGGCCAAGGTGGTCAGGGCCGCCGTCGAGGCCTGGCCATAAGGCTTGCCCATCAGCGACCAGGCGCCGGGGTCCTCGGCGCCCATGCGCCAAAGCGCATAGCCCCGCGGCTTCCAGGCGTCCGTCACCTTCACCTGGTTGAACAGGGTCACCGCATCCAGGAACCAGACGACGTGGTCGTCCCCGTTGTCGTCGACATAGCGGTAGGTCGGATTGAGCGCATCGTCGTCCATCCGGATGGCCGCGCCGGAGTCCTGAGCGTTGCGCATGGCTTCATGAAAGGTCGTGGGCGCGCCGGAAGACCGCGAGCCGTCCTTGTTCAGAGTCCAATCATAGCCATAGGTCCCCAGGGCCAGCACGGTATGGGCGGGGTCGAGCTCGGCGAACCGCTTGTCCAGCTCGCGCTCATACCAGTCCTGGCCGGCGTTCGGCCCGGGATCCCCCAGCGCATAGTGTTCGTCATAGGCCATCAGCACCAGAGTGTCGGAAGCCTGCTCCAGACGCTTGAGCGGCCAGCCCTGCTCGTCGAACGGCGCGGTGACCCAGACTTCCCGGCCGCTCTCGGCGAAGGCCCGCCGAGCCTCGGCCAGAAACCCCGGATAGGCCGCCAACCCCTTCGCCGACAGCGCCTCAAAGTCAAAGATGTAGCCGCCAAAGCCGCGCTGCGCGGCAAGGTCCTTCAGCGTGGCGATCAGCTTCGCGCGCGCGGCCGGATTGGTCAGCAGCGCGTCAGCTGCGGGCCCGTTGAACGCCGCATCGGCCGAGTTGTGCACCAGGGGCAGAACAGCGGGCTTGTTCGGCGCATTGGCGATGCGCCCTGCGCCTTCTGGGTCGTCGACGACGCTGATGTCACCCTGCGCGCCGTTGATCGCCACCCACTGCGGCGACACCACGTCCAGCTTGTCGACGTTGCGGCGCAGCGACTCCCGGCTGTCCTCGTCCCAATTGACGTAGAAGCCGACCGACAGAGCTCTGGTCGCCGCGCCGTTGGGGGTCGTCCTGGGCCGGGGGACCCGCCGCCACGACCTGACCGCCCGGGTGCGTCGCGGCGTATCCTGGTGCAGCGACGTCAGAACATGCGGGTCCTTCAGCGGTGCGTCAGGCAGACGGGGCGCGAAGGCCAGGGTCGCGACGAACCCCGCCACGATGGCCGCAACGACGGAGGCCACAACGCCGAGGGCCAGCTTGACCCTCCGCTCACGTCGCCCCGTGGGATCGTGAAAGACAGGACGGTCGTCTGGGGTCATGGCGGCGCTCGAGGTTCGAGCGGCTCATGATCCCCGATCTTGACCGAAGCGTGGCCTTTCCACGGCCTCGGCCGGGCCTGTCGCCGCCCGCCCCTACTCCGCCCAGTCCCTGCTCAACCGCCGGGAAGCGAGGATCAGCAGCACCGCCGCGACGACGTAGAAGCCAAGGCCGTAGTAGAGCGCGTGGCGCATCGATTCCGCGCCGTAGCGAGGCGTGAGCAGGTCCGACACATAGCCGAAGAACCACAGGCCCACCGCCAGGCCCAGCAGGTTGTTGATCAGCAGGAACAGGGCCGATGTGGTGGTCCGCATCGCGGGCGGGGCCAGATGCTGCACGGCGGCGACTACGGGCCCCAGCCACGCCAGGTTCAGGCCTGTCGGGATCAGGAACAGCAGGAAGGCCAGGACCATCGACTGGACGTTCATCGCCAGCAAGAAGCACGGCAGGGCCACCAGGAAGCAGATGGCCGGCGCCAGGGCGTAGGCGGCCTTGTTCTTGGCCCCGAAGCGATCGGCCAGCACCCCGCCCAACCAGATGCCCGCGACACCACCGATCAACGAAAGGGCGCTGTAGTAGAGGGCTCGATCGGTCAGGGACAGGCCAAAGCTGCGCTGGAAGAAGGTCGGCAGCCAGAACGCCACCCCATAGCCGCAGATCGAGGAGCAGGCCGCGCCGAACGACAGCAGCCAGAAGCTGGGCTTGGGCATGATGGTGGCCAGAACCTGACCGAACGCCGGCGCCTTGGGCGGCTCGGCGGGCGCGACCTCGCCGGGCGCGCGGTCGAGGCCGCCGCGCACCGGATCCTTGACCACCCACTTGAAGATCGGGGCCAGCACAACCCCAGCCAAGCCCACAGCGATGAACGCAAAGCGCCAGTCGACATAGGCGGCGATCAGGCCGCCGAACAGCACGCCCAAGGCCGTGCCCAGCGGGATGCCGAAGGAATAGACCGCCAGCGCCCGAGCGCGCTGCTCCTTGGGGAAGTAGTCAGCGATCAACGAATAGGCCGGCGCCACGCCGCCCGCCTCCCCGACGCCGACGCCCATCCGCGACAGGAACAGACTCCAGAAGCCTCCGGCCAGGCCGCAGGCGACGGTGAAGCCGCTCCAGACGGTGAGAGCCACGGTCATGATCCAGGTCCGGCTGACCCGGTCGGCCAGCCAAGCCAGCGGGACGCCCAGCGTGGTGTAGAGCGCGGCGAACGCCACCCCGCCCATCAGGCCCAGCTGCGTGTCGGTCAGGTGGAGATCGGCCTTGATCGAGCCGGCGAGGATGCCGAGGATTTGGCGATCCAGGAAATTGAAGGTGTAGGCCAGGATCAGCATCGCCAGCACCACGTAGCGGTAGCCGGCGCCCCGCCCGTCCGCCGGAGCCTTGTTCACATCCTCGGTCATGCTCGCCCTCCTCAACGCCCGTCCAGATACAAAAAGGGCGGGACCTGTTGCAGCAAGTCCCGCCCGAGCAGCTGTCGCCTAGATTAGAACGCCACCTCGATCGAAGCGGCCACGGTGCGCGGCGGACCATAGAAGCCGATCACCGAGTTGTTGTAGGTCGCGACCCCGAAATTGTAGCCGCCGGTACGGTACTTCTCGTTGGTCAGGTTCTTGCCGGTCAGGGCCAGCTTGTAGCGGCCGCCCGGTGCGGTCCACTGCGCCGTCATGTCCACCAGGGTGAAGGCCTTCTGATCCAGCAGCGGCAGAGGCTGCTCGAACTGCTGGTAGGCGTCGCGGTAGCTGACCATCGGGGTGATCGCCAGATCGCCGCCCGCCAGCTGACCACGCCAGGTCAGGCTGACATTGCCCGTCCATTCCGGGGTGTTCTGGAAGCCGTACAGGTCGGCCACGTTGATGACCTGGCCGGTGGCCAGGGTCGTCGACGGGTTCAGCGGGTTCGGCGCCCCGGCCGGCACGAAACGGCTGAAGGTGTCGTACTTGGCGTGGATGTAGCCCAGGGCGACATTGGCGCTCAGGCTCGCGCTCAGCTTGGCGTTGGCTTCGAACTCGACGCCGTACAGGGTCGAGGCGCCGGCGTTGTCGACCGAGCTGGCGATGCCCGAGGGCACCACGACCTGGGTGGTGACCTGCTGGTCGGTGTACTTCGACAGGAAGGCGGCCGACGAGAACGAGACCCGGCGATCGAACATATAGCCCTTCAGACCGGCTTCGTAGGTCTTCACGACTTCAGGCCGGTAGCCGTTGACCGTCTGCGGGGTGATGAACGCGTCGCCGCGCATGTCCCAACCGCCCGACTTGTAGCCCTTCGAGAACGAGACGTAGCTCGTCAGATCGTCGCTCAGGTCGTACGAAGCCGAGATCCGCGGCGTGAACTGCTCGAAGGTCTTCTCGGCGTTGTAGTTGGTGCGCGTCTGCAGGATCGGACGGGGCGTGCCGCCCTGGTACGGCGTGCGCGTCGCACCGAGATAGAAGAAGCGGTAGACGTTGGCGCGCTTGGCGTCGCGGGTCGCACGGGCGCCCAGCGAGACCTTGAACTTGTCCGTCAGGTTGGCGCTGAAGTCGAAGAACGCCGCGAAGCTCTGGGTGTTGACCTTGCCGCCGTTGGCGATGGCCACGCCGAGGTTGCCGGCGATGGTGTCGAACTCGCCCGAGGCCTGGCTGTTCATGTAGTAGAGGCCGAACACGCCCTGGACGTTCTCGTCCGAATAGACGGCCTGCAGTTCCTGGGAGAACGAACGGTCGTCATAGGTGGCCGGCACGTCCAGCGTCGGCAGCGGCGTGCCGTCGAAGTCGATGACGGTGTCGGTGTGGCCGCGACGGCTGGCGGTGATCGACTTGAGCGTAACCTTGTCGGTAGCGTTCCATTGAGCGGTCAGCGACACACCCTTGGTCATCACGTGGTTCTTGTCGCCCAGGCCCGACTGGGTGTCGTAGATGTCGAGCACCTGATAGCCGCCGACCAGGGCCGGCAGTTCGCGGTGGCCGTGGCGGGGGTTGGAGTCGTCGACGACCTTGTCATAAGCCAGACGGAAGAACAGATCCTCGGTCGGCTGATACTCGGCGCTGAGGCGATAGGCCTCGACGTCCTTGTTGTAGTGCTCGGCTCCGGTGGTGATGTTCGTGCCATAGCCATCGCGCTTGTAGAGGGCGTACGAGCCACCGACCGACAGGCCGCCGCCGATCGGCGTCTGGCCCGAGACCAAGACGTCGGTCTGGTTGTAGCTGCCGTAGGTGCCTTTGATCTTCGCGCCGGCGTCGTCGCCCAGGCGCTTGGTCACGTACTTGATCGCGCCGCCGATGGTATTGCGGCCGTACAGGGTGCCCTGCGGGCCACGCAGCACTTCGATGCGCTCGATGTCAAAGATGTCGAGCACCGCGCCCTGCGGACGATAGATGTAGACGTCGTCGACATAGAGACCAACGCCGGGCTCGAAGCCCCACAGCGGGTCCTGCTGGCCCACGCCGCGGATATAGCTGATCAGGGTCGAGTTCGAACCGCGGGCGGTCTGCACCGTGATGTTCGGGGTGGTCTGCGAGAGCACGGTGATGTCCGTGCCGCCCGAACGCTCCAGCTTCTCGGCCGAGAAGGCCGAGACGGCGACGGGCACGTCCTTGAGATTTTCCTCACGGCGACGCGCGGTGACCGTCACCTCGTCGACCGAAACCGAATTGTCAGCGGCCGGGGCCTGCTGAGCCGACGCGGCGCCGGCGATCGTGCTCCACGCAGCGCCAGCCAGCAGCGCGGCCTTCCACATCGAAGTCATGGGTTTCCCCTCCCTTGTGTTCCGCCCTTCCCCGGCCGGATCCGTCTTTCGCGGACGCGAGCGCAGGGTTCGCCAATTCATCGAACAGCGAATTGCAGCCACCATCACCCGAACGGGCGCGGGACGCCAGCCCTTTTTCATCACTTGATGAAAAATGGAGCGGGTGTGGCGGATCAGCCGCTGGCCAGGGTCTTGTTCTGCTTGGCGATCACGGCCTCGAAGCCGGCGGCGCAATAGGCGAAGAGGCGCTGGCGGACGGACTCAAGATCGCTGGAATGGCATTCGCCTTCCGACAGGGAGTCGATCCGTCCCGTCTCCGAAAGGGTCAGCATCATCGAGCCCGTCAAGAACTGATAGCACCAGTAGAGGTCGCGGTAGGCCGCTTCGGGACGGACCGACTTGAGCGTCTCGACCAGTTGGTGGACCACCGGGTCGAAAAACCGCGTCATGGTCTCGCCGCCCCAGGCGGGCGTGTTGTTCACCTGCGCCACCAGGACGAAATAGCTCTTCCACCCCTGCCCGCCGTCTTGGGAGATCCGCAGCAATGGATCGATGAACGCCTCGATCACGCCTTCGACGGTCATCGCGCCCGCATGCGCCTTCACATAGGCGTTCATCGACGCCTCTCGGGCCTGGTTGAGGATCTCGGCCCGGCGCAGGAACACCGCGTCGAACAATTCGCGCTTGGCGCCGAAGTAGTAGTGGATCAGGGCGGTGTCGACGCCGGCCTCGGCCGCCACCTGACGGGTGGTGACGCCATAGAAGCCGTGCCGCGCGAACAGCCCCTCGGCCGCGTCGAGGATCGTTTCCTTCAGGTCCAGGCCTTTGGCCTTGGAGGGACGACCCCGTCCGCCGGCGCGGGCGCGGGACTTGGTTGCGGTCATGGGGACGGGCCCGCCTTGATGAAGCTCCGCCCTCGGATAGGCGCAACCCAGCGGCCCTGGCAAGGACCGCCGTTCTCTCAAGCGCCGACGAACACGCCATGGAAGGTCACCGGCAGCGCCACCGGCGCGCG
The DNA here is from genome assembly GCF_002742645.2 of Caulobacter sp. FWC26. Taxonomy (NCBI): domain Bacteria; kingdom Pseudomonadati; phylum Pseudomonadota; class Alphaproteobacteria; order Caulobacterales; family Caulobacteraceae; genus Caulobacter; species Caulobacter sp. FWC26. Next base: position 4,056,226 of record NZ_CP033875.1, read on the forward strand.
CCAGGTCGCCAGCGGCCCCCTGTCCACATGTTGGGCGTCGAACACGTGCAGCTCGGTCGCGCGGGCGTCGAGGTTGATCGTCGTACCGACAAGCCAACCATCGAGCTCCGCCGACGATCCCAGCCGGGGCGCGAAGACCATTTCCTCAACCAGATGACGCGCACCGAAGTCGAAGATCTGGTCCTTGTCCTTCTTCCAGTCGCGCACGGCGACGCTCTGGAACAAGGGACGACCAGAACGCTCGTTGGTCAGGTGGACCGAATAGCGTCGGGCCAGACCGGCAAAGCGCGGATCGGAACGCGGGAACTCCGCGCTGACCGTATCGGTCGCCAGCTCGGCCCGACCATCGCCACGAAGCGTGATCAGCGCGCGCCGAGGCGGGGCGGCGCGAAGGCGCTCGCCGCGCAGGATCGCGCCACCGTTCGCTGCGGTCCCGAAAGGGTCCTTGTCGATGCAGGCGTCGAAGCGGATCGTCCCGTCGGCCTCCTCCCAGGCGTCGCCGAGGTGAAAGAAGAAGAACGGCGGCAGCTCGAACAGGCGACGCTTGGACAGATCGTTCTTGTCCAGCACCAAGACCTGCGCGCCGAGCTCAGGTCGCCAAACCATGGTCGACGCGATCGGCATCCGCATCCCCTCCTGCACCCACGGCTGGAGGATGATGATCAGGCTGCGCTCGGTGGCGGTGAAATCGTGCATGTAGCCGGCGCGCGGCAAGGTGATGACCTCGGCCTTGCGCAGCCCACCGTCGGGCGAGAGGTTCCAGACCACCGCGCGCTTGCCCGCAAGACCCAGGTTCCAGACCGAGCCATCGGGCTGGACACGCGGATGAGCCAGGAACGGCATACCCTTCATGTCAGGGCTGATCGTCTTGAAGCCCCGAGTCTCCAGCGAAACAGGGTCCATCGCCGTCGGCGAGCCGCCCTCCCAGAGCGCCCAGAGCTCGCCGCCCGCCATCATCACCGACGTATTGGCCGCGTTGGCGTCATCGGCCGAACCGACCCGGGCGCCCGGCCCTGCCGCCGTCCCATAGCCTGGCGTGATCACCGCGTTAGCGGCGGCGTCCTGGCGGCGTTTGACGGTGTCGACAAAGCGGGCCGACATGCGCGCCTCGCCGTCCGCGACCTGGAACTTGCGGACCATGCCGTCGCCGTCGAACCAATGGCCGACCGAACCGCCCGGCCGGCGGAACTTGGCCGGACCGTTCCGGAATAGCGTGCCCTTCAGGTCGGTCGGCGCGCGGCCGTGAACCAGGGCCAAGCTGGTCGGCGCGATGTCCGCCTCGACATCGGCCAGACCCAGGGTCCAGTCGCTGGCGGCGGCGGCCCAGAGCGTTTCAGGGGTGAGGACGGCGGCGGCGCCCGTCATGGCCGCGCCGCGCAGGATGTCGCGTCGGTTCATGGCTCGGCTCTCAGTTAAGGCGCAGGAATTGGGCGTTGGCGCCCGCCTTCACCTCGAAGGCGGCGGCGTCGAACGCGGGCGGGCCCATGTTCGGCTGGGCGTCGCGCGAGAAGCCGTACGGCTCGGTCGGCATGCCAAAAGGGTTGGTCGCCATCTTGCCGTCGCCATCGACATCCTGGAACGCGCGCACTGCGTAGGAGCCCGGCGGCAGAGCCACGATCTTGACCGTGGCGAGGTCTGCTGCGGCCGAGGCGTTGGCGAAACGGACGGGCTTGCCCGACGCCCAGCCTTGCGGGCTGTCGAAGACGGCGATCATGATCTGGCCCTGCTTGGCCTTGAGGTCGGGGAAGGTCAGGGTCAGGTCGCCGAACGCCTCTTGAGCGCGCGCGGCGGGAGCGAGAACGGAAGCGGTCGCCAGGGCCAGGGCGAGCGTGCGAACGAGGGTCATGGGTTGAGTCCTTCTTGGGGTTGGATGACGGGTCAGCCCAGGAACACGGTCCAGAGCAGGCGACCGGGAAAAAAGGCGAAGAGGCCGGCCACAAGCAGACCGCCGACGAACATGCCGGTCATGGCCTTCCGGTGCGCCGAGACCTTGCCGCGCTTGACCGCGTAGACCGCGCCCGGCAGGCCGACGATGGTCCAGCCCGACAGCAGATGGATGAAGCTGAAGGCGCCGTGGTTGATCTCGCGGATGAACAGCGAACTGACGGCGGTCGCCCCCATCGCCAGCACCCAGGTCCACCCCAGGAGCCTGTGCAGGGTCGTGCCCTTCACCCGCATCATCAGGACGACGCCGATGGCCAGCGCGGTCAGGGTCGAGAAGAGATGCAGTTGGATCACGGCCGGCGCGGCGACAATTCTGGAGACATCTGGAGCGTGGGGCTGGAAGCCGACACGCTGGATAACGGCGCCAAAGTCGGTGACGGCCTGCGGCGCGGTGACCGCCACGATCACGATCGCCGCGCCGACGCCCAAGGCGGCGTTGCGAAGCCCGCTCCAGCGATCCGACACTTGCGAAATTGACTTGCCGTGCGAGGCCATCTTCCTTCACTCCCGGTTCAAGCGGGGCGTTAGGTCGCCGCGCCGTCGGAAGCCTTGGTGGAGGGGTCAGGTTCGTGCCTCAATCGTCGTTGCGCCAGTCGCCGGCCTCGTTTCGTGAACGGCTGGCCGGCGCCATTCACGCTTCGCGAACGGCCATGAGGCGCCATGACAGCCTTCGGGGCTTCGCAGCCTCAGCGGCCGCCGGCGTCTTCCTGGCCCTGATCGGCGCGTTCGGAACCGACGCGGCGCCATTGGGCCTTCGGGTGGCCTACTGGGTAGGCCTCTGCCTCGCAGGCGCCGTCGTCGGCACGACGGTCACGCATTTGATCGGTCGCGAGGGACGCGCCGACTCACGCCCCTGGCTCTACGGCGCGCTCACCGTGATCGGCATCACCCTGCCTTTCACCGCCGTCGTCTGGCTGGTCACCGAGCTGACCTTCCACGGCTCGCCGCGCCCCCAGACCCTGTCGCTCTATCTTGGCCCGGTGTTCATCGTGACGACCGGCATGACCGCCCTGAACTTCCTGGTTCAAAGGCGTCCGGTGGAAACGCACGCCGCGCCAGCAGGCGCCACGACCGTGCGTTTTCTTGAGCGCCTGCCCGGTAAACTGCGCGGCGCCGAGCTCTATGCCGTGGAGGCCGAGGATCACTATCTGCGCCTGCACACCTCGCGCGGTCAGGACCTGATCCTGATGCGCCTGTCCGACGCCGTGGCCGAGCTGGAAGGGATCGAAGGCGCTCAGACCCATCGCTCGTGGTGGGTCGCCAAGGGCGCCGTCGAGGACGCCCGACGCGGTGACGGACGCGCCGTCCTGACGCTGAAGAGCGGCGTCGAAGCGCCTGTCAGCCGGGCCTACGCCAAGGCGCTGCGCGAGGCCGGCTGGTTTTGACCGAGCCGGCGGCCGCTGGTCTCAAGACCGGGTGCGGAGCAGAATCTTCGACCGCGCCTCCAGCGCCAGAAGGACCGTCAGGACCAGGAAGGCGAAGGCCAGCAGCAGCAGCGACAGGCGGTGCGCTTCGCCCCATTCCAGCGCCTCGACCAGACGATAGATTTCGGTCGACAACACCGTGGTCTCGCCCGGGATGTTCCCCCCCAGCATCATCACCACCCCGAACTCGCCGATCGTATGGGCAAAGGTCAGGATCGCGGCGGCGACATAGCCCGGCAGCGCCAGCGGCAGGGCGACACGCCAGAAGGTCTGCGCACGCGAGGCGCCCAGGCTGGCGGCGGCTTCCAGCGGCTCGTCGCCGATGGCCAGGAAGGCGTTGCGCAGCGGCTGGACGGCGAAGGGCAGCGAATAGATCAGCGATCCGATGACCAACCCTTCGAAGGTGAAAGCCAGGGTCCGCACGCCGAAGGGCTGCAGCAACGCCATCAGGGGACTGTTCGGCCCCAGCGCGATCAGCAGGTAGAAGCCCAGCACGGTCGGCGGCAGGACGATCGGCAAGGCGACGATGGCGGTGACGGGCGTCCGCAGCGGCGAACGGCCCCGCGCCAGCCACCAGGACAGCGGCGTGGCCAGCAACAGCAGGAGCACGGTGGTGATCCCCGCCAGCTTCGCCGTCAACCACAGCACCTCACCCACGGTCAACGCACCTCATAACCGTAGCGCCGGATGATGGCCTTGACCTCGGCGCTCTTGAGGAACGCCAGGAAGGCCTTGGCGGCGTCGCTGTTCGCGCCCGTCTTCAGCAGCACGGCCTGCTGATCGATCGGCGTGTGGTTCGCGGCCGGCACGAGCCAGCGCGAGCCCCTCTTGTCGTCTACGACCTGCGACAGCGCCACGAAGCCAAGCTCCGTAGCGCCGGTCTGGACGAACTGAAAGGCCTGGGTGATCGAGGCGCCCGTGACGATCTTTGGCCTTAGGGCTTCGTAGAGTTTGAGCTTGGTCAGGGCTTCAACCGCCGCCTGGCCGTAGGGCGCGGCCTTAGGATCGGCGATGGCCAGCTTATCGAACCCACCGCGCGACAACACCGCGCCCCGCCCGTCAACGAGGCCCTGCGTCCGGCTGAACAGTACGAGGCGCCCGGTCGCATAGGTGAAGCGCGAGCCGGTAACCGCCAAGCCCTCCACCTCCGCCTTCTGGGGGCGCTCCACGTCAGCCGACAGGAAGACCTCGTACGGCGCGCCGTTGGCGATCTGGGTGTAGAACTGACCCGACGATCCGAAGCTGAGCACGGCGTCATGACCGGTCCGGGCCTTGAAGCGCGCGGCGATCGCCTTGGCCGGCTCGGTGAAGTTGGCGGCGACGGCCACCTTGGTCTCGCCGGCCAGGACCGCGCCGGCGAAGGTCAGAGACCAGACGCCGAGCAGGGCGGCGATCAGCATCGGACGGCGAGCCATCATCTGGTATGCCTCTGAGGTCAGCGCAGCGGTTATGCAGCCAAACTACATAACGATGAAAGCCAGGTCCGACCAGTGAGCAGCGACACCGACTTCAGCGCCTCGCTGGTTCTCAAGCGCGGCGGGCTGGCGCGCGTGGGCCTGGAGCGCATCGCCTTGCTCGAGGCCGTGGCGCGGCACGGCTCGATTAGCGCCGCTGCGAAGGAGACCGGCCTGTCCTATAAGGGCGCCTGGGACGGCGTGCAGGCGCTGAACAACCTGTTCGACGCCCCGCTGGTCAGCGCCGCGCCCGGCGGACGCACTGGCGGCGCGGCCCAGGTGACCGCGCGAGGCCAGGCCGTGATCCGCGCCTTCCGGGCTGCGGAACGCGAGGTCAGCGCCGCTTTCGCGCGCCTTGAGTCCGATCTGGCTGGCGAGGTTGAGCAACTATGGAGCCTTGGCCTGCGCACCAGCGCCCGCAACGCCCTGCGCGGCGTGGTGACGACGGTGGCCGAGGACGGCGTCACCGCTTCGGTGTCTCTCGACGCTGGCGAGGGCCTAGGCTTCACCGCGCGGGTGACCCGGCGCAGCGTCGAGGACCTGGGCCTCGCGCCCGGCCGTCCCGCCATCGCCCTGATCAAGTCCAGCTTCGTCCGGCTGGACGGCGCACCAGCGGAGAACCATCTGGATGGACGGATCCTGGACCGCGAGGCGGGAGACGACGCCGCCGAGTTGGTGATCGGCCTGTCGGGCGGCAAATCTCTCGTGGCCACCGTCGAGGCCGGCGCGGCCGGCTGGAACCTCGCGCCCGGCGACGCGGTCAGCGTCTCGATCGCCGCCGCTGACGTGATCCTGGCGGTCGACTAAGGCTTCTGCTTCAGCGCGCGCGCCACTGATCGGCGGTCTGGCCCCAGATCTCGACGACATGGTCCTCGAACGGCGGCGGCAGGCGTCCGGGGCCGCGATTGATCGACCCCAGCCGCCGGGCCACCGCCTGCGAGGGCGTATTCTCCGGATCGATGCAGTGAATGATGTCGGTCCATCCCAGGTGATCCACGACCCAGTCGATCGTCGCCGTCGCGGCCTCAACGGCGTAGCCGCGCCCCCAGGCGTCAGGGTGAAGCCCCCAGCCCACCTCGGTCCCCGGCCAGCCTTCGGGACGCCAGGGTCCGATACGGCCCTGCCACAGTCCGGAATCCTTCTCGATGACGGAGAACATGCCAAAACCGTTCAGGGCCCAGGAGCCGGCCATGGTCGCCATGAACCGCCACGCCGTCGCCCGGGGCTGCTGCCCCCCGATGAAGCGCGCCGCGACCGGATCGGCCATCATCTGCGCCCAGCGGTCCAGATCCTCGTCGGCCGGCGGACGCAGAATCAGACGTTCGGTCTCCAGCGTGGGGCCTGGCGCGATCGGCATTCCAGAATCTCCGTCTCAACTCAGGCAGTCGGCCAGCCCGTCGCGCCGCACAGCGCCGGAGGCCTTGCCGATCTTCTTGCTGCGCTTGGCCACGTACTTGCCGGGCTTGATCACTTTCCACTTGAGCGGACTGGGCAGGATGGCCGCCAGCCGCGCGGACTGGGCTTGAGTCAGCTTGTCGGCGCTAACCCCGAAATAACGCTGCGCGGCGGCCTCGGCGCCATAGATGCCCGAGCCGTACTCGATGGAGTTCATATAGACCTCCATGATCCGCCGCTTGCCCCAGAAGGTCTCGATCAGCACCGTGAACCAAGCCTCCAGGCCCTTGCGGACATAGGAGCGCCCTGGCCACAGGAAGACGTTCTTGGCGGTCTGTTGACTGATCGTCGAGCCGCCTCGGATCTTGCGGCCCGACTCATTGTTCTCGTAGGCCTTCTGCAGGGCTTCGAAGTCGAAGCCTCGATGGTCGCAGAACTTGGCGTCTTCGGCGGCGATCAGGGCGCGCGGCAAGGTCGGGGAAATCTTGTCCATCGACCGCCAGCGATGATCCAAGCCGCGCCCCTCGACGGCGCGGATGACCATCAGCGGGGTCACCGGCGGCGGGATGAAGCGGTAGAGAATCACCGCCACCACAGGGCCGGCGACCAGCACCAGGAACAAGGCCAGCAGAAGATTGCGCAAAAGCCGCCGCACGAAACGCCCCACTTGTCTTGACGCAGCGGACGGATGCTAACCACAGCAAACGCCGCTGTCGCGCGGCATAAACATATCTGGGTAAGGGAGCTATCGATGGACGTGATCGACGCCGTGAACCGCCGCATGTCGGTGCGCGCCTTCAAGTCCGATCCGGTCGACGCCGGACTGATCCGCGTGCTGCTGGAAGCCGCCGCGCGAGCCCCGTCGGGCGGCAACCTCCAACCCTGGCGCGTGCAGGTCGTGGGCGGCGCCCCGCTGGAGGCGCTGAAGGCCGCCATGCTGCAGCGCGTGGCCTCGCCCGATCCCACCGAGTACGACGTCTATCCCGCCAACCTGTGGGAGCCGCTGCGCAGCCGCCGCTTCCAGGTCGGCGAGGACATGTACGGCGCGCTGGGCATTCCGCGCGAGGACAAGCTGCAGCGCCTGCAGTGGTTCGCCAACAACGGCCAGGGTTTCGGCGCGCCGGTGCAGCTGTTCTTCTCGATCGACCGTCGCTGCGGCCCGCCGCAGTGGAGCGATGTCGGCATGCTGATGCAAACCTTCATGCTTCTGGCCGTCGAGCGCGGCCTCGACACCTGCCCGCAGGAGTTCTGGTCGCACTACAACAAGCTGGTCGACGAGCATGTCGGCCTACCCGAAGGCCACATGTTGTTCTCGGGCATGGCGCTGGGCTACCGCGACGCCGATGCGCCGGTGAACAATTTCCGGTCGCGCCGAGCGCCGTTCGAGGAATGGGCGGAGCTGAAGGGTTTCTGACGTCTTGCTTCCGATTTCCCCGGCGAGGTCGGATGGACGTTATCCCGCAAACTGGCGCGGACCGGACAGGTCGGGGATCTCGAGCACCCCGGCCTCGCCGCTCTCGTCGCCCCAGGCCATCTTCTTCCCGTCGGCGCTGACCGACAGGGCGCTGATGGACGCGCCCTTCTCGGCCTTGAGGGTTTCGATCCGGCCATTGCGCATGTGAGCCGCCCAGATCTTGCCGTTGTCCTGACCCGCGATACAGACCGGCTGAGCGTCGATCCCCGCCACTCGAACGACCATCGAATCGCGGGAGAAGCCGATCTCGGCGGCTTCCTTGCCCATAGGCCCATTGGCGCCGGCGAACGGCCAGATGACCGCGCCCGAAGCGCCGGCCGTAGCCAGCAGATTACCCTTGTCGAAGAACGCCACGCTCTTGATCTTGGACGGATAGCCGCCCATCCGCATGTCCTTGCCATCCGACAGCCGCCAGCCATGCAGCTGGTTTTCCTGCATGGACGAAATCAGGAACTTGCCGTCCGGGCTGAATTCCACGGCGATGTGGCTGCCGGCCCATTTGAGAATCGCCGGCTTCTGGTCTGCGATCCGCGCGTACCAGAGATAGGCGCCGCCGTAAGTCGCCGAGGCCAGGCGGCGGCCCTTGGGCTCGAACGTCAGGCCCGACACCGTCTTCTCATGCGCGAACGCGCGCGCGAAGGCCGGGTCGCCGACGTCACGGACATGGACGTCCTTGCCGGCCGTGAAGGCGATCAGGCCCGAGGCGGCGCTGGCGGCCACGTGCTCGATCCACTTGTTCTTCACCTCGGCGATCAAGGTGGCGACGACTTCGCCCCCCTCGATTCGGCTCCAGACCACTCGGCCGTCGTCGCCACCGGTGACGATCCCCACGCCACTGGGGTGGACCGCCGCCGCCAGAACGGCGCCGCCGAGCGGGCCGCCATGCGCCTCGACCGTGACAAATCCCTCGTCGGTCTGCAGGCGGACCGTGCCGTCCCCGAGGGCGAACATGGCCCGGCCGAAGCGGTCGAACAGGGCGCTGGTGACGAAAGCGTCGAAGGAAAAGATCATGCGCGCGAGATAAGACAGGAGGATCGCGGCGACTAGACTCTTTCGGAAAGCGTCACATTCGCGCGTCGCGCGAACCCCGCCCCGCCCCGGCGCCCATTCGAACGGCGTTCCGCCAAAAAGAGTCAAAAAGGGGGTTGCTATTGCGCCGCGTCGTCGGGCTTTACTTCCGCGCCCGTCTGCGCCAGACGTGGCGAGGTAACGACATTTCAGGCGTGCGCGGAGCGCGCAGCCTTCTGGGAGACAGTGCAGGCTATGGCGGCTAAACTTGCTGGCGGCGGTGGTGGCCGTTACGATCTGGGCCAGAACTCCGAAATCAACGTCACGCCCTTCGTTGACATTCTGCTGGTGCTCTTGATCATCTTCATGGTCGCCGTTCCGATGGCCGTGACCTCGATCAAGATCGACCTGCCCCCGGCGGTTCCGCCGCCCCCGAACGCGCCGAAGCCGAAGGAACCGGTCTTCATCTCGATCCAAAAGTCGGGCGCGATCTTCATCGCCGACAAGCAGAGCAGCCTCGACAACCTCGAGTATGATCTGAACGCCAAGTTCGCCGCGACCGGCCAAGCCGGCGCCAAGGACGAACAGCGCATCATGATCCGCGCCGACGCCGACGTGCTGTACGCCGACTTCATGGGCGTGCTGAACCAGCTGCAGACCTCGGGCTGGTTCAAGGTCGGCCTGATCAACGAGGACATCCACTAAGGATCCTCGGCGACAGCCAAGAACACGAAAGCCCCGGAGCTCAGGCTCCGGGGCTTTTTGTTTGTCTGAAATCCTCTCCCTAAGGGAGAGGTGTCGGCTCGAAGAGGTGACGGGGAGGGAAGAGGCGAGACCCAAGAGGACTCCCCCTCCGATCGTTTCGCGACCACTTCCCCTGCCAGGGGGAGGATTCAAAGCCCCATTAAGCCGCCGTCGCCTCGAAGCCGGCGCGCAGCTCGGCCTCGTCCAGGTCGCGGCCGATGAAGACCATGCGGCTGTAGCGCTTGTCCTTGTCGGTCCATTCGCGCTGGAAGTCGCCTTCCAGGATCATGTGCACCGCCTGGAAGACAAGGCGCTTGTCCTCGCCCTTCACGTCGATGATGCCTTTGGCGCGCAGGATGTCGGGGCCGCGACGGGCCAGCAGGTCGTTGAGCCAGGCGGTGATCTTCTGGCCGTCGACCGGCTTGTCCAGCGTCAGCGAGATCCCCTTCACGCCGTCATCGTGGACGTCGCTCTTGGCGTCGTGATGATGATGGTGGTGGTGGTCGTGACCGCAATGCTCGTCATGCACGTGGTCATGATCGTGATGATGATGGTCGCAGTGCTCGTCGTGCACGTGACCTGGCTCGCCGTGGGCCGGATTGAGAAAGTCCGGCTCCAGGTCGGTGATCCGCTCCAGGTCGAAGCTGTGCTTGCCCAGAATCGCGTCCAGCGGAACGTTCGAGCGCTGCGCGCGATGGATCGGAGCCAGCGGATTGATCCGACGGATACGCGCCTCGACATGGCGAAGGTCGTCTTCCGAGACGAGGTCGGTCTTGTTCAGCACGATCTGGTCGGCGAAGGCGATCTGCTCGACGGCCTCCTTGCTGTCCGACAGGCGCAGCAAGATGTGCTTGGCGTCGACCACCGCCGTCACCGAATCCAGCGCGGTACGGGCCTTGACGTCATCGTCGACGAAGAAGGTCTGGGCGACCGGGCCGGGATCGGCAAGGCCCGTGGTCTCGACGATGATCGCGTCGAAGCCGCCCTTCCGCTTCATCAGGCCCTGGAGAACCCGGATCAGGTCGCCGCGCACCGTGCAGCAGACGCAGCCGTTGTTCATCTCGAAAACTTCCTCGTCGGCGCCGACCACCAGGTCGTTGTCGATGCCGACCTCGCCGAACTCATTGACGATCACGGCGTACCGCTTGCCGTGCTCCTCGGTGAGGATGCGATTGAGCAAAGTGGTCTTGCCGGCGCCGAGATAGCCGGTGAGCACAGTGACGGGGATCTTGCCGGAGGCCGGAACAGTCTGGGTCATGGCCGCTATTTAGGCGCCCGGGCCGCTGAGCGAAAGCCGCCTTTACGTCTTGAGGAAAGCAACCGCCAGACCGACCAGGATCAGGGCCACGCCCAGGATGGTTTCCTCGTAGCGTTCGACCCACTGCAGGCCCAGGCGCTTGAACCCGGCGAGGCTCAGGCTGGTGAAGATCAGCATGCCGGCGGCGGTGGCGGCCATCAGAACGGCGCTCAGCACAAGAAAGGCCTGCCAGCCGTGCTCCATGCCCGCTAGATAGTAAGGTAGGAACGCCTCGCACGGCGAAAGGGTCAGCAAAGTCACGAGGGCGGCGATCGCGGCCCGATCCGAGGCGTAGGCGCGGCGGCTCGCCTCGGGCAGCGCATGATTGTGCCGGCCCCGCACGACATAGAATACGCCGATCGCCATCATCAGCCCGCCCACGATCCAGTGGAAAAGGCCTCCAAGCGATGGCTGCAGAGCCAGGCCGGCCATCACCAGCGCCAGGCCCAGCGCAATTGTCAGACCCACGTGACCCAGTCCCGCCAGCAAGGTCACACCCAGGGTTCGGCCCGTCGACCATTTCTGTGCGCGGCCCACCAGCACGAACGGCAGCCAGTGGGTCGGCAGCGCGGCGTGCAGGAAGGCCACGGCGAAGCCGGTGGCGGCGATCGATGCGAAGAAGGTCGAGGTCACGAGAGGGCATATAGCGTGTTATAAAGTAACATGCCAGGGGTTACCCGCCGTCCCGCGAGCTTTCGTCGCGGACCTTCGCTGAATCCGCTGCTACGCCGTTGACTCCCGGGCCTTGGGCTGTATAAGTCGCGCCCTCTTCGCCCGCCGGGTTTCCGAGCGGGCGTTCCCTATTTTGCGAACGCACGTTTTTAAGGCGCTAACCTATGTACGCGGTGATCAAAACCGGCGGCAAGCAGTACCGGGTTCAAGCCGGCGACCTGCTGGTGGTCGAAAAGCTCGAAGGTGAACCCGGCGCTGCCGTGGCCTTCGGTGAAGTCCTGATGCTTGGCGAAGGCGAGGCCGTGACGGTCGGCGCCCCCACCGTGGACGGCGCTGTCGTCTCCGGCACCCTGATCGAAACCCGCAAGGGTGAGAAGGTGAAGATCTTCAAGAAGATCCGCCGTCAGGGCTATCGCCGCACCCGCGGTCACCGCCAGTTCGAATCCGTCGTGCGCGTCACGTCGGTCACCGGCGCCGGCAAGGAAGCCAAGTGGGAAGGCACGATCGACCTGACCCCGAAGGTCATCCTCGACGCCCGCGCCCGCGGCCTCGGCGACGCCGCCGTTCCGGCGACGATCCCGGCTCCGGTCGAAGCTGCGCCGGCCAAGGCCGAAGCCGCCCCGAAGAAGAAGGCCGCCCCTAAGAAGGCCGCCGCCAAGACGGAGGAAGGCGAAGCCTAAGGGCGACGCCTTCTAAGGTAGGAGAGCAAGATGGCTCACAAGAAATCAGGCGGCTCGTCCAGCAACGGTCGCGACTCAGAGTCGAAGCGCCTTGGCGTGAAGAAGTTCGGCGGCGAGAAGGTTCTCGCCGGCAACATCCTCGTGCGTCAGCGCGGCACCAAGTTCTACCCGGGTTCGGGCGTGGGCATGGGCAAGGATCACACCCTCTTCGCGCTCGTGCAGGGCGCGGTGGGCTTCGTGACCAAGAAGCACAACCGTACCTACGTGACCGTGACCCCGGCCGCTCAGCCGGCCGAGTAAGCACGAACCAGGGTTTCTTCGGATCGTGCTTCGCAAGAAGACGATCCGGACAGACGATCTCTAGCGGGGAGTCCGGACGCCGGGCTCCCCGCTTTTGTTTTGTCTCGCCGCCGAAACAAGCTTCGCCATGGCGGCGTCACGGTCCCGAACGAAAGAGGGCCGGAGAATCCCTGGGAGGCGCCGATGAGCGTCATCGAAGAAAAACCCGTCATTGAAACCCAGCGGTTGACGCTGCGCGTGCCGGCCTTGGCCGACATCGAGCGCGTGGCGGCCTTCTGCGTGGATCACGACGTGGCGCGCATGACCACGCGCATGCCCTCGCCCTACACCCGCAGCCACGCCGAGGATTTCGTCGCACGGTGCGGAACCCAGGATCGTCGGCGCGACAACACCTTCGCTATCGAGTTGGGCGAAGAAGGCCTGATCGGGGTGATCGGCCTCTTCACCAATCCGGACGGGCCGGTGGAGATGGGCTACTGGATTGGCCGGCCCTACTGGGGTCGCGGCTATGCAACCGAGGCCGCTCGCGGCGCCTTGGACTGGGCGCGTTCCCGCTGGAGCAAGCGGTACGTGACCGCGGGCCACTTCGCCGACAACGCGGCGTCTGGGCGCGTGCTGGTCAAGGCCGGGTTTCTGTATACGGGCGTCGTCGAGCACAAGCCGTCGATCGCGCGCGGCGAACTGGCGGCGACGAGAATGATGGTCTGGCTGGCCTGATCGCCTCGCGCCCTAGGCCGCGCGGTGGGTGTGGATCACCTTCTGCGGGCCTTCGCGGAAGCGCTTTTCGGCTGTGGTGATCCGCTCGCAAAGCGCGTCCAGGTCGCTGAGCAGGGAGTAGGTGGCGTAGATGGGAATCTCCATCATCGCCACCTGAGCGCGCGGCATGAACTCGGTGTATTTCTTCCAGGCCGGGTGATTGTCGCGAGCGTTCAGCGCGCGCTGACCCAGCGGATTCCATAGATCCAGGTCCATCAGCTCGTCGCGACACTGCTTCATCACCGGCAGCGCGATGTAGAGAAACAGGAAGGTCGGCGTCGCGGCGCGGGCGAACTGGGGCTGAACCTGGAGATGCCAGATGCGATAGGCCTCGAAGAACCCCGCCTTGCGAACCGGATCCGGCGGCAGCCAAGTAGCGTTTTCGTTGATCAGGTCGTTGGACGCCGCAGCGCGCTTGACCAGTTCGTCGGCGTTCGCGCCAGGCGGCATGGTTCTCGACAAGGCGTTGACTGGAATGGCCAAGCGCCTGGCGACCTCGGTGTAGGCGACCTGTTTTCCGCCCATCGGGGTCCATTGGCCGAACGAAGGCGCGCCCGGCGCGCTCGCGCGCTTCGCCGCGGCGGTCTGATGCAGCAACAGCTGCTCCTCGCGCATCTGTTCGGCGCGGAGGCGATCGAACTCAACTTCGTGGGCGGCCTGCTCCTCGGCGGTCATCCAGCGCGCTCGGCCCGGCCCATAGGTGCGTTCGTACCGGTTGAGCAGCACGAGGTTATGATCGGCGGAAGGCTTCTGGCCCACCTCCTCAAGGAAAACCTTGAAGTCACGCCACTGGGGCGCGACCCCAGTCCCGCGGCTGATCAGAATGTTGCGGTGCGTGGACGCCTCGGCGCTATACTTACGGTGAAGCTCCTGCGTCGACAGATCCACCAGATCCCTCGCCAGCAACGCCTCGCGCTGTTCTTCGCCCGCCAAGGTCAGCCTCCTGCTCCGCCATAGAAAAAACGGCGGTTTTGCTGCCAAGACACTTTGTCGCACTTTCTACTTTAACATTTCGTCACGATCGCAACCGCGCATCGCACAATCCCGCAACGCTCTGGCGTGACCAAGCGTCACGGGTCTAGCGGCGCGAGGCGGCCTTTGGGCTCGACGTACGGGACGCCTTGGGACAAAAGGACCCCATGAAATTCTTGGACCAATGCAAGATCTACATCCGCTCCGGTAACGGCGGCGGCGGATCGGTGTCGTTCCGCCGCGAGAAGTACATCGAGTACGGCGGCCCGGACGGCGGCGATGGCGGTCGCGGCGGCGACGTGTGGATCGAGGCCGTAGAGGGCCTCAATACCCTGATCGACTATCGCTACCAGCAGCACTTCAAGGCCGGCACGGGCGTGCACGGCATGGGCCGCGCGCGTCATGGCGCGGCCGGCGAAGATGTTGTCCTGAAGGTCCCCGTCGGCACAGAGGTGCTGGAAGAGGACAAGGAGACCCTGATCGCCGATCTCGACCACGCCGGCATGCGCATCCTGCTGGCCAAGGGCGGCAATGGCGGCTGGGGCAATCTGCACTTCAAGGGCCCGGTCAACCAGGCCCCAAAATACGCCAACCCCGGTCAGGAGGGCGAGGAGCGCTGGATCTGGCTCCGGCTGAAGCTGATCGCCGATGTCGGCCTCGTTGGCCTGCCCAACGCCGGCAAGTCGACCTTCCTGGCCGCGGCCAGCGCCGCCAAGCCCAAGATCGCCGACTACCCGTTCACCACCCTCACTCCGAACCTCGGCGTCGTGGACCTGTCGAGCAGCGAGCGCTTCGTTCTGGCCGACATCCCCGGCCTGATCGAGGGGGCCAGCGAAGGCGCGGGTCTTGGCACGCGCTTCCTCGGTCACGTCGAACGGTCGGCGACCCTGATCCATCTGATCGACGCCACTCAGGAGAACGTCGCAGAGGCTTACAAGACGATCCGGGGCGAACTTGAAGCCTATGGCGACGAGTTGGCCGACAAGGCCGAGATCCTGGCCCTGAATAAGATCGACGCCTTGGATGAGGAAACCCTCGCCGAGAAGGTCGCCGAGCTTGAGGCTGTCGCGGGCGTCAAGCCGCGCCTGGTGTCGGGGGTCTCGGGCCAGGGCGTCACCGAACTGCTGCGCGCGGCCTATCGGCAGGTCCGCATCCGCCGCGGCGACCTTGAGGAAGAGATCGCGGACGACGAGGATCACGTCGACGAGACCCCCGGAGGCTGGACGCCGTGAGCCAAGCGGCCGAGGCGTTCCAGAACGCGCGTCGCATCGTCTTTAAGGTCGGCTCGGCCCTGCTGGTTGACGATGACACTGGCGCGGCCGACCGCGCCTGGCTGGACGCGTTCTGCGCCGACGCTGCGGCCCTGCGCGCCGCCGGCAAGCAGGTCCTGGTCGTCTCGTCGGGCGCCGTGGCGCTTGGGCGGCGACGACTGGGGCTCACCGGCCGCAAGACGACCTTGCCCGAAAAGCAGGCCGCCGCCGCCGCCGGGCAGTCGCTGTTGATGCGCGCCTGGGAGGAAGCCTTCGAGCCCCATGGCGCCGGTGTCGCGCAGATCCTGCTGACCCGCGACGACACCGAGACCCGCCGTCGCTGGTTGAACGCTCGCGCCACGACCGAAACCCTGATGGGCCTGGGCGTCGTCCCGGTGGTCAATGAGAACGACACGGTCGTCACCGAGGAAATCCGCTACGGCGACAACGACCGGCTGGCCGCGCGCGTGGCCCAAATGGCCGGCGCCGATCTTCTGGTCCTGCTGTCGGACATCGATGGCCTCTACACCGCAGACCCGCGCAAGAGCCCCAAGGCCCAGCACATCCCATTGGTGAGCGAGATCACGGCCGAGATCGCCGGCATGGCCGAGGGGGCCAACGCCGCCGCCGGGGTCGGCACCGGCGGCATGGCCACCAAGATCGCCGCCGCTCGTATCGCCCGAGCCGCCGGCTGCGCCACCCTGATCACCTTGGGCTCGCGCCCGCGCCCGCTGGCCGCCATCGCCGCCGGCGAGAAGGCGACGCTGATCGAGGCCGGGGCGTCGCCCGCCGCCGCCTACAAGGCCTGGATCGCCGGCTCGCTGGCGCCGCAGGGCTGGGTCACGGTCGACGCCGGCGCGGCCAAGGCGCTGGAGTCCGGCAAGAGCTTGCTGTCGGCGGGCGTGCGTGCGATCGAGGGTCCGTTCGAGAAGGGCGACGCCGTCCGCGTCCGCGATGAGACCGGCCGCGAGATCGCGCGTGGCATCGTCCGCTACGACAGCGCCGACGCCCAGCGCATCGCCGGACTGCGATCCGACGCCATCGAGGCCGAACTCGGCTTCACCGAAGGTCCCATGATCCACGCCGACGACCTGGCCGTAGCCCACTAGACGTTTTCAGTACGAGCATTCCCATGGCCTACCGATCCTTGCGCGAATTCATCGATGTCCTGGAGGCCAAGGGTGAACTGGTCCGGGTCAGAGAACCCGTGTCCAGCGTCCTGGAGATGACCGAGATCCAGACACGGCTTCTGGCGACCGGCGGTCCGGCGGTGCTGTTCGAGCACGTCTTGCTGCCAGACGGCTCGCGTTCGGAGATGCCAGCGCTCGCCAACCTGTTCGGCACGGTCAAGCGCGTGGCCATGGGCGTCACCCTGGGCGGTGAACCGCGCGAGACGGCGGGCGAACTGCGCGAGGTCGGCGAACTCCTGGCCTTCCTGCGCCAGCCCCAGCCGCCCAAGGGCCTCAAGGACGCCCTCGACATGCTGCCCCTGGCCAAGACGGTCATGAGCATGCGCCCTGGCACGGTGAAGAAGGCTCCCGTGCAGGAGGTCGTCCTGACCGGCGACCAGATCGACCTCACCAAGCTGCCGGTCCAGACCTGCTGGCCGGGCGAGCCCGCGCCGTTGATCACCTGGCCGCTGGTCGTGACCAAGGGCCCCAGCAAGGACCGCGAGGACGACTTCAACCTCGGCATCTACCGCATGCAGGTGCTGGGCAAGGACAAGTGCGTCATGCGCTGGCTGGCCCATCGCGGCGGCGCCCAGCACTACGCTCGCCACAAGAAGGCGGGCAACAAGGACCCCCTGCCCGCCTGCGCCGTGCTGGGCGCGGATCCCGGCACCATCCTGGCGGCCGTTACGCCGGTGCCCGACACCTTGTCGGAGTATCAGTTCGCGGGCCTGCTGCGCGGGGCCAAGGTCGACCTCGTCCCGGCCAAGACCGTGCCGCTGATGGTCCCGGCCCACGCCGAGATCGTGATCGAGGGTCATGTCCTCTTGGACGAGTTCGCCGACGAGGGCCCCTACGGCGACCACACCGGCTATTACAACAGCGTCGAGAAGTTCCCGGTCTTCCAGGTGACGGCGATCACCATGCGCAAGGACCCGATCTACCTGACCACCTTCACCGGCCGGCCGCCGGACGAGCCCAGTGTGCTGGGCGAGGCGCTGAACGAGGTGTTCATCCCGCTGATCCGCCAGCAGTTCCCCGAGATCGTCGACTTCTGGCTGCCGCCCGAGGGCTGCAGCTACCGCATCGCCGTGGTGTCGATGAAGAAGGCCTATCCCGGCCACGCCAAGCGCGTGATGCTGGGCGTGTGGAGCTATCTGCGCCAGTTCATGTACACCAAGTGGGTGATCGTCGTGGACCACGACATCAACGCCCGCGACTGGAAGGACGTGATGTGGGCGATCAGCACCAAGATGGACCCCGCGCGGGACATCACGGTGATCGAGCACACCCCGATCGACTACCTCGACTTCGCGTCGCCCGAGAGCGGCCTCGGCTCCAAGATCGGCCTCGACGCCACCGACAAGTGGCCGCCCGAGACCAAGCGCGAATGGGGCGAGGAGATTCGCATGGACCAAGCCGTCGTCGACGCCGTCAGCGAGAAGTGGGCGAAGCTGGGCCTACCGGGTGACGGCCGGCCGATCTGGAAATAGACTCAAGGCGCAACAACGGTCGGGGGGCCATTGATGAGCGGGTTCGAGTTCTTCTTTTCGCTTTACGGGCTGGTTCTGGGCCTGTCGGTGGTCGAGATCATCGGCGGCGTCGCCCGGCTGACCCATGATTCGAAGGGCGTCCGTATCGGACTGCTGACACCCGTCCTGATCGCGGTGTTGCTGACGGATCTGTGCGGCTTCTGGGTGACGGCCTATCTGCTCTACAACGACCGCCCGCTGAACTATCTCGTTGTCGTCATGAGCCTTTTTTCAGCATCGCTCTACTATCTGGCAGCCGCGATCGTCCTGCCTCGCGACCTGTCGCAAGAGCCCGATCTCGACGCCGTCTACTTGCGGCACCGTCGGCTGATCATGGCCTGTATCGCCATAGCCGGCTTGGTGATGTTCGAGTTGACGCCGTCATTGACGCCTGCGGGTTTCGCTCAACGGCTCGCCTTCTGGACCAACCTGTCGCAGAGCTGGCAGCCGCTGACCTTTTTCGCCTGCATCGGCGCGATCATGCTGACGCGAAACAAGGCGGCGAACCTTGGACTGATGGTGCTGATGCTGTCGGTCAATGTCGCCTCTTTCCTCAGATTGCCTTCGATCTGAAGCCTCGTCGAAACGGTTTCACGCGACGCACAGCCCTGAGGCTTCGTACGCCCGACAGCGGCCTGCCCTCGGAGCGAAGGCCCTTAGCGCTTACTCGGCGTTTCGGTCGCTGATCGGCTGCTAAGTGGGTTGTCATCGGACGCGGGAGGCGCGACGACTTCGCTCCATGCGCACGACAGCCCTTCTCGCTATAACCCTGCTTGCCTTGGGAGCCCCCGCAATGTCCCAGACCCCGCCCTCCAAAGCCCCATGGGACCAAGCCTTCCTGCCGCCGGCGCCGCACTGGCAGGGCGCTAGCCAAGCTCTGATCCGAGACAAGGCCGATCCGTGGGTGACGCCGTTCGAGGCCGACGCCGAACACAATTTCTCGCCGAGCTACGCCGACACCCGCGCCTGGTTCCAGAAGCTGGACAAGGCCAGCCCCCTGATCCGCGTCGAGGACTTCGGCGTCTCGCCGCAGGGCCGTGAGATCTTCGCGGTGATCGCCAGCAAGGACGGCGACAAGCTGGATCCCAAGAAGCCGCTGCTGCTGGTCCAGGCCGGGATCCACCCCGGCGAGATCGACGGCAAGGACGCCGGCATGATGCTGCTGCGGGATATGGCGTTCCACGGCAAGGACGGCCTGCTGGACAAGGTCAACCTGGTCCTGATCCCGATCCTGTCGGTCGACGGACACGAACGCTCGGGCCCCTACTCCCGCCCCAACCAGCGCGGGCCGCGCATCCAGGGCTGGCGCAACACCGCGACCAACCAGAACCTCAACCGCGACTTCATGAAGCTGGACCAGCCGGAGATGCGGGCCCTGAAGCGCCTGCAGGCCAAGTACAAGGCCGATCTCTATGTCGACGTCCACGTGACCGACGGCATGGACTACCAGTACGACGTCACCTACGGCTTCAACGGCGAGAACGGCGTCTGGAACCGCTCCCCGGCCATCGCCCAGTGGCTGGACGGGGTGCTGAAGCCCGCCATGAACAACAGCCTGGAGGCCGAGGGCCACATTCCGGGCGAGCTGGTGTTCGGCGTCGACGAGCACAATCCCAAGGCCGGCTTCTCGGACGGGGGTCTGGGCGAGCGCTTCTCGAACGGCTGGGGCGCGGCGGCCCACGTCCCGACCATCCTGATCGAGAACCATAGCCTGAAGCCCCACGCCCAGCGCGTGCTCGGGACCTATGTGTTCATCGAGACGGCGATGAAGCTCCTGGCCGAAAAGGGCGGCGACCTGCGGACGGCCATCGCCGCCGACAGCGCCCTGCGCCCGACCGAGATTCCAGCCAATTTCGTCGCCGACGACAAGCCGGCCTACACGCGGGCCTTCAAGGGCATCCGTTACGAGTACTACGACAGCCCCGCCTCCGGCCGGAAGGAAGTGCGCTGGCTGGGCGAGGCGGATCCCGAGATCTGGAACGTCCCGTTCTATGGCTCCAAGCCCTCGCTGACGCTCAAACGCCCGGCCGCCTATTATGTGCCCAGCTACCGCGCCGACATCATTGATCGCCTGAAGCTGCATGGCGTGATCGTAGAGACGCTGCCAGCCGCCACGACGCTCAAGGTCGAGATGATCCGCCTGGTCGATCCCAAGATCGCCACGCGCGCCAACGAAGGCCACGTGCAGATCAGCGTCGACAAGGTCACGACCGAGACCCGCGATTGGACCTTCCCCAAGGGCTCGGTCCGTGTGTCGACCGACCAGCCGCTGGGCGACCTTGTCGTCCTGCTGCTAGAGCCGCAGTCGAACGAGAGCCTGTTCGCCTGGGGCATGGTTCCGGAGGTGCTGAGCCGGGTGGAATACATCGAGCCCTACGCCATCGCCCCCCTGGCCGAGAAGATGATGGCGGCCGATCCGAAGCTGAAGGCAGAGTTCGAGGCCAAGTTGGCGGCCGAGCCCAAGTTCGCCGCTGATCCCGACGCGCGCCTGGCCTGGTTCTACAAGCGCACGCCGTTCTACGACGACCACCACCTGCTCTATCCGATCGCGCGGGAACGCGCGCGATAAGGTCGCCGGGTTGCCGAGCCCGAGCGGAAGGCCTCATATGGCGCTCCGCTCGGGGGGAGCGGGCGTAGGGACGAAAGATCATGGACACCATCACCTCGGGCCACGCCGCAGCGCTGTGGGCCGGCCTCAACCTTTTCCTGCTTCTCATCCTGTCGTTGCTGGTCGTGCGCCTCCGCCAGAAACACAAGGTGGCGCTGGGCGATGAAGGCATTCCCGAACTAGCCCGCGCGATCCGCGCGTTCGGCAACGCCTCAGAATACATTCCCTCGGGTATGGCGGCGCTCGCGGTGCTGGCCGTCGCAGGCGCCGCGCCCCTGGCCATCCACGTGGTGGGTTTCATCCTGTTCGCCGGCCGTGTGATTCACGCCGTCGGCCTGTCCAACAGCGGCGGGGCGTCGATCCCACGCGCGGTAGGCATGTTGGCCACCTGGCTGGCCTACATCTTCGCCGGCGTCGCTCTGCTGTTGTCGGCGATCGGATAGCTGCGAATTGTCCTCCCCCGTTGCACGGGGGAGGAGATCACGTCCATAAGACCCCATGGACGATAATCTGCTGCATGACGTGGTCGCCGCCGCGCGCAAGGCCGGGGCCGACGCGGCCGAGGCTGTCTTCGCCGAGCGCCAATCCCTTTCCGTTTCCGTCCGGCTGGGCGACCTAGAAGAAGTCGAGCGCGAGGAGGCCCGCGATCTTGGCCTTCGCGTCTTCATCGGCCAGCGCAGCGCCACAGTTTCCGGATCGGATATCTCGGCCGAAGCGCGCGCGAAGCTGATCGAACGCGCCGTCGCCATGGCCCGTCTGGCGCCGGAGGATCCCTATGCCAGCCTCGCGCCTCAGGATCGTCTGGCGCGCGGTCCATTCCCGGACCTCGACCTGATCGACGCCTACGAACCGTCCGCCGAAACGCTTGAGACCCAGGCGCGAACCGCCGAAGAGCACGCGCGTGCGGTCAAGGGCGTCACCAATTCCGACGGCGGCTCGGCCACCTGGTCGTCGTCACGCTGGGCCCTGGTCACCAGCGACGGCTTCCACGGCGCCCACGCGGCCACGGCTCACTCGATCTCGGCCTCCGCCATCGCCGGCGAGGGCGCAGGCATGGAGCGGGGCGGCGAAGGTCGCTCGACCCGTCACTTCGGCGACCTGCCGGCGGCGGGCGACGTCGGCATGGAGGCTGGCCGCCAGGCCGTCGCCCGCCTGAACCCACGCAAGATCGCCTCGACCACCGCCCCGGTGATCTTCGAGAACCGCTTGGCCATGAGCCTGATCGGTCCGCTGCTGGGTGCGATTTCGGGTCCCTCGATCGCGCGCGGCACCTCGTTCCTGAAGGACAAGCTGGGTCAGGCGATCTTCGCCAAGGGCGTCAACCTGCTGGAAGACCCACACCGGGTGCGCGGCCTGGGCTCTGCCCCGTTCGACGACGAGGGGGTGGCCACCGAGGCCCGCGCCCTGATCGAAGACGGCGTCCTGACCACCTGGCTGCTCAACACCAGCGCGGCCAAGCAGCTAGGCCTCACGACCACGGGGCATGCCTCGCGCGGTCTGGCGGGCCCTTCCGGCGTCTCGACCCACAACCTGACGCTCCAACCCGGCGCCCAGGACCTGCAGGGCCTGATGAAGGATGCAGGGACGGGACTTGTGGTGACCTCGATGTTCGGCCCCTCACTGAATGGCAATACGGGCGATTGGTCTGTGGGCTGCTCGGGCTACTGGTTCGAGAACGGCGAGCGCACCGGCCCCGTCACCGAGATCACCGTCGCCGGCAACCTGATCGACATCTACGCCCGCCTCGTGCCTGGCTCGGATCTGGAGCTACGCGGCGCCAGCAACAGCCCGTCGCTGCTGGTCGACGCCCTGGCGATCGCGGGCAAATGAACGACCTGGACCTGATCATCGCTGCGGCGCGGGAGGCGGGCGAATTGGCGCTCGGCGCTCGCGAGAACGGCCTGAAGATCTGGTCCAAGTCGGGCGGTTCACCGGTCACGGACGCCGACCTCGCCGTCGACACGCTGCTGCGCACCGAACTCCGCGCCGAACGCCCGGACTATGGCTGGCTGTCCGAAGAGACCGCCGACGACCCCGCCCGCCTCTCCACCGCACGGCAATTCGTGGTCGATCCGATCGACGGCACCGTCGCCTTCATGAAGGGCAAGCCCTGGTTCGCGGTGTCGATCGCCGTGGTCGAGAACGGCCATCCCGTCGCCGGCGTCGTTCACGCGCCGGCGCTGGACGAGACCTACGCCGCGACCTTCGACGGCCCCGCCACCCTGAACGGCGTACCGATCGCCCCCAGCGCCACTGACCGCCTGGAAGGCGCGGCGATGCTGGGCGACGCCAAGATGTTCGCCCACCCCGCCTGGCGCGAGCCGTGGCCGGCGATGCGGATCGAAACCCGAAACTCCATCGCCTACCGGGCCTGCCTCGTGGCCGCCGGCGCTTTCGACGCGGCGGTGGCGCTATCTCCCAAGAGCGAATGGGACGTCGCGGCCGCTGACCTGATCTGCCGGCGCGCTGGCGCGGCGCTCAGCGATCACAAGGGCCGTCCCTACGCCTATAATCGGCCCGTTCCGCAGGTTCCGAGCCTTGTTTGCGCCAATCGCGTGCTGGCGCCATTGATCCTTAACCGTGTCGGGCATATCGAGCTGCCATAATCACAATTCCTCGCAGGAACTTGCTCCAAATGCCTGACAAGCAGCTTCTTCATATCGTGGTCGGCGGCGAACTGAAGGACGTCGCGGGCGTCGAATTCCGCGATCTCTCCAAAGTCGAATTCGTCGGCGCCTATCCGAGCTACGACGAGGCCCACAAGGCTTGGAAGGCCAAGGCTCAGGCCACGGTCGACAACGCCCACGCCCGCTACTTCATCATCCACGCCCACAAGCTGCTGGATCCGAGCAGCGAGGGGTGAGCGTAGAAGGGGGCCGGGTCACTGGCCTCCACCTGACCGCTTCGCGGTCGGCCGCCCCCATAGGGGGTCGCAAGGCGCGCGCCCTTCTTCCCCTATGGGGGAGGAGGGCCGAAGGCCCGGAGGGGGCGAGTCGTCCGCCTACTCCCGGCGCAAAATCTTGTCCGTCAGGACCTTACCCAGCATGCCCGCCCGGAAGGTCTTCTTCATCTCGACCGGGTCGTAGTCGTCGCTCTCGACCCACTCGCTGAAGCTCAGACCCTTGGGCTCGCCCTTCTCCAGGTACTGCTCGAACACGTAGTCCAGCACGCCCGTATTGCCGTGTTTGATGTGAAGGTAGCGCGGCCCCAGCTGCTTCATCGCCTCGCGGATCGGCTGGCCCAGGCGATAGTGGGCGTAGAACACACTCATGATCCCCGCCCGGTCCGCACCGGACTTGCAATGCATCAGGGCCGGGTACTCGATCTTGTCGAATAGTTCCTTGGCGCCGCGCACCCGCTCACGGATCGGAACCTCTCGCGAGGTGATGGTGAAGTCGACGAAGTTCAGGCCCAGCCGCTCGCAGGCGTCCTTCTCCAGCGCATAGAAGCTGCCGTCAAAGCCACCTCGCAGGTTCACGATCGTCTTGATCCCGCGCTTCTTCCACCAGGCCAGCTGGAACGGCCACGGCTGGTTGGCGCGCACCAGTTCCGGACTGATCCAGTGGGCGTTGGAAAAGCCGAGCCGCAGATAGGCATGGTCGTTCCACAGATAGTGGAGATAGGTCTTGAACCGGCCCCAGGGCGTGGTGAGGTCGAACTTGGCCAAGGCGGCGCGATCCTTCGGAAATTCCGGCTCTAAGTAGGGGTATCGCCCATGAAAGGCAAAATCGCGCGACGATCCGCCTTCAGAGCGTCGCTTTTCGACGCCAGTGCGTCTCGCGCGTCCTTGACAGCCTCCTTCCGAAATCCGACCCCTCGCCCATGATCGCACAGGACCGTCCGCAGCCCTCGAACCGCGCCCTGATGGGCCGGATGTGGCGCGAGTTCCTCCAGCCGCGCTGGAAGGGCTTCCTGGTGTCGATGCTCAGCGCCGTGATCGTGGCGCGGCTCACCGTCATGCTGGCCGAGTATGTCGAGCCCGCCGTCGACAAGCTGATCGCCCATCCCCAGCCGGGCGCCCTGATCTGGGTGCCGCTGACCATCGCCGGCCTGGCCTTGGCGCGGGGCGTCTTCCAGGTGATCCAGGCCAGCCTGATCAACCGCATCGGCAACGGCGTGGTCGGCGACATGCAGACGCGCCTGTTCGGCCGCCTGATCCGCGCGGATCTGGCCCGTCTGCGCGGCGCGCACTCGGGCTCCTATGTCGCATCGGTGCTTTACGACGCGGGCCTGATCCGCGAGGCCGCCACGACCGGCGTCATCAACTATGTCCGCGAAGGCCTGACTGTCGCCATCACCCTGTGGGCGCTGTTCAACAGCGATCCGATCCTGGCGGCCGGCGTGCTGATCATCGTGCCGGGTGTCAGCAGTGTGATCCGCCACTTCTCCAAACGCACCACCAAGGCCGCCAAGGGGGCCATGGGCGAGACCTCGAACCTCTCCACAGCCATCATGGAGAGCCTGGACGGGGTCAAGATCGTCAAGATGGAGAACCGGGAGGCCTATGAGGAGGCCCGCGTCGCCGCCGTGGTCGAGCGTCGCCAACGCCACCTGATCAAGGGCAGCAACGCCCGCGCCATGGCCGCGCCGGCCACCGAGCTGTTCTCGCAGATCGTGATCGCGGCCGTTTTCGCCTACGCCGGTTGGCGGGCGATCACCGGGGCGCTGGTGGTGGGTCCCTTCACCCTGCCGCCGATCACGCCCGGGGGCTTCCTCAAGTTCGTGATCCTGCTCGGCATCGCCGCCCAGTCCCTGCGCCAGGTCGCCAACCTGCAGACCGTATTCAGCGAGGGCCTGACCGCCGCACGTCGTCTCTTCGAAGCGCTCGATGTGGCCCCGACCATCGTCGACCCGGCCGACGCCAAGGCGCTGCCTCCCGGCGAGAGCATGATCGCCCTGGCCGACGTGACCTTCTCGTACGGCGCCGACATACCGGCCCTGTCGAACGTCAATCTGCAGGCGCGCAAGGGTGAGACCGTGGCCCTGGTCGGCCCCTCGGGCGGCGGCAAGAGCTCGATCCTGAACCTGATCCCGCGCTTCTATGACGTGAACGCCGGCGCGGTGAGCATCGACGGTCACGACGTACGCTCGGTGACCCTGGCCAGCTTGCGCGACCGCATCGCCCTGGTCACCCAGGAGCCGTTCCTGTTCGACGATACGATCCGCGCCAACATCGCCTATGCCCGTCCCAACGCGAGCCAGCTGGAGATCGAGGCCGCCGCCCGCCAGGCAGCGGCTCATGACTTCATCCAAGCCCTGCCCGAAGGTTATGACACCCCGGTCGGCGAAGGCGGCGCAAGGCTATCGGGCGGCCAGCGCCAGCGTATCGCCATCGCCCGCGCCTTCCTGAAGGACGCGCCGATCCTGTTGCTGGACGAGGCCACCAGCGCGCTGGACACCGAGAGCGAGGCGCAGGTCCAGGCGGCGCTGGAGCGCCTGATGGCCGGTCGCACCACCATCCTGATCGCCCACCGCCTGTCGACGGTGAAGAACGCCGACCGGATCTATGTGATTGACAAGGGGCGAGTCGTGGAGACGGGCGCCCATGCCGATCTGGTCCGCGCCGGCGGCCTCTATGCCCGCCTCGCCAAGGCTCAGGATCTGGACAACCCAGCGGGCGGGGAGTCCCAACCATGAGGCCGCTCCGTTCTCCCTGGGTGATGGGCGCGCTGACGCGTGTCTTCTCGGGCTACATAGCCCTGACCTACAAGACCCTGCGCTGGACGCGCGAGGGCCAGGCGATCGCCGACCGCGTCCAGACCGAGGCCCTGGCCAGCGGCGGCGGCGCGATCCTGGCGCTGTGGCACTCGCGGGTTCCGGTTGGTCCCGCGACCTGGCCGCAGGGGCGGGACAAGCCGGAGATCCGGGTGCTGGTCAGCCAGTCCCGCGACGGCGAGTTCATCGCCCGGGTGATCGCGCGCCTGGGCCTGCCATCAATCCGGGGATCGTCCCTGAAGAAGACCGACACGCACAAGAACAAGGGCGGCGAGCAGGCCTTCCGCGACATGGTCAAGTGGGTGAAGGACGGCGGCGCCATGGCCATCACGCCCGACGGCCCGCGCGGCCCCGTCGAGGTGATGCAAAAGGGCGCGATCGCGCTGGCCCGGGTCAGCGGCGCGCCAGTGCTGTTCGTCGGCGTCGCGGTCAATCCCTGCATCCGCCTGAAGACCTGGGACCGCACCATCATTCCCCTGCCCTTCGCCAAGGCGGCGATCGTTTGGGACGGCCCGGTTCACGCCGGTCGCGACGACGACCCCGAAGCCCTGGTCCAGGCCTGGAGCGCGCGACTGAGCGCCGTTTCGAGGCGCGCCGAGGCCATTGTCGGCGAAACCGCGCCCAAAGATTGATCCTCGCCCGCCTTGGTGGGATGTAAGCCCCATGCCCCACGACGCCCACGGACACGCGCACGATCATGGACACGGTCATGACCATCATGGTCACGACCACGCGCGTGGGCATGGGCATCACCACCATGGCCATGATCATCACGGTCACCACCATCACGCCCCCAAGGACTTCGGCCGCGCCTTCGCAATCGGCACGGCGCTGAACCTCGGCTTCGTCATCGTCGAGGCGGGCGCAGGGATCTTCACGCACTCTTTGGCGCTGCTGGCCGACGCCGGGCACAATCTGTCTGACGTCCTGGGCCTGCTGCTGGCCTGGGGCGCGACGATTCTGGCCAAGCGCGCGCCCAGCGCGCGGCGCACCTATGGCCTCCGCAAGGGCACGATCCTCGCCTCGCTGGGCAACGCCGCCCTTCTTTTGGTCGCGGTCGGCGCCATTGCCTGGGAGGCGATACGCCGCTTCGCCGCGCCGGAGCCGATTGAGACCGGCCCCGTGATGATCGTCGCCGCCATCGGCATCGTCATCAACACCGCAACGGCGCTGATGTTCATGAAGGGGTCCAAAGAGGACCTGAACGTTCGGGGCGCGTTCCTGCACATGGCGGCCGACGCTGCAGTGTCGGCCGGGGTTGTGCTCGCGGCCCTGGCCATGACCTTCACCGGATGGCTGTGGCTGGACCCCGTGGTGAGCCTCGTGATCGTGGCGGTGATCGTGCTGGGCACCTGGGGCCTTCTGCGCGACTCGCTGGATCTAGCCCTGGACGCCACGCCGCGCGGCATTGACGCCGACCAGGTACGCACGTGGCTCGCGGCGCGCCCGGGGGTCAGTGAGGTTCACGACCTGCATATCTGGGCGATGAGCACCACCGAGACCGCCATGACCGCCCACGTCGTCCGTCCTTTGGACGCAGACCACGACCAGTTTCTGCACGACGCCTGCGCCGAACTGGCCAGCCGGTTCAAGATCGGCCACGTGACCATCCAAGTCGAAAGCAGCCACGGCGCGCACGGGTGCCGCCTGGCGCCGGCGGACGTCGTGTGATCCGTCCGAACGCGCTGAACCTCTACCGGGCCGTCACGGGCCTGCTGGAGCCCATCGCGCCGGCCCTGCTGACGCACCGCGCCCGCAGGGGAAAGGAGGACCTTGCGCGCCTGGACGAACGCCTCGGCAAGTCCAAGGCGCTGAGGCCCGACGGCCCCCTCGTCTGGCTGCACGGCGCCAGCGTCGGTGAGAGCCTGTCGATCCTGCCGCTGGTCGAACGCCTGCGCGCCGAGAAGCCGAAAGTGACCGTGCTGGTCACCTCCGGCACGACAACGTCCGCCGCGTTGCTGGCCCAACGCCTGCCGCAGGGCGCGATCCACCAGTATCTCCCCGTCGACGCCCCCAGCGCGGCCAAACGTTTCATGGCGCAGTGGCGGCCCAGCCTCGCCGTGTTCGTCGAGAGCGAGCTGTGGCCCAACCTCTTGCTCGAAGCCAAGGCGGCGGGAACGCGCCTCGCCTTGGTTTCGGCGAAGCTGTCGGATCGCAGTTTCGCGCGCTGGTCGCAACGCTTCGACGCCGCTCGCCAGCTTCTGGCGAGCTTTGACCTGATCCTGGCGCAGGACGCGCGGGCCCAAGCGCGCTTTGAGGCCCTCGGCGGGAAGGTCGCCGGCGAGGCTGACCTTAAGTTCGGCGCCGCGCCTCTGCCGGTCGATCCGGCCGCCCTGGCGGTCGAGCGCGAACGGTTCCCCGTCGCACCGCTGCTGATCGCTAGCACCCACCCCGGCGAGGACGAGATCGCGCTCGATACGATCGCGTCTCTGTCGGATCGTCCCGGCGTGATCCTGGCGCCGCGCCACGTCGAACGGGGCCCGGCCATCATGACCTTGGCCAAGGCCCGAGGTCTGTCGGCCTCGCTCCGCAGCCAGTCGCCGGGTCAGCCCGCCGATATCGTCATCGCCGACACCCTGGGCGAGATGGGCCTCTGGTTCCGTCTGGCGCGAACTTCCGTGGTCGCCGGAAGCCTGGTTCCCGATATCGGCGGCCACAACCCGCTGGAGGCCGCACGGCTGGATTGCCCCGCGATCAGCGGCCCCTTCGTGGAGAACTGGGCCTCAGCCTATGCCGGCCTGGAAGCGATCGGCGGCGTGGTGATGACCCCGCCGACAGGGCTGACCCAGGCCATCGCCGCCGACCTGGTCGCCCCCGAGGCGGCGCGCGCTCGCGCTGCTCGCGCCCGCGATTTTGTCGACCGCCGCGACCAGGAAGCCCGCGCTGGCCTGTCGCGCATCCTCGAGCTGGCACCATGAAACTCGGCACCCCCCGCTGGTGGTACGTCAAGAGCGGCGCGCCCGCGCCGATAACCCGCGCGCTGCTCACGCCGCTGTCTTGGGTGTGGGCCGACGCCACCCGCCGTCGCATCGCGCGCGCAACCCCAGCGATTGTCGGCGCGCCCGTGATCTGCGTGGGGAATGTCACCATGGGCGGCGCGGGCAAGACCCCGATTGTCCGTGAACTGCTGCTGACCCTCACGAAACGGGGTGTAGAAGCTCACGGCCTGTCGCGGGGCTATGGCGGCAGGCTGAAGGGACCGGTCCAGGTCGACACCGCGCGTCACACCGCCGCCGACGTCGGTGACGAGCCGTTGATGCTGGCGCAAGACTTTCCGATGTGGATCGCGGCCGATCGCGTGGCCGGCGCCAGGGCGGCCGCCCGGGCCGGCGCTCAAGCGATCGTCATGGACGACGGCCACCAGAATCCCAGCATCCGAAAGGCGCTGTCTCTGGTCGTGGTCGACGGCGAGACCCGCGGCGGCGAGTGGCCGTTCGGCGACGGCCGCGTGTTTCCCGCCGGACCAATGCGCGAGCCGCTGAAGGTCGGCCTGTCCCGCGCGGACGCGGTGATCGTGCTTCTGCCGGTCGAGATGGAGCAGCCGGACTTCGATCTTCTCGTCGAGTTCGGGGATATCCCGGTGCTGGTCGCCCGCCTCGAAGCGGCCGCCCCGGTCCCCAAGGGACCTCAGGTCGGCTTCGCCGGCATCGCCAAACCCTGGAAGGTGGAGAAGGCCCTGACCGCCGCCGGCTGCCAGTTGGTCGACTTCGCGCCCTTCCCCGATCACGGCGCCTACAGCGAGTCGACCTTAAAGATGCTGGCCGACCGCGCCGAGGTCTATGAGGCGGGTCTCGTCACCACCGAGAAGGACTGGGTGCGCTTGCCGCCGGCCTGGCGCGAACGCGTGACCCCCTGGCCGGTCCGCGCCCGGTTCGACGACCGGGACGCGCTTGAGGCCCTGCTGAAGGGGATCGGGCTATAAGGGTCAATCCTCCCCGGCAAGGGGAGGATCCGATCACTTATAGACCACGCCGCCCTTGATGACCGAGGTCACGCGCTGGAGTTCGGTGACGTCCTTAAGCGGGTCGCCCTTCACCGCGATCAGGTCGGCGGCCTTGCCTGGGGCCAGGCTGCCGATCTCGTTGCTCATCGAGAAGTGATCGGCGGCGTTGACCGTAGCGGTCTGGATCGCTTCCAGCGGGGTCAGGCCGGCCTTGACCAGCAAGGCGAACTCCCCGGCGTTGTCGCCATGGGCCGAGACGCCCGTGTCAGTGCCAAAGGCGATCTTCACGCCGCCCTCGTGGGCGCGGCGGGCCATGGCCAGCATCTTGGGACCGGCATCCAGGGCCTTGGCGGTCTGGGCGGGGGTGAGGAAGTTGTTCGGACCCGAGGCGATCCGGTAGACGAAATCGCCGGCCATCAAGGTCGGCACCAGATAGGCGCCGTTGTTCTTGAACAAGGCGATGCTCTCGGCGTCCAGGAAGGTGCCGTGCTCGATCGAGTCGCCGCCGGCCTTCAGGAAGCTGTTGATGCCGTCCACACCGTGGGCGTGCGCCGTGACTTTCCGGCCCATGCGGTGGGCGGCGTCGACGATCGCTTCCAGCTCTGCGTTCGAGAACTGTTGAGCCAGACCGGCGGCGGTATTGGAGAGCACGCCCCCCGTAGCGGTGATCTTGATGATGTCGGCGCCGTGCCAGACCTGCTCGCGCACCGCGCGTCGGCAATCGTCGGCGCCCGAACAGACCGACTCCGGACGCAGCACATGCATGACCTCGTCCGAATAGCCGTTCACGTCGCCGTGGCCGCCGTGGATCGACACCGCCGAGCCGGCGGCGATCACGCGCGGTCCGGGAACATCGCCGCGCTTGATCCCGTCACGCAGCGCGAAGACCGCCTGGTTCTCGCCGCCCAGGTCTGCGACCGTCGTGAACCCGGCCATCAGGGTCTTTCGCGCAAAGCCAGCACCGACCATGGCTTGGGTCGCTGACGACTGGGTAACCTCGTCAAGGCGGGAGTTCGGATTCTGCTCGCCCGTCAGGTGGACATGGCTGTCGATCAGGCCTGGCAGCACGAAGCTGTCCTTCAGATCGACGATCTTACCGCCCTTTTCGGCGACATAGCCGTCGACGATGCGAACCACCTTGCCCTTTTCGATGACCAGCGTCTTGGCGGTCTCGACCTTGCCCGTCGCCGGGTCGGCCAGAAGGCGCCCCGCCTGAACGAAAGTCGTCTGCGCGCTCGCGGCCTCGGCGAGCACGGTCGTCGCCGCCAGGGCGCAGACGCCCGCCAAATAGCGCTTGATCATATCGTCAGGCCCCCGCCTTGCGCGCGAAGTCCCAGGCCCCCTTGGCCAGAACCGGCACGCGCGCTTCCATCAGCTGCGCATGGGCGCTGGCGGCGGTGCCGTCACGGACGCGGCCAACAATACCCTGGCAGATACCGGCCAGTCTGAAGAGGTTGTACGAGAAATACCAGTCGAGTTCCGGCAGGCCGTCACGACCCGTGGCCTTGCAGTAACGCGCCACGGCTTCGGGGATGGTGGGAACGCCATATGCGGTCAGGTCGTCGATGCCCGAGAGGCCCCCGCGCTGGTCGGAAGGCATCACCCAGTTCATCAGGAAGTAGCTGAAGTCCGCCAGCGGATTGCCCAGGGTCGACAGCTCCCAATCCAGGACCGCAATCACCCGCGACTCGGTGGGGTGCAGGATCATGTTGTCGAGGCGATAGTCGCCGTGGACGATCGAGGTCTGGTCGTCCGCCGGCACGGTGGCCGGGAGCCATTCCATCAGGCGGTCCATCTCCTCGATGGTCTTGGTTTCGCTGGCCTTGTACTGCTTCGTCCACCGGTCGATCTGGCGCGCGAAATAGTTGCCGGGCTTGCCGTAATCGGCGAGTCCGACGGCCGCATAGTCCACATTGTGCAGCGCCGCCAGGGTGTCGATCTGGGCCTCGTAGATCGCGCGGCGCTCGGCCGGCTGGTAGTCGGGCAGCGTGCCGTCCCACAGGATCCGGCCCTCGACGTTCTCCATGACGTAGAAGATCGTTCCGATCACATCCTCGTCCATGCACAGGGCATAGGCCTTGGCGACGGGGAAGTGGGCCTTGTTGAGCCCGGAGATGACCTTGAACTCGCGATCCACCGCATGGGCGCTGGGCAGCAGCTTGCCCGGCGGCTTGCGACGCAGGACGTACTTCTTGGCCGGCGTGACGAGCTGGTAGGTCGGGTTCGACTGACCGCCCTTGAACTGGCGCACTTCCAGCGGGCCGACATAGCCTTCGACATTCGCTTCCAGCCAAGCCGCCAGCTTAGCCTCGTCGATCGCATGGCGCGGGTCGACGGGCTTGGTGCCGGAATTCAGGTCCTGGGCGGACGGTTCGGCGGCTTCGGCCATGACGCTTTCTCCCCAACGCTTGTTTGAATGGGGAGTTTAGAGGTCACGTCGCCGGAGGCAAGCCTTCGCCTGCGAAACCTCAGGTCCGTTGAAGCCCTCGCCAGCCGATATCCCGACGGTGGAAGCCGCCCGGCAGGCTGATCTGCGAAAGCGCGGCGTAGGCGCTCTCCCGCGCCTCGGCCAGGGTCTCGCCCAGAGCACAGACGTTCAGCACCCGCCCACCCGACGCCACGAGGCGCCCTTCGGCGTCACGGCTCGTGCCGGCATGGAAAATGACGGCCTGATCGAAAGACCCGTCCGCGCCCGTGATAACGCCGCCGGTCTTGGGCGCGTCGGGATACCCTTCCGCCGCCACGACGACACAGATCGCCGCCTCGTCGCGCCACTTGGGCGGCTCGGCGCTGGCCAACTCCCCCCTTGCCGCCGCCAGCAGGATCGGGACGATGTCGCTCTCCAACCGCAGCATCAGGGTCTGGCACTCGGGATCCCCGAAACGGGCGTTGTATTCGACGAGCTTAGGGCCGGTCGGCGTGAGCATCAGGCCGGCGTAGAGCACGCCGACGTACGGATTACCCTCAGCCGCCATGCCCTCGACGGTCGGAAGGACCAGTTCGCGCCAAGCCTGGTCGATCAGATCCTGCGTCAGCACCGGCGGGGGCGAATAGGTGCCCATCCCGCCGGTGTTAGGCCCCTCGTCGCCATCATAGGCGCGCTTGTGGTCCTGCGCCGCGCCGAACAGGACGGCGGTCTTGCCGTCACAAACGGCGAACAGCGAGGCCTCCTCGCCGTGCATGAACTCCTCGATCACCACGCGGGCGCCGGCCGAGCCAAAGCGGCCGCCCAGCATGTCCAGAACCGCCGCATCAGCCTCGGCGCGGGTCGCGGCGATGACCACGCCCTTGCCCGCCGCAAGACCGTCGGCCTTGATCACGAACGGCGCGTCCAAGGTGTCGAGGAAGGCGCCGGCCGAGGCCGCGTCCTCGAACACGCCATAGGCCGCCGTCGGCAGGCCATGACGCTGGCAGAAGTCCTTGGTGAAGGCCTTGGAGGTCTCCAGTTGCGCCGCGCGCTGGCTGCCGCCGAAACAGGGAATGCCGACCGTCGCGAGCTTGTCCGCGAGACCGACCTCCAGAGCCGATTCCGGACCGACCACCACAAGGTGGGCGCCGATCTCCTGGGCCAGGGCGACCAGTCCGTCGGCGTCGGTCGCTTTCACCGGGCGCAGCTCGGCCACCGCCTCAACGCCCGGATTGCCAGGCGCCGCCACAAGGCGTCCGCAGAGCGGCGACTGGGCGATCTTCCAGGCCAGGGCGTGCTCGCGCCCGCCGGACCCGACGAGGAGGATGGTCAGCTTTTCCATGAGCGCGGGGTGTGGCGCGGGCGACGGCGCGGGTCAAGGGCCGGACCCGCGCCGTGGGGTCTCAAGCGGCGTAGTCCTTGAAATTGGCGTCGTCTGAATCCGGTCCGCCTTGCGCCAGGTCCAGAGCGAAGCCCTTAACGCGCGCCTGCTGAGCGGAGACCGGAGTCCGGCTCGTCGACTTGCCGGCGACAGCCTTGCGCGCGGGTCGGACCGTCGCCTTGGCGGGCGATCGCGCCATCGCGGAGGCGTTTTCGCCGTCTATGCGGAAGAAGGCGATGGAGGCGCGCAGTTCCTCGGCCTGGGCGGCCAGTTCCTCGGAGGTCGCCGACATCTCCTCGGACCCGGCGGCGTTCTGTTGCGTCACCTGGTCCAGTTGCTGCAGCGCCTCGTTGATCTGGGCGGCGCCGATATCCTGCTCGCGGCAGGCGGCGCTGATCTCGGCGACCAGCTCGGCGGTCTTGCGGATGTCCGGCACCAGCGAGGTCAACATCTCGCCTGCCGCCTGAGCCGCCTTAACGGTGTCGCTGGACACGGCGCTGATCTCGGCGGCTGCGGTTTGACTCCGTTCGGCCAGCTTACGCACTTCCGACGCAACGACGGCGAAGCCTCGGCCATGCTCACCGGCGCGAGCCGCCTCGACAGCCGCGTTCAGGGCCAGAAGGTCAGTCTGACGGGCGATTTCCTGGACGATGGTGATCTTCTCGGCGATGACTCGCATGGCGTCGACGGCCTGAGCGACCGCCTTGCCCGAAGCCTCTGCATCTTGAGCCGATTGGCGGGCGATCTTCTCGGTCTGAGCGGCGTTATCGGCGTTCTGCTTGATGTTGGCGGCCATCTCCTCCATCGAGGCCGAAGCCTGTTCCGTCGAAGCAGCCTGTTCCGTCGCGCCCTGACTGAGCTGTTCCGAGACCGAGGACAGTTCTTGGCTTCCCTCGGATACATTTTCTGAGGCGGCGGAGGCGTCAGAGACCACGCCGCGCAGGCGGTCGATCATCCGCTCAAGCGCCAGGCCCATCACGTCCTTGTCAGACAGGGGATTGGCTTCCACCGTCAGGTCGCCTTCCGAAACCTTGTCGGCCAGGGCTGCTGTCTGGCGAAGATTGGCCACCATGCCCCTCAAGGACTTGCTCAAGATATCCTTGTCCGAGAGCGGGGTGATCTCGACGCTGAGGTCGCCTGCGGCCACCTGGTCGGCCAAGGCGGCCGTAGCGCGGAGATTGGCGGTCATGCGATTAACGGTGTCGACCAGGTCCTTGATCTCGTCGTTGGTCGTGACGGTCACGGTCTGATCCAGGTCCCCCTTGGCCACGGCGTCGGCCAGGTCGCCGATCTTGGCGAAGCCGCGCGAGATGGTCCGAGCGATCCAGACCGCCGCCCCGGCGGCCAGCAGCACCGAAAGACCGATCACGCCCATCAACATGTTGCGCGACCGGGCGTAGGTCCGGTCGCCTTCGGCGACGGCCTCGGCCAGAAGCTTCTGATTGACCTCCGTCAGCGCATCGACCGTCGTGATGATGCGACCGGTGATCTGTCGCTGCGTGGTCCGCATCACGGTGAGCGCCTGATCGCGGCGGCCCTCCATCAGGTCACGCCGCATAGCCTCGTCGATTTCGGCGAACACCGCCCATTCGCTGGCCAAGGCTTCCCACTTCGGCTTGCCGCTGGGCGACGCATGGGACAGGCCCGCCTCCAACAGGGCGGTGACCTTCCGCTTGTTGTCTACGGCGCTGGTGTTTTGGCTCTTCAACTCCTCGGCGTCATCAGCCAGGGCCATGTTCTTCTCGGCGCGCATCACCTGCAACAGGGCCGTGCTCAAGCTCTGGCTGCGCTCCAGCTGAGCGACGGGGCCCTCGACCATAGCTTTCTGGCCGCGATCAAGGTCGCCGAGTTGTCGAACGCCGAACAGCGTGGCGGCGGCCATCATCAGAATGAGCGCCCCGAAGGTCAGGGCGAGTTTGAGCTTGATCGTCATGCGCATGGGAGGCTCCGACTCGTTTTAGCCCTAGGAGAAAGAAGAACAGAAAAGTGAACTCAAAAATCTCATTCGCTCTTCATTTGGACAAGTTTACAGGCACGTAGACAGACAGGAATATTCAGAACCTGAATATTTCTGGATACCTGGAAAATTAATACACGATCATATCTGCAGCGACATCATCCAAATCACTCAAGATGTACGGGAATTCGGGCTAGAGTCTTGCAGATAGTACTTCTTCAAACTCGATCGAGGACGGTTAACGGCCGGTGAATCGGTCAACTATCGAGATAGCGACATTCTGCCTCACCATCTTTGGGTGAAATCGCTTCTTCGTTGCGAGAACGGCGCGGCCGTCGCGTGCGGGCCGCGAAGGCACGAAAAAACCGCACGCCGACAAACGGCGTGCGGTTAAGCCCAAAGGCCTGGGTTCACAGCGTTTCGGTGAGGCGGACCCCGGCCCGCCTTGGCTTACGCTGCGTCCATATCCAGCGAGTAGCCCGCCGATCGGACGGTTCGGATCGGATCCGCGTCGGTCGTTCCGTTCAGCGCCTTGCGCAGGCGGCCGATGTGGACGTCGACCGTGCGGGCCTCGACATAGACGTCCGAGCCCCAGACGGCGTCCAGCAGTTGCTCGCGGCTGAAGACCCGGCCAGGGTGCTGCATCAGATAGTCCAGCAGGCGAAACTCGGTCGGGCCGAGGTGGATTTCCTTGCCGCTGCGCTTCACACGGTGGGCGACCCGGTCGATGATGATGTCCCCGACCGTGATGCGGTCATCGGCCAGACCGGGACGGATCCGGCGCAGCACGGCGCGAACGCGGGCCGTCAGTTCGACCATCGAGAACGGCTTGACCACATAGTCGTCGGCGCCGGTGTCGAGACCCCGGATGCGATCGGTTTCCTCGCCGCGCGCCGTCAGCATGATGATCGGCACGTTGCGCGTCTCGGCGCGGCCGCGCAGGCGACGGCAGACCTCGATGCCCGAGACCTTGGGCAGCATCCAGTCGAGGATCACCAGGTCCGGCGCGCGCTCGTTGGCCATGATCAGGGCTTCCTCGCCGTCGCCGGCGACGCCGACCCGGTAGCCCTCCTTGTCGAGGTTGTAGTGCAGCAGGGTGGCCAGGGCGTCTTCGTCTTCGACCACCAGAACGTAGGGAGTCATTTCAGCCGCCTCTTTCGGAGCTAGTGCGACAGCACATCGAGCTTGGGACGCTGCGAGGTCAGTTCCTCGCCCGTCAGCTCGAAATGAATGATTTCGGCGATGTTGGTGGCGTGGTCGCCGATCCGCTCGAGATTCTTGGCCACGAACAGCAGATGCGTGCACGCGTTGATGGTTCGCGGATCGCCCATCATGTAGGTGAGCAGTTCGCGGAAGATGGCGTTGTAGTGCTCGTCGACCTCTTCGTCGCGGCTCCAGACGCCGATGGCGCGCTGAAGGTCCGAGGTCGTGTAGGCGTCCAGCACGTCCTTCAGACGCCCCTGGACCAGCTTGCCCATACGCTCGATCGAGCGCGTCAGGGCGCTCATCGGGTCGGCCTCGGTCAGGATAAGGGCCCGCTTGCCGATGTTCTTGGCCATGTCGCCGCAGCGCTCCAGGCTCATCGAAATCTTCAGCGCGGCCACAGCGTGACGCAGATCCACCGCCATGGGTTGACGCAGTGCGATCAGGCGGAAGGCCTTGCGCTCGATTTCGGACTGCAGCGTGTCCAGACG
Source organism: Caulobacter sp. FWC26 (assembly GCF_002742645.2). Lineage (NCBI taxonomy): Bacteria > Pseudomonadati > Pseudomonadota > Alphaproteobacteria > Caulobacterales > Caulobacteraceae > Caulobacter > Caulobacter sp. FWC26. The sequence goes on from NZ_CP033875.1 coordinate 4,094,002, forward strand.
CTCGTCGCCGGCCACGACCGCCTGGGCCAGGGGACCATCGCGGCGGGCGATGGCGGCGATGCAGTCGGCGACCTGGCTCTCGGCGATGCCGCCCATGCGGGTGACTTCGGCGGTCAGGTGGGCCAGCTCTTCGCCGTACGATTTGACGGTATGTTCGGTCATGTCAGCTTCCTCCGGTTCCGCTTAGCCGAAGCGGCCGGTGATGTAGTCCTGGGTGCGGCTGTCGCGAGGATTGGTGAACATCTCCTCGGTCGGGCCGCTCTCGACCAGCTTACCGAGGTGGAAGAACGCCGTGCGCTGCGAGACGCGGGCGGCCTGGGCCATCGAGTGCGTCACGATGACGATGCAGAACTGGCTGCGCAGTTCGTCGATCAGTTCCTCGATCTTGGCGGTGGCGATCGGGTCGAGAGCCGAGCACGGCTCGTCCATCAGGATCACTTCGGGCGAAACGGCGATGGCCCGGGCGATGACCAGACGCTGCTGCTGGCCGCCGGACAGGCCGGTGCCGGGCTGGTGCAGGCGATCGGCGACCTCGTTCCAAAGACCAGCCTTCTTGAGGCTGCTCTCGACGATCGCTTCCAGTTCAGCCTTGCCAGTGGCGAGGCCGTGGATGCGGGGACCATAGGCGACGTTCTCGAAGATCGTCTTCGGGAAGGGGTTGGGCTTCTGGAACACCATGCCGACGCGCGAGCGCAGCACCACCGGGTCGACGCTCTTGGCGTTGACGTCGGCGCCGTCAATCTGGATCGAGCCTTCGACGCGCGCGCTGGGGATCGTGTCGTTCATACGGTTGATGCAGCGCAAGAAGGTCGACTTGCCGCAGCCCGACGGGCCGATGAAGGCGGTGACCGATTTGCCGGGGACATCGAGATCGACGTCAAAGAGCGCCTGCTTCTCGCCGTAGAAGACCTTGACGCCACGCGCCTTGATCTTGGGCTCGGCGGTCGCCGGGGCGGAGCTCGGGGCGGTGTTGATCACCGACGCGCGGGAGGAATCGTCGGGGCTTTGGACGGTCATGGCGTGTCCCTGGAGGAGGGGCGAAGCAAGGGGATTCAGGATCGAGGTCATGAGCGCTCCTACCAGCGGCGTTCGAAGCGGCGGCGCAGGATCACGGCGGCCGCGTTCATGACGATCATGAAGACGAGAAGAACGATGATGGCCGCAGCGGTGCGCTCATGGAAGGCGCGCTCGGAAGCGTTCTCCCAGATGAACACCTGTACGGGCAGCACGGTGGCCGCGCCGGTCAGGCCTTCCGGCACGCCAGGTACGAACGAAACCATGCCGATCATCAGCAGCGGCGCCGTTTCGCCAAGCGCATGCGCCAGCGACAGGATAGCGCCGGTCATCACGCCGGGCATGGCCAGCGGCAGAACGTGGTGGAAGACGGTCTGGGTCTTGGACGCGCCAACGCCCAGAGCAGCCTCGCGGATCGAAGGCGGCACCGCCTTCAGGGCCGAGCGCGTGGCAATGATCACCGTCGGCAACGCCATCAGCGCCAGGACCAGACCGCCCACCAGCGGCGAACCGCGCGGCACGTTCAGCCAGTTGATGAACAACGCCAAGCCCAGCAGGCCGTAGACGATCGAGGGCACGGCCGCGAGGTTGTTGATGTTGACCTCGATGATATCGGTCCAGCGGTTCTTCGGCGCGAACTCTTCCAGATAGACAGCGGCCAGGACACCCACAGGCACCGCAATCAGGGCGGTGATCAGCAGCATCATGGCCGAGCCGATCACCGCGCCGAGCACACCGGCCTGTTCGGGTTCGGTCGAGTCGGAGTGAGTGAAGAAGCCGAGATTGAAGCCCGACGTGATCGCGCCGTCCTTCTTGAGCCTATCCAGCCAGTCCAGTTGCTGATTGTCGAGCTTGCGATCGCCTTCGGCGGTCGAGCGCTTGATCTGCCCCTTGAAATAAAGATCGGCGTCGGCCTTCAGGGGGCCGGTGACCGTGACGGTTTGCCCGATCAGCTTTTGATCGGCCTTTAGCTTGTTCAGCAGCTGGAAGCCAAAATCGCGCGACACCAGATCCTGAACCTTGGACGAGATCGTGCCGTAGTCGTCATCCTGCAGGCCCAGCTTCTTCATCACCGCCTCGGCGACGATGTAGTCGTAGTTGACGCCAGACAGGTCCGACGTGTCGATCCGGTCGGGATTCAGATAGACCGGCACCGACAGGGTGTGGGTCTCGAAGGTCGAGTAGCCCTGGCTGACGATCCGACCGACCAGCACCACCAGGAAGATCATCGCGACGACGATCGCGGCGACCCCTTGGGCCTTGAACAGGCGTTCGGCGCGGTGGCGCTTCTTCAGACGGGCTTCGGCGGCCGAGGGGGCCTGGCGCGGGGCGGCCGCGCCGAGGGTCGCGTCAGTCATATTGTTCCCGGTACTTCTGGACGATGCGCAGGGCGATGATGTTCAGGCACAGCGTCACCACGAACAGGGTGAGGCCGAGACCGAACGCCGACAGAGTCTTGGGGCTGTCGAACTCCTGGTCGCCGGTGAGCAAGGTGACGATCTGCACGGTGACGGTGGTCACCGTATCGAGCGGATTAGCGGTCAGCTTGGCCTGCAGGCCCGCCGCCATGGTGACGATCATGGTCTCGCCGACGGCGCGGGAGATGGCCAGCAGCATCGCGGCCATGATGCCCGGCAGGGCGGCCGGCAGGACCACCTTCTTGACCGTCTCGGACTTGGTCGCGCCCATGGCGTAGCTGCCGTCGCGCAGGGACTGCGGCACCGCATTGATAATGTCGTCCGACAGCGAGGAGACGAACGGGATCAGCATGATGCCCATCACCACACCGGCGACGAGCGCCATCTGGTTCTGGACTTCCATCAGATAGGTGGCCACCGGACCGGGCGGCAGGGCCGCGCCGATGGCGTTGAAGCCGGCTCGGAACAGCGGTCCCACGGTCAGGGCGGCGAAGAAGCCGTAGACGACGGTCGGCACGCCGGCCAACACCTCGAGCAGGGGCTTCACCACGCCGCGCACCGGGCGGCTTGCGTATTCCGAAAGATAGATCGCCGAATAGAGACCGACGGGCGCGGCCACCAGCATCGCGATCAGCATGATCAGGAAGGTGCCGGCGAACAGCGGCACCGCCCCGAAGGCGCCCGACGAGGCGACCTGATCGGCGCGCATGGCGATCTGCGGGCTCCACTCGGTCCCGAAAAGGAACGACAGCGGGCTTACGCTCTGGAAGAAGCGCCAGCTTTCCCAGACCAGCGACAGAACGATGCCCAGCGTGGTCAGAACCGCCGCGACCGAGCAGGCGATCAGCAGGCTGCTCGTCCAGCCTTCGACGCGATTGCGGGCGCGGAATTCGGGATTGATGCGCGGGAAGGCCAGGAGGAAGCCCGCGAGGGCGAGAACACCCGCGCCGGCCAGCATGCCGGTGTTGACGACGGCCTCGATGCGCTTGGCCTCGGCGACCTTGGCGTCGAGGGCGACCTTCAGCTTACCCTCATAGGCGACTTCGGAGGGCGACTGCGCGGCCGCGATCGCGCGGACATCGCTGTAGAACACCGCCTGACGGTCCGGCTCCAGCGCCTGGACGGCCGCCGGACGAGTCGACTGCAGGATCGCGTCCTCGACACGCCCTCCGGCCATGACGCCCAGCAAAAGCAGCAAGGCGGCGGGAACGCCGGCCCAAAGCGCGACATAGGTCCCGTAGTAGTTCGGCAAGGAATGGAGCACGCGGGGGTGGCCCGCGGCGGCGGTCGTGGCGCGCCGGCGGCCAGCCATGAAGGCTGCGCCGGAAAACAGCGCCAGGACGAGAAGCGAAAGCCAGGTCAGCATGCGTGAGGCTAATCTTGCGCGAGTTGTCGAGCGCCACGCAGGATCGCGGGCCCTCCCCCCGGGCGTCTATGCCGGCCGGGCGCTGTGCTTATGCGACAGTTGTATGACAGTTTGACGACAGCGACGGACGATAAGCCCGTCTTCAGCGGCGTCAGGCCTCGGTCGCCGCCGTCTTGAGGCTCGCCGCCCCCTCGGCCTTCGCCATGGGAAGGTAGACTCCGAAGGTCGCACCTTTCCCCTGCACGCTCTCGACGGTCAGACCGCCGCGATGCCGGTTCATGATGTGTTTGACGATGGCCAGACCAAGGCCCGTACCTGACCGATCGCCGCTCTTCTGTCCCTCGACACGATAAAATCGCTCGGTCAGGCGGGGCAGGTGTTCGCGCGCCAGACCCGGTCCCCGATCGGTAACGCGCAGCACCGCGTAGCGCTCGGCCGGGTCGTGATCGGGCGTCAGAAGCGACATGCGCGAGGCGGCGGGATCACGGGCGGCGGCGGCGGCCTCGGCCGCAAGCCCTGGAAACACCTCGACCCGCACCACGCCATCCTGCGGCGTATACTTGATTGCGTTGTCGACGAGGTTCTGGACCACCTGAATAATCTGGTCCCGGTCTCCGTCGACGACCGCGCCACCGCGGGGCGGCAGAACCGGATCGAACGTCACGCCCTTGTCGCGAGCCTGCGGCGCCAGGGCGTCGATGACATCAATCGCGGCCATGGACAGGTCCACGCGCCCCGCCGGCGCGATGTGTTCGTTCAACTCGATGCGCGACAGGCTCATCAGGTCGTCGATCAGACGCGACATCCGCTCGGCCTGAGCCAGCATGATGGCCAGGAACTTGTCGCGCGCGCCCGGGTCGTCCTTGGCGTGACCGCGCAAGGTTTCGATGAACCCCGACAACGAGGCTAGCGGGGTGCGAAGCTCATGGCTGGCGTTGGCCAGAAAGTCGGCGCGCGTGCGCTCGCTTCGTCGAGCGTCGGTCTCGTCGCGCAGGGCCAGCAGCGCCAGCTTGGAGCGCCCCGCCGTCTCCTTCAGGGGGCGCGCGTAGGCCAGCCATGAGCGCCCCTGGGCGCCGCCCGTCTCGAACTCCACAACGCCCTCGATCGCACCGAACAGGGCCTCATCCACGGCCTCCAGGACGCGGGGGTGGCGCACGGCGGTGACCAGCAGCGCGCCTTGGTGTTGAATCTTGAACAGCTCACGGGCGGCCGCGTTGGCGAACAGGAAGCGCCGCCCCGTGAGATCGTCGGCTTCCTCGGCCGCGATCACCATCAACGGATCGGGCAACCGGTCCAATATGGCGGCGAAAGGCGGCGTCGGCTCGCTCTTGGCGTCCGGCGCGGCGACAACCATCGCCGCGTGTCCGGAAGCCTCCGTTTCGCGGCGGCGGTTCAGGAAAAGGCTCAGGCCGGCCACCGCCAGCGCGGCGAACACGGCGGGGACGGGCTCAGCCAGACCGGTGACCGCAAGGCCCAGCAGGGCCGCCGGTCCAAGCCATAGCGACCAACGGCCGCTTGTGCGCGATCGCTGGGGGCCATCCAGGGGCAGGTTCGCCAGCGGCATGGTGGGGCTTCACCGATTCAAGTGAGAGGCGATTCGACGAACCAGATATGGCGCCCCGCCAAGCCATGCGATAGACGATTGACGCCCTAGTGCGTGTCGCGAGCGGAACTCACCGCATTTTCGCCGCATCGTGACCCGAATTAGTGGCCCGGTTTCTATCGAGGTGTCGTTCGTAATGCAGCGCAAGGTCCTGGTCGCGACGGTCGCGGCCGCTCCTCTCCTGGCCATTGGTCTCGCCGCCTCGGCTCAGACGACGGTCTCCACCGCGCGCACGACGCCGATCACGACGAGCACGGCGACGGGCTCGACCGCCGACGACATCAGAATCACCGCGGAAGGTTCGATCAAGCCGACGACGGCCGGACCGATCGTCACGATCGACAGCAACAACAAGGTGACGAACCTCGGTACGCTCTCGACCAACGGCGTCAATGACGGTGTCGGCGTGCTGATCATCGGCGGCAAAACCGGTGGGTTGACCAATTCGGCGACGATTTCGTTGCTGGAAGACTACACCGCGAGCGACAGCGACTCGGACGGCGACCTCGACGGCGTGTTCGCCCAGGGCTCAAATCGCGTTGGGGTCCGTCTGACCAACGCCGGCGCCTTCACCGGCGACATTACCAATGACGCCACCGGCATCATCAGCATCGAAGGCAACAATTCGGCCGGCATGCTGCTGGAAGGCCCCATCGTCGGCAACGTCACGAACCTAGGCGCAATCAGCGTCATCGGCGACAACGCCTACGGCGTGCGGCTCGCCGCGCCGGTGACCGGCAAGGTGACGCTGGGCGGCCAGATCAACGTGCAAGGCGTCAACGCCGTCGCGCAGGCGATCGACTCAAACATCTCCGGCGCGCTGGTTCTTCAAGGCACCGCCACCGCGACCGGCTACCGTTACACGTCGCGACCGACGACGCTCGACGCGTTGAACAAGCTGGACGCCGATGACCTGCTGCAAGGCGGACCGGCGGTTCGCGTAGCCGGCGACGTCAGCGGCGGTGTGCTGCTGCAAGGGTTGAACTTCTCGACCAAGGTCAACAGCGACGGCACGACGACGACCACAACGGTCTCGTCCAGCAACAGTGGTACATCGAGCATCACGGTCTCCGGCCAGACCCCGGCGCTGCTGATCGGCTCGACCAGCCAGAATGTGACTCTGGGCGCGGTCGGGACCGGCGACAACGCTTATGGCCTGATCGCCAAGGGCGCGATCACGGCGAATGGCGTCTATAACGGCGTGTCGGCTACGGGCGTCTCGATTGGCGCTGGCGGCGGCCGCACCACCACCCTGACTGGCGGCCTGCGAAACGACGGGCAGATCACCGCGACCTCGTATGAGGCCAACGCTACCGGCGTCCTGCTCAATTCGGGAGCGGCGGCCAGCGCGATCCTCAATCGCGGTTCGATCACCGCCAACTCCGCCTCGTTCGCTGGGTCTGGCGTCACGGCCAACGCCCGCGGGATCGTGATCGGCGCCGGCGCTTCCGCGACCAGCCTCAACAACATCGGCAGCATCACGGCTACACGCACCGGCGAGACCGGCGATGCGGTCGCCGTGCTCGATCAGGCCGGGTCGCTGCGAACCATCTCGAACACGGGCGCTCTGCGCGCCACCGTCTCGGCGCCCGCCATCAAGGCGGACGGCACGGCGGCGACCGTGACCAGCGCCGGACGAACTATCGCCCTGGACCTGCGCGCCAATACGTCCGGCGTGACGTTCACCCAGTCAGGCCCCGCCGACTTCACCTCGACCAGCACCTACCCGAGCGCCGACACCACCACGAGCGCCACCTCCAGCTCGACCACCACCGCGCCTTCGACGGTGGGCGACGTGCTGTTTGGCGGCGGCGCGGACACCCTGAACCTGTGGAGCGGCACGCTGCTGGGTGAGATGTCGTTCGGGGCCGGCCAGGATCGCCTGTCGATTGACGGCGGCGGCGTGGCGCTGGGCAAGCTCTATGACAGCGACGGCAAGCTGGATCTGGCCATCGCCAACGGCAGCCTCGCGATCGCCAACAGCGACACCATTAACGTCACCAGCCTGAGCCTTGGCTCCAAGGCCAAGCTGCTCTTCTCCGCCGACGCCGCAGCAGGAACAAACACCAAGCTCGTGGTTTCCGGCGCCACGAACATCGCCACGGGCGCCGAGCTGGGCATCCGGATGGCCAACCTCGTCAAGCAGCCGACGACGTTCACCGTCATCCAGGGCTCGAACATCAATGTCGGGACCATCGGCTCGGGCCTGCTGGCGCAATCGCCCTATCTCTACGTCGCCACCAGCCGCGCCGACGCCAACAACGTCTATATCGACGTGCGCCGCCGCACCGCCGCCGAGATCGGGTTCAACCAGGCGGAAGCCTCTGCCTACGACGCGGTCTATGCGGCGCTCGGCGCGGACTCCACGCTCGCCGCGCCGTTCCTCAGCCAGAACTCGCGCGACGCCTTCCGCGATCTCTACGATCAGATGCTGCCCGACCAGGGCGAGGGCCTGTTCGCAGCCCTGCAGTCGGTGAATCAGCAGATTTCGGCCGCGACCATGTTCCGTCCGGATCCGGGTGACCGTTACGGACCCGACAGCGTCTGGGTGCAGGAGATCAACTCGCTGACACGCCGCGACACCGACCAGACCCTCGGCTCGGACACCCAGGCCTTCGGCTTTGTGGGCGGCTATGAAGCCATGGGCGACGCCGGCGGGGCGCTGGGCCTCACCCTGGCCTATATGAGCATCGAGGAACACGACACCGTCGCCAAGGTCGGCGAGCAGACGACCGCCTCGTTCGTTCAGAGCGGAGCCTACTGGCGGCGTTCCATCGGCGGCTGGCGCTTCAACGCCGGGGGCGGCGTGGGTTACGCCTTCTTCCAGGGAGATCGCCGCTTCATCGCGCCCGACGCCGACGGCAACGGCGTCGCCGACCTCGTGTTGAAGAACAGCGCCGATTGGAATGGCGTGACCGCCAACGCCTATGCCGGCATGGCCTACGAGCAGAAGTTCGGTCGCTTCTTCGCCCGTCCGGAAGGTCGTCTCGATTATGTCTGGCTGCGCGAAGGCAAGCGCGCCGAGAGCGGCGGCGGCGCAGGCTTTGACCTCACGGTCGACAAGCGCACGTCCAGCAACCTCAGCGGCGAACTCGGCGTCGTGATGGGCGCCGACTTCGGCAAGCAAGTCTGGTGGCGCCCCGAAGTTCGCGTCGGTTACCGTCAGACCCTGGCCGGCTCGGTCGGCGACACGGTGGCGCGCTTCAAGGGCGGCAACCCGTTCTCGCTGTCCGCCCTGGACAGCAAGGACGGCGCGGTGACAGCGGGCCTCGCGCTTCGGGCGGGCACCCCGATGTCGTATCTGGCGCTGGAAGGCGGCGTCGAAGCCACCAAAAAGCAGAAACGCTACAACCTGCGCCTTTCAGGTCGAGCGATGTTCTAAGGCGCGTCAAATCGCCTCATCATCCTTTATTCGCAGAAAAGGCCGCTTCGGGAGACCGAGGCGGCCTTTTCCACAAACGGATTTTTAATCGCTTCAACTGATTGATTACATGGAAGATTCGCGGAGCTTTTTCGCGACACTTCGTCGCGCCTCAAGAAAATCTAGGGGCCGGCTCCCTTAATCTCTATTCCCGAGCTAGGAATGATCGTCTTCCTAGACCTCGGCAGGTCGGCTCGCGCTGCGCGCCGAGAGGGGACTAACCATGACCGTTGCCAAGACCGCCTTCCGCGCCGCGCTGATCGCCGGCGCCTCCCTGCTCGTCACCGCCGGCGCCGCCTCAGCGCAGACCTCGCCCGACGACGCCACCGCCCGCATCGCCGCGCTGGAAGCCCAGCTCGCAGCCTTGCAGAAGCAAGTTTCCGATCTCAAGGCCGCCACCGCCGCGAGCCCCAAGGATGCCAAGCCAAGCCCGAACACGACCAGCGTGAGCCTAGCGAACGGCCGCCCCACCTTCTCCACCGGCGATGGGGCGTTTTCGGCGTCGCTTCGCGGCTTCTTCCAGGCCGACGCCGCGCTCTATGACCAGAGCGCCGCTGGCCCCCTCGCGACGGATTTCCGACGCGGCTCCTTCGGCGACGCCACCGAGAACGACCGCGCGCGCGATCTCTCTGATGGCGTCAACGTCCGTCGGGCGCGCTTCGGCATCGAAGGTAAGGTCTTCGGCGTCTTCGACTATAACATGGTCTATGATTTTGGCGGGTCGGGAACCGAAGAGGCTGGGAAGATCTCGTCGGCCTGGCTGCAGTACAACGGGCTGCCGATGCGGGTCCGCGCGGGCTTCTACCCGCACCCCACCAGCCTGGAAGACGCCGCCAGCTTCACCGGATCGCTGTTCGTAGAGCGCGCTTCTGTCGCCGAAACGATCCGGGGCCTCTCCGGCGGCGATGGCCGTGCGACCCTTGGGGTGTTTAACAACGGCGAACGCTGGACCTTCTCCGCCGCCGTCACCGGCAACACCGTGACGACCCAGACCTTCGACGAACAGCTGGGCTTCATCGGCCGCTTCTCGGTCGTTCCGTTCAAGGGCGACGGGTGGCTGGTCCATACGGGGGTCAACACCAACCTCGTCATCCATCCGGCCAAGGGCGGTCCTGACGTCGCGGCCACGGGCGGCGCTGTCACCAACCTGCGGCTCCGCGATCGCCCCGAACTCCGGGTCGACGGCACGCGACTGATCGACACTGGCAACATCGACGCCGACAGCCTGACCGCGATCGGGCTGGAGTTCGGCGTACTGCGCAAGAACGTCTTCGTGCAGGCCGAGTATTTCGACATCAAGGTCAAGCGCCGCAACAGCACCCTGCCAGACCCCAAGTTCAACGGCTGGTATGTGCAGGCCGGCTGGACGCTGACGGGCGAGTCCCGCCGCTACACCACCGCGACCGCAGGCTTCGACGCGCCGCGTCCGGCCAAGCCCTTTGACCTGAAGAAAGGCGACTGGGGCGCGATCGAACTGGCCGCGCGCTATTCCAACTTCGACCTGGACTACCTCGCCGGGCCGGCCGGCTCCGCGCCGGTCGCCGGGGCGATCCGCGGCGGTGAGCAGAACATCCTATCCCTGGGCGTGAACTGGTATCTCAACCCAGTCGTTTCGCTCTCCGCAGCGTACCGCAATGTCGAGGTCAAGCGCCTCTCGCCCGGCGGCTCGGCCTTCGTGGCCGGCGCCACCCCGCCGGCGGGCGCGCAGGTCGGCCAGGACCTCGACATTTGGTCGGTCCGAACACAATACGTTTTCTAACCTCCACAGCACCGAGGACACCGATGACCCGTCGTTTCACGAAACCCACGCGTCGAGGTGTCCTCGGCGCCGCCACAGCTGGCGCCGGCGTCCTCGCCGCGCCGGCCATGCTCGGCGGCGTCGCTCAGGCTCAGGGCAAAACGGTCTCGCTGCTCAATGTCAGCTACGACCCGACCCGAGAGCTCTACAAGGAGATCAACGCCGCCTACGTCACCTATTGGAAGACGCGTGTCGGACAGACGCTGACGATCAATCAGAGCCACGGGGGCTCGGGCAAGCAGGCGCGCTCGGTGATCGACGGCCTGCAGGCCGACGTCGTGACCCTGGCCCTGGCCTATGACATTGACGAGATCGCGGCCAAGGCCAAGCTCCTGCCGGCCAACTGGCAATCGCGCCTGCCGAACAACTCCACGCCCTACAGTTCAACGATCGTGTTCCTGGTTCGAAAGGGTAATCCCAAGCGGATCAAGGACTGGGGCGATCTGATCAAGCCGGGCGTAGCGGTGATCACCCCCAACCCCAAGACCGGCGGCGGCGCGCGCTGGAACTATCTGGCGGGCTGGGCCTGGGCCTTGAAGCAACCGGGCGGAAGTCCCGCCAAGGCCGAGGCCTTCGTCAAGGCTCTCTTCCAGAATGTGCCTATCCTGGACTCCGGCGCGCGCGGCGCAACCACCACCTTCACCCAGCGTGGCATCGGCGATGTCCTCCTAACGTGGGAAAATGAGGCGTTCCTCGCGCAAGAGGAACTGCCGGGCCAGTACGAGATTGTCTATCCGTCGCTATCGATCCTGGCCGAACCGCCGGTGGCGCTGGTTGACAAGAATGTCGACCGCCACAAGACCCGCCTGGTCGCGCAAGGCTACCTCAATTTCCTCTACAGCCCGCTGGCCCAAGACCTGATCGGCAAGCACCACTACCGCCCCCGCAACGCAGCGGCCGTCGCCAAGTATGCAAGCAAATTCAAGAAGATCCCGCTGGTGACGATCGACGGTGCGTTCGGCGGCTGGAAGAAGGCCCAGGCCATCCACTTCAGTGACGGCGGCGTCTTCGACCGCATCTATCAACCGAAGTGACCTGAGCTCTTTGGGGGGGCGGCCGTTCCGGGAAGTCCGGTCGCTCCCTAACCAGCGTGGCCCGACGCAGGAGGGCGCATCTCCGGCCTGCTGGCGGGAGCCCGTGGCCCCCTTCGCGCCTTGACATAACCACTGTTGGGAACCCGACACGATCGGGTACGTTGAGCGTCCACGGGGAGGTGGGAGCTTGGCCTTGGAAGACTATTCGGAATTTCACCGGCTCGGCCAGGAACTCGCCTCCGGCCACGGTGTCGGAGACCCGTTCGCCGCCGCGATCAAGGCGACGCGCATGGCCATGATCGTCACCGACGCCACCCGAGACGACAATCCGATCATCTTCGCCAACGACGCTTTCCTGCGCCTCACCGGATACTCCCGAGAGGAAGTGATCGGCCGTAACTGTCGCTTCCTTCAGGGTCCGGAGACGGATCGCGAGGCCGCTAGCGCCATCCGCGACGCCGTAGCGGCGGGCCAGGACATCGCGATGGACCTGTTGAACTATCGCAAGGACGGCTCGCCGTTCTGGAATGCGCTCTATCTGTCTCCTGTACGTAACGACGTCGGCAAGATCGTCTATTTCTTCGGATCGCAACTCGACGTCAGCGACAAGAAGGCCATCGAGTTTCGCGCGCGCGACCATAGCGATGGTCTTCAGCAGGTGGTCGAAGACCGGACGCGGGAACTGACCCAGGCGCTTGAACAAAAGACGGCGCTGCTTCACGAGGTCGACCACCGCGTGAAGAACAACCTTCAGCTGATCTCTAGCCTCCTGCTGCTGCAGAACCGCCGCGTGCCCGATCCTGCAGTGAAGGCGTCGCTGAAGGGCATGCTCGGCCGCGTGAACGCGATCGCGACCGTGCATCGACGCCTGTTTCAGAGCGAGGACGTCGAACGCTTCGACGTCTCGGCGTTCATCCGCGACATGGTCGCAGACCTGATGGGTTCGGCCATGCGCGACGACATTCGCGTGGAGCTTGACCTCGAGCGCGTGGAAATCCCGGCCGCCAAGGCCGCGCCGTTCGCCCTGGTCGTCAACGAACTGCTGACCAACGCGTTGCGGCACGGCTTTCCAGAGGGGCGTGGCGGTCGCATCTTCGTCGGCGTTTCGCGCCTGAACGGCGACTTCCGGATCGAAATCACCGACGACGGCGTTGGTCTGTACAAGGAAACGAGCACGTCCGGCTTCGGTCTCACCATCGTCCAGCTGCTTTGCCAGCAGCTGAAGGCGAAATGTGAAACGACCGACGCGGAACCGGGAACCCGGGTGGTCGTTCTGTTGCCCGTCAATGGGGCGCACTAGGTAAGGACGCGTTTTGGTAATGAGCCGGCCGGCGCTCGATGTTCTGATTGTCGAGGACGAGATGCTTCTCGCGATCGAACTCGAACATCTGATCGAGGAAGCCGGTTGTCATCCTCTCGGCTGCGCTATGAGCTCGCAAGAGGCCGTGGCGCTCGCGGAGCAGCTGAAACCGGATCTGGCGCTCGTCGACGTTCATCTCAGCGACGGTCCCACCGGCGTCGATGTCGCCCGCAAGATCGCCGACGACTGCGGCGGCGTGGCGCTGTTCATGACCGCCAACGTCAAACGTCTGCCCGACGATTTCGCCGGCGCCTGCGGCGTGATCGGCAAGCCCTATTCGGAGCACGGCGTGAAGACCGCCCTCGCCTATCTGGCCGTCTGCCTGACCCAGGGGCGCGCGCCGGGTCCGATTCCTGTAGGCCTCACCCTGGCCCCGGCCTACGCGCAGCGCTGGGGCGCCGAAGACCCGCTGGCGAAGTCGGCTTGATGGACGGGCCGCCCATCGCCGTCTTGGTCGGAACGCTGGCGGCTTTACTGTCGATCGGCAGCTTCGCGCCCCAGATCGTCAAGACTTGGCGAGAGCGCGATGCTTCGGCGGTCTCGCTCCGCATGTACTTGGTCACAGTCACCGGGTTTGCGTGCTGGTTGGCCTATGGCGTGATGATCCAGGCCTGGCCGGTGATCGCCTCCAATCTCGCGTGCCTCCTGATGTCCGGCGCCATGCTGGCGCTCAAGCTGCGCTTCAGTCGCTCGGACTAGCGCAGGGCTCGTTTTTGGTGACAGGGGGGGCCGGGTCCGCTATCGAGGCCCGCCTAATTTTCCCTTCGAGGACAGCCGCCTTGAACGACGTCGCCGAGGAAGCCGGCTGGGCCACCGCCAAGACCCTGGCCGAAGCCCTGCCCTTTATCCAGATCTACGACCGCGAGACGGTTGTGATCAAATACGGCGGCCACGCCATGGGCCAGGAAGAGGTCGCCAAGGTCTTCGCCGCCGACGCCGTACTGCTGAAGCTTCTGGGCGTCCACCCCGTGGTCGTCCACGGCGGCGGCCCGCAGATCAGCCGGATGCTCGACAAGGCCGGCGTCAAGTCGACCTTCGTGGACGGCCTGCGCGTCACCGACGAGGCGACGATGGAAGTCGCCGAGATGGTCCTCTCAGGGGCCATCAACAAGGAAATCGCCAACTGGATCACGCTGGCCGGCGCCGAAGCCGACGTGCGCGGCGTAGGCCTCTCGGGCAAGGACGCTCGCCTGATCACCGCCGAGAAGGTGACCCGGACCAAGAAGGATCCCGACAGCAATATCGAACAAGCGGTGGACCTGGGCTTTGTGGGCGAACCCACCAAGGTCGACCCGCAGCTGATCGAAGCCCTGCTGACGTCCGAGCACGACTATATTCCGGTCGTCGCCCCGATTGGGGTCTCGGCCGACGGCGACACCTTCAACATCAACGCCGACACCGTGGCCGGCGCCCTGGCCGGCGCGCTGAAGGCCAAGCGCATGCTGATGCTGACCGACATCAAGGGGGTCCTGGACGGAAACGGCGAGTTGATCCGCGAAATGACGATCGAACAGGCGCGCGAGCTGATCGCCACGGGCGTGGCCACCGGCGGCATGATCCCGAAGCTGGAGAACGCCATCCACGCGATCGAGTCCGGTGTCGAGGCTGTTGTCATCCTGGACGGCCGCCGCCCGCACGCCATGCTGGTCGAGCTGTTCAGCGAGCACGGCGCGGGTACGCTCATCAAGCGATGAGCGCCGACCTCTCCCACATCGACACCTGGCTGTTCGACCTCGACAACACGCTCTACCCGCTCGAAACCCGGTTCATGAGCCTCATCGAGGCCAAGATGACGGATTTTGTGGCACGGGAGACCGGTCTCCCGCGCGACGAGGCGCGCGCGCTGCAACATGGCTATTTCCAGGAGCACGGCACCACCCTGGCCGGACTGATGGCCAACCACGGCATCGAGCCCCGGCGCTTCCTCGACGAGGTGCACGACGTCTCCCTGGACTGCCTGACGCCCAATCCCGACCTGCGCCTGGCGATCGCGGCCCTTCCCGGGCGGCGCCTGATCTTCACCAACGGATCGGTCGGCCACGCCGAGCGGGTGCTGGCGCACATCGGTCTGCGGGACCTGTTCTCAGAGATCTTCGCTATCGAGACAGCGGACTATGTGCCCAAGCCCGCCCTGGCGACTTTCGATCGGATCTGCAAGCTGCATGACATCGATCCGCCGATGACGGCCTTCTTCGAGGATAGCGAAAAGAACCTCGTGCCGGCCTCGCGCATGGGCATGACCACTGTGCTGGTCGGCCCGCACGCGGCCGCCTCGACCTCCGAACACGTTCATTTCCGCACCAATGATCTCGCCGAGTTCCTGAACTCGGCGCGCCTGCAAGGAAGCCCCGCATGACCGCCGTGAGCCTCGCCGATCTCCAGACTGAAATCGAAGCCGCCTGGGAAGCCCGCGCCGACGTTTCCGCCGCGACCACTGGTCCCGTCCGCACGGCCGTCGAAGAGGCTCTGCGCCTGCTCGACAGCGGCGAGGCCCGCGTCGCCGAGAAGATCGACGGCGAGTGGTTCACCCACCAGTGGCTAAAAAAGGCCGTGCTGCTGTCGTTCCGCCTGAACCCCAACGCCGTGATGCGCTCGGGCGCCTTGGGCGGCGGCGTGGGCCCGTGGTGGGACAAGGTGGCGAACAAGTTCGACGGCTGGGACGCGCCGCAGTTCGAAGCCGGCGGCTTCCGCGCCGTGCCGGGCGCGATCGTCCGTCGCGGCGCCCACATCGGCAAGAACGTCATCCTGATGCCCTCGTTCGTGAACATCGGCGGCTATGTCGACGAGGGCACGATGGTCGACACCTGGGTGACGGTCGGCTCGTGCGCCCAGATCGGCAAGAACGTTCACCTGTCCGGCGGCGTCGGCATTGGCGGGGTGTTGGAGCCGCTGCAGGCCAATCCGACCATCATTGAAGACAACTGCTTCATCGGCGCTCGCTCGGAAGTCGTCGAGGGCGTGGTCGTCGGCGAAGGCTCGGTCCTGTCGATGGGCGTTTTCATCAGCGCCTCGACCAAGATCGTCGACCGCAAGACCGGCGCCGTCCACATCGGCAAGGTGCCGCCGTACAGCGTGGTCGTGCCGGGCAACCTGCCCGACCCCAACGGCGGCCCAGGCCTGTACTGCGCCGTGATCGTGAAGACGGTGGACGCGCAGACGCGGTCGAAGACCTCGATCAACGACCTGCTGCGGGACTAGTCGAGTAAGCTGGACCACCCTAAGGTTGTCTCTTCGGCCGAGGAGACGATCTTGGACTACGCGAAGCTGCTGTTCGGCTTTGAAGGTCGCGCGACGCGCCTGACCTATTGGCGCATCCAGGTGATGCTCACGGCCGTTGGAGCCACGCTGTTCATCTTAGCGGCCTTCGGAACGATCGTGGGCGGCTGGCTAGGCGCCGTGCCGCTAGCCTTCATCCCACCCCTCCTGCTCACCGGCTTCTCGATCACGGTGCGCCGTCTGCATGACCGGGGGAAGGGCGTCCTCTGGGCGCTCTTCTTCCTTGTCGGTCCGTGGGTGCTTTTCGCCCCCGCTGGCACGCTGAGGGACGGCGCCAGCACGGGGGCGATCCTCGGCGCTTCGCTTCTGGCGCTGAGCGGCTTTGCGCTGGGCGCGTGGGGCTGGATCGAAATCGGCTTCGTGCGCGGAGCTCAAGGCGCTAACCGCTACGGGCCGCCGCCCTCTGAATTGCGGCCAGGGGACTTCTTCAAGGCTGAAGCTAGGACCTGACGCCCTACTTCGTCGCCTCGTTCAGTTGTTTCTTGCTCTCGGCCGCGCCTTCCTTGGCGTCCTGCTTGAACTCCTTGCCGGCTTCCTTGAGTTCCTGGCCGGCCTCGCCGACGGCCTCCTTCAGTTCCGCGCCCGTTTCCTTGGCGCTTTCCTTGATCGCGGTCCCCGCTTCCTTGACGTCAGGGTCATTGGCGATCTCGTGGGCCGCGTCCTTGACGTCGGCGGCGGCGGCCTTCGCGCCCTCCTTGACCTCCTGAGCATGCTGGTCAGAGCAGGCCGCCATGGACAAGGCGGCGCCGACGGCGGCGATCACAAGCAGTTTCGAGCGCATGGTCGAGTTCCCGGCTGGGTTCATGGGTCGGCTAGATAACGAAAGGCCACGGCGCAGGTTCCGGCCAGGCTTTGCGTCCCAGCGCCGGGACCGCTAAACCCCCGCCATGCGCATCGCCTTTCTCGGCACTCCCGATTTCGCCGTCACCTGCCTCGCCGAACTCGTCGCCTCGGGGCACGAGATCGCCTGCGTCTATTCCCAGCCCCCCGCGCCACGCGGACGCGGCCAAGAGCTGAAGCCCTCACCGGTCCACGCCTTCGCCGAGGGTCTGGGCCTACCGGTTCGTACGCCAGTCTCGATGAAGACCCCGGAGGAGATCGAGGCCTTCAAGGCCCTGGATCTCGACGCCGCGGTCGTGGTCGCCTTCGGCCAAATCCTGGTGAAGGACGTCCTGGAGGCGCCGCGCCACGGCTGCTTCAACCTGCACGCCAGCCTGCTGCCGCGTTGGCGGGGCGCCGCGCCGATCCAGCGGGCGATCATGGCCGGCGATGCGGTGACCGGCGTTCAGGTCATGCGGATGAGCGAGGGCCTCGACGAGGGCCCGATCCTGATGTCCGAGCAGGTGGCCATCGCCGACGATGACACGGCCGCCAGCCTGCACGACAAGTTGGCCGCCGTTGGCGCCCGCCTGCTGCCGGTCGCCCTTGCAGCGATCGAGCGCGAGGTCGTTCACGAAACTCCGCAGGCGAAGGACGGCGTCACCTACGCCAAGAAGATCAAGTCGGCCGAAGCCCGTATCGACTGGACCCGCCCAGCCGTCGAGGTCGATCGCCACATCCGCGGTCTCTCACCCTTCCCCGGCGCCTGGTTCGAGGCGCCGTCGGAGAAAGGTCCCGTCCGCGTGAAGGCCTTGCTGTCGCGTGTCGAGGCCGCCTCGGGCGCCGCTGGAACCGTGCTGGACGACAGCCTGCTGATCGCCTGCGGAGACGGCTCCATCCGCCTGCTGAAGGCCCAGCGCGAGGGCAAGGGCGTGCAGGACGCTCAGGCCTTCACGCGTGGCTTCCCGCTCCCGATGGGAACGGTCCTGGCCTGATGCCCCGCTACCGCCTCCTCGTCGAGTATGACGGCCGCCCCTATGCCGGGTTCCAGGCCCAGGCGACCTTGCCCAGTGTGCAAGGCGCGATCGAGGCGGCGGTGAAGGCCTTCTGCGGGCAGGACGTGCGTATCGCCGCCGCCGGCCGCACCGACACAGGCGTCCACGCCACCGGCCAGGTCGTCCATGTCGATCTCGAAAAGGACTGGCCGGCCCAGACGGTGTTCAACGCCCTCAACGCCCACCTGACCCGCGAGGCGGTCTCGATCCTCTCGGCCGAGGTGGCGGAGGGGGACTGGCACGCCCGCTTCTCGGCCAATGAGCGGCGCTACCTCTATCGGATCCTCAACCGTCGCGCCCCGCCGGCCCTGGACAAGGGCCGGGTCTGGCACATGAAGAAGGAGCTCGACCACGAGGCCATGCACGCGGCGGCCCAGCATCTGATCGGCCTGCACGACTTCACCACCTTCCGCGACATGCACTGCCAGGCGAAGAGCCCAGTGAAGACTCTGGACGTCGCCCGCGTGCGCCGGGTCGGCGAGGAGATTCACCTCGACTTCGAGGCACGGTCCTTCCTGCACCGCCAGGTCCGCTCGATGACCGGCACCCTGGTCGAGGTCGGCGCGGGACGTTGGACGGTGGACGATGTGAAGGCGGCGCTGGAGGCCAGGGACCGCCGGGAATGCGGACCCGTCGCGCCGGCCGATGGGCTGTATCTGGTCGGCGTCGGGTACGGCGACTAACTCGCGGCGGCGCCCAGCTTCCTCATCCGCTCCAACCACCGGGTCCGGCCGCCGGCGCCGATGGCCTCGACGCCGCCGACGATCGACGCGCGGGCCGGCTTGACGCCCGCGAGCATGAAGACGCCCTGCGTCACCGCCTTGAGGCCGTGCGACCCGAAGACGATCCGGAAGATCGCCCCGGGCATGCCCATGGTCAGCACCATGCGCGCCGTGCGACCCGAGAGCTTCGAGTTCCAGCCCTTGGGACCGACCTCAAATCCGAACCCGCCCCGAAACACCTGCTCCAGCGCGGCCTTGAGCTTGGCCGGCACCCCGCCCAGCCAGAGGGGGAAGACCAGCACCAGATGGTCCGCCCAAAGGATGTCCGCGCGAAGATCTCGGATCAGGCGGGGAATGTCGTCCACTTGGAAAGCCGCCTGGCTTTCCAGCAAGGGTACGTCCATCGGGCCGATGTCGGCGCGACGCACCTCATGCCCCGCCTCCGCCGCCCCATTTGCATAGGCCTCGGCGAGCGCCCGGCAAAAGCGTTCAGGGGCGGGGTCGGGATGGCCGACCAGAAGCAGAATCCGATGGCGTGTCGCGGTCATGGGTCACAGCTTGACCTGGGGCCGCCGTCCGCACCTTGACCCTGATCAAGCCCTACAGCACCGAGCAGTTGGTGATCTGGCTGAACGCCTCCAGCGCCGCCGTGCCAACCACGCTCGTCCCGAACCGATCCAGCTCCGGCGACCAGACCGCGACCGTCGCCTTGCCAGGAATGACCGCGACGATGCCGCCGCCCACCCCGCTCTTGGCCGGCAAGCCGACGCGATAGGCGAAACTGCCGACGCTGTCATAGATGCCGCAGGTCAGCAGCAGGGCGTTAAGGCGGCGGGTCAGGCGCTCGGGGAACACCGTCTCCTGGGCGATCGGCGAGAAGCCGCCGGCGGCCAGCGGCAGGAAGGCGCGGGCCAGCTGGCGACAGCTCATGGTCAGCGCGCACTGGCGGCAATAGGCGGCGACCACCGCCTCCGGGTCATGGGTGATGGTGCCCTTGCCGCGCATCAGGCTGGCGATGGCGCGGTTCTGCCAGGCATGCGCCAGTTCTGAGGTCGCCACCGCCGAGTCGATCTCCAGCCGCTCATCGCAGAGGAAACCTGCGAAGTCGCGGACCAGCGCCGCCGGATCGCGGGTGACGTCCATCAGCACATCGGTCACCGCCAGGGCGCCCGCGTTGATGAACGGATTGCGCGGCACGCCCTGCTCGGCCTCCAGCAGCGACAGGTGGTTGAACGGGGTGCCGGACGGCTCCTTGCCGACCCGCGTCCAGGTCTCGTCGCCCAGCCGGTTCAAGGCGAGGCCGAGGGCGAAGACCTTGGTGATGCTCTGGACCGAAAAGCCCTCGTCTGCGTCGCCGATGACGTGTTCGCCGCCATCGACCGTGCGGACGGCCATACCGAACTTCGTTCCCGGCACGATCGCGAGTTGGGGGATGTAGTCGGCCGGTCGGCCCTTGCCGAAATGCGGCTTCACCAGTACGGCCACCTCGGCCAAGACATCGGGGATCGAGAGCGCCTTCATCCTCGTCCCCGCTCGGCTCAGGCGAAGGCCGCGAAGTAGCGGTTGACCAGCGCCTGGTAGGCGTCGGCCAGTTGGCGGACTTCCTCCACCGGAACGCGCTCGTCGACCTGGTGCATGGTCGAGCCAACCAGGCCGAACTCGACGACCGGACACAGGGCCCGGATGAAGCGGGCGTCGCTGGTGCCGCCGGTGGTCGACAGCTCCGGCGCGCGACCGGTGGCGTCGCTGACGGCGGCGACGATCACGTCGGTGAAGGCGCCCGGCTCGGTCAGGAAGGCCTCGCCGCTGATCTTGCACAGCGCGCTGGCGGTCCCGTCGAAGCCTTCCGCCGCCTTGACGCACTCGGCCTCGATCCAGGCGGCCAGGTCCTTGCCCTTGTGGGCCGGGTTGAAGCGGATGTTCACGCGCGCCTTGGCCGAGGCCGGGATGACGTTGGTGGCGGTGTTGCCCACGTCGATCGTGGTGATTTCCAGGTTCGACGGCTGGAAGCCAGTATAGCCCTCGTCCAGCACCCGCGCCTTCAGGCCCGACAGGATATCGACCAGCACGGGAACCGGATTGGCCGCCCGGTGCGGATAGGCCACGTGGCCCTGGCGGCCCTCAACCGTAATCCAGGCGTTGATGCTGCCGCGACGGCCGATCTTGACCATGTCGCCCAGGAGGTTGGCCGAGGTCGGCTCGCCGACGATGCAGTGGTCGATGATCTCGCCCTCGGCGGCCAGGGCCTCGACGACCTTGACCGTACCGTCCTCGGCCACGCCCTCTTCGTCGCCGGTGATCAGGAAGCTGATCGAACCCGGATGCTCAGGGATCTTGGCGACGGCGGCGACAAAGGCGGCGATGGCCGACTTCATGTCGACTGCGCCGCGACCGAACAGCACCCCGTCCTTGATCTGCGCCTCAAACGGTCCGGCGGTCCAGGCCGCGTCGTCGCCGACGGGCACAACGTCGGTATGGCCCGCAAAACACAGGTTCGGCCGCGCCGTCCCGCGCCGGGCGTAGAGGTTCTCGATCTCGCCGAATTTCATGCGGCGACAGGCGAAACCCAGCGCCTCCAGTTGCCGCTGCAGCGTGTCCATCGCCCCCGCATCGGCCGGCGTCACCGATGGGCGCCGGATCAGGGCCTGGGCGAGCGCGACGGGATCGATGCTGACGGAAACGGGCGCGGGACTGGTCATGATGCAGGCTTTAGGCTTCCCTCCGGGCCGACGCAAATTCGGCACGCTTGTTCCAAGGTAGGTCATGCCCAAGATCGATCTCGCCACCGCCCCCACCCGCGTCGGCACGGCCTATCCCGCGCCGTTCGACCAGCCCTGCCTGAAGCGTCACCGCACCAAGCTGGGCGACGCGGTCGGGCTAGACCAGTTCGGCGTCAACCTCCTGCGCCTGCCGCCCGGCGCCTGGTCCAGTCAGCGCCACTGGCACACGGCCGAGGATGAATTCACCTGGGTGGTCGAGGGTGAGGTCGTGCTGGTCGAGAACGACGGTGAGACCGTGCTGCGGGCCGGCGACTGCGCTGGCTTCAAGGCCGGCGTCGCCAACGGCCACTGCTTCCAGAACCGCTCGGATCGGGACGCGGTACTGCTGGAAGTTGGGTCCCGACGGCCGGAGGAGGACGGCTGCGACTATCCAGATATCGACCTGGTGCTGCGGGAGGGGGAGAGTGTGTATCGGCATCGCGATGGGACGCCCTACGACACCGAGCACGGCCGCCAGCGCTAGCTCTTGGACGAGGCCTAGAACACCGCCAATTGGGCGGCGAAGGCGCGCTGGAAAGCGGGCCTCGCCTCGGCGCGCTCCACATAGGCCGCCAGGTTCGGGTAGTCCCCTAGCAGACTAGCCCCCGCCGGACGGCGAAGCACCGTGACCATCATCAGGTCGCCGACGCCGAAAGGGCCGTCCAGCCAATCGGCGTCGCCAAGCCGCTGGGAAAGGTCCGCAAGACGCAGACGCACCTCTTGTTCCAAGACTGGCTGGCGGGCCGCGAACCAGGGTTCGCCGCGCTCCAGCAGGCTCGAACGTTCGCGCTCGACGATCGGCGGCTGCACGGTGCTGACGGCGGCGAACATCCATGCGATCGCGCGGGCCCGGGCCTCGGGTTCAGACGGCAGCAAGCCAGGATGGGTCTCGGCGATGTTCAGCACGATCGCCCCGGACTCGAACAGGACAAGGCCGTCCGCCTCGTAGGTCGGGATCTGACCGAACGGTTGTAGCGACTTGTGCCCAGGCGCTTTCATCTCGCCGAAGGTCACCAGCCGGACTTCATAGGGCTGGCCCACCTCCTCCAGCGCCCAGCGCACCGGCATGTCCCGCGCGAGGCCGCGTCCGCGATCAGGCGAACTCTTGAAGGCGGTCAGGATGGGGGTCATCGGCTCGTCTCCTGGTCCTTGGTAGCCCAAGGACGGCCGGACGACGAGAACGCCGACAATCTAGGCCGCGCGGCGAGCCTTTTTCACCTTGGCCATGGCGCGGTCGCGGCGCAGGCGCGAGAGGTGGTCGATGAAGAGCACGCCTTCCAGGTGGTCCATCTCGTGCTGGATGCAGACCGCGAACAGGCCCTCGGCTTCCTCGACGATCGTCTCGCCCTGGTAGTTCATGTAGCGCAGAGTAACCTTGGCCGGGCGCTCGACCTCGTCATAGTACTCGGGCACCGACAGGCAGCCTTCTTCATAGCCCTGCAGGTCCTCGGACGAGGCCAGGATCTCGGGATTGACGAAGTAGCGCGGCGCCTTGTCCTCGCCCTCTCGGGCCAGGTCCATGACGATCACGCGGACGGGCTCGCCGATCTGCACGGCGGCCAAACCGATGCCGGGGGCGTCGTACATGGTCTCCAGCATGTCATCCATCAGGGCGCGCAGCTCGTCGGTGACGGCCTCCACCGGGGTGGAAACCTTCTTCAGGACCGCCAGGTCGGCGGCGTTATCGACGGTGAGGATGCGACGGATGGCCATGATGTTGGTCAGGTAGGCGTGTCATTCCCGAGGGTCAAGGTGGGAGATTGTCCCACGGCCTTCAGCTTGGTCAAAGGCCGCACGGCCTGATCGACCATCGGCGGCTCGGGGATCTCCTTGCCTTCGTGATCGACGGACAGATCCTCGAAGCGGCGGGCCTGGGTCAGGACCTGACTCTCCAGCGAGCCGACGAACTGGTTGTACTTGCCCACGGCGCTTTCCAGCGCCTTGCCCATGGCGCCCGCGTGCGCGCCCATGACCGAGACGCGCTTGTAGAGCTCGCGGCCGACCTCGACGATACGGGCGGCGTTCTTGGCCTGGTCCTCGGCCCGCCAGCCATAGGCGACGGCCTTGCAGAGCGCGAACAGGGTCGTGGGCGTGACCAGGACCACGCGGCGGTCCATCGCCTCGGCCATCAGCTCGGGCAGGCGATCCAGGGCGGCGGCCAGGAAGCCGTCGCCGGGCACGAACATCGCCACGAAGTCCGGCGAACCCTCACCGGCGAACTGGTCCCAATAGGCCTTGGACGACAGGCCCTGCATGTGGCTCCGGACGCTCTGGGCGTGGCGGGCCATGGCCGCTTCGCGCAGGACATCGTCGGTGGCTTCCTGGGCCTCCAGAAAGGCGTTCAGCGAGCACTTGGCGTCGATCACGAACACCCCGCCGCCAGGCAGGGTGACCTTAACGTCGGGCCGGCGGCGGCCCTCGTCGCTGTCGACGCTAAACTGCTCCTGGAAATCAAAGCGGCTGTTGAGGCCAGCGGCCTCCAGCACGTTGCGCAGGGTCTGCTCGCCCCAGCGGCCCTGGACCCCCGCTCCGCGCCGCAGGGCGGCCGACAGTTTCCGGGCCTCGGCCTGGGTGGCGGTCGAGGCCTCCAGGAGGGCGGTGATCTGGGCCTTGAGGCCGCCGGTCTCTTCGGCGCGGGCCTTCTCCACGGCGGTGACCTGGGCCTCGAACTTGGCCAGGGTCTCGGCCACCGGCTTGAGTTGAGCCTCCAGCCGGGCCTCGGCGAGGCGCTCGCGGCTCTTGGCGTTCTCGTCCGCGCGCTTGATCAGCTGCTCGGCGATGGCGTTGGCGCTCTGGGCGGCCTGGGCCTTGATCAGCTCGATCTGGGTGGCGCTTTGATCCTCGAGCAGGCGATGGCGCTCCTCGGCCTGGGTCAGGCGTTCGTTCAGCAGCCAGGCCTGGGCCTCGGCTTTGGCGGCCCGGCGTTGCGCCGCGACGGCCCACAGCCCCAGGGCCACGGCGGCCAGGGCGAAGACGAGGGCCAGGATCAGGAACGGATCGGAAAAGTTCATGCTCCGTTCTTAGCCGGAGTCTATCGCTCCCGGAAGGGTCTAGGCCGGCCGTCGCGCGCGCAAAGCCTGGGCGATGGTGCCATCGTCCAGCCAGTCGAGGTCGCCGCCGACCGGCACGCCGCGCGCCAGCATGGTCACCGGCACATTGGTCTGGGCCAGGCGGTCGGCGATGTAGTGGGCGGTCGTCTGGCCGTCGACCGTGGCCGGCAAGGCCAGGATCACCTCGGCCACCTCGCCGCCGCTGACCCGCGCGACCAGCTCACTGATCCGCAAGGCCTCGGGGCCGACGCCGTCCAGGGCTGACAGCAGGCCGCCCAAGACGTGGTAGCGCCCCTTGAACGAGCCGCCGCGCTCCATGGCCCAGACCGAGCCGACCTCCTCGACCACGCATAGCAGGCGGCCGTCGCGAGTGGCGTCGATGCAGATCGCGCAGGGATCCGAAACGTCCAGAGAACCGCAGACCGAGCACGTCCTGACCTTGGCCTGCGCCTCGGCCATGGCCAGGGCCAGCGGCGCCAGCAGCGTGTCCCGCTTCTTCAGAAGAGCCAGGGCCGCCCGCCGGCCCGAGCGCGGACCCAGGCCCGGCAGCTTGGACAGCAGGGCGATCAGGCGCTCAATCTCGGGTCCGGCGGACGAGGCCAAGACTAGAACTTCATCCCGGGCAGGCCGCCCATCAGGCCCGCCATCGGACCGGCGGCGTCCTGCATCATCTGGGCCTGCTTGGCGTCGAGCTTCTTCTTGGCGTCGGCGTGGGCGGCGACGATCAGATCGGCGATCACCTCGCCCTCGCCGGGCTCGATCAGGCTTTCGTCCAGCACCACCTTGGCCAGCTCGCCCGTGCCCTTCAGCGTCACCGTCACCATGCCGCCGCCAGAGGTCCCCTCGACGGTGCTCTCGGCTAGGCGCGCCTGGGCGTCCTGGAGCTTCTGCTGCATGGCCTGGGCCTGCTTCATCAGGCCGCCGAGGTCTTTCATGATCTTGGTCTCCAATTTCGAATTCCCCTCCTTTCGATGGGAGGGGTAGGGGGTGGGGTGATGTGGCGGTCGATGTAGCGCATACCCGCCACCTCGGCAGTCACCCTATCCCTCCCCTTCCCCCATCAACGGGGAAGGGAAAATGGTTCAGCCCTCTTCCTCGTCCGGCTCCAGGGGCGGGGCCTCGGGGGTGAGGAGCTTGCGAATCTCGACGATCTCGGCGCCGGGAAAGGCCGACAGCACCGAAGCGACGAACGGGTCCTTCTTGATGGCTTCCAGCGCCTCGCGCTCCTCGCGCTTCTGGCGCTCCATCAGGCTCTCGGCCCCGCCGCCGCCCTCGGCGGCCACCAGCCAGGGCTGGCCCGTGTGTTCCTTCAGGAAGCGGACGAGGCGCCCCGCCAGGTTTCCAGGCGCGCCGGGCGCGGCCTCGAAAGTGAGGGCGCCGGGACGGAAGCTGATCGGGCGGACATACTGCTCGACGTCCAGGCGCAGGCCGATGTCGCGCTTGGCGGCGATCAGAGCCATGACATCGTCGAACGAGGCCAGAACCGGCATGGCCTGGGCGCCGGGCGCGGCCATCATCACCGGCGACTGGGCCGAGGCCGTCGCCCCGCCAGCACCGCCGCCACCGATCGCAACGCCACCGCCAGGACCGCCGCCGCCCACAGGCGCGCCGTCGCGCAGGGCCTTAAGCGCCTCCTCCGGACCGGGCAGGTCGGCGGCGTAGCAGAGGCGGATAAGGGCCATCTCCGCCGCAGCCATGGCGTCGGGCGCGCGGCGCACCTCGTCATGGGCCTTCAGCAGCATCTGCCACAGACGCGACAGCGTGCCCGCCGAGGTATGGGCCCCGATGGCGGCCAGCCGCGCTGCCTGCTCCTTGGGCATCGACAGGGCGTCGGGCCCAAGCGCCTTCGACACCGCCGAGGCGTGACAGTGGTCCAGCACGTCGAGCATCACCACCGCTGGATCGGCCCCGAAGCCCCACAGGGCGCGGAAGCCCTCCAGGGCCTCCTTGGTCTTGCCCGCCATCACATGTTCATAGAGCGCGATGGTCTGGCTGCGGTCCGCCAGGCCCAGCATGTCGCGTACCACCGTAGAAGTGACCGTCTGCCCGCGCTCGGTCTGGACGATGGCCTGGTCCAGCAGCGAGAGGCCGTCGCGCACCGAGCCCTCGGCCGCGCGAGCGATCAGGGCCAGGGCGTCCATCTCGATCCGCGCGCCTTCCTTGGCCGAGATGCGGTCGAAGTGCTTGACCAGCACGTCCGGCTCGACGCGGCGCAGGTCAAAACGCTGGCAGCGCGATAGGATCGTCACCGGAACCTTGCGGATCTCGGTGGTGGCGAAGATGAACTTGGCGTGCGGCGGCGGCTCTTCCAGCGTCTTCAAGAGGGCGTTGAAGGCCGCCGTCGACAGCATGTGCACTTCGTCGATGATGTAGACCTTGTAGCGCGCCTCGACCGGGGCGTAGCGCACCCCGTCGAGCAGCTCGCGCATCTCGTCGACTTTGGTGCGCGAGGCGGCGTCGAGCTCCAGCACGTCCATGTGCCGGCCCTCGATGATAGCGCGGCAGTGGTAGCCCTCGGTGGTCAGGTCGACCGAGGGGCCCTTCACCGTATCGGTCTCGTAGTTCAGCGCCCGAGCCAGAAGGCGCGCGGTCGTGGTCTTGCCGACGCCCCGGACGCCGGTGAGCATGAAGGCGTGGGCGATGCGGCCCGTCGAGAACGCATTGGCCAGGGTGCGGACCATGGCTTCCTGGCCGATCAGGTCCTCGAAGGTGCGCGGCCGGTACTTCCGCGCCAGAACCGTATAGGCGTCGCCCTTCTCGCTCTCAGGCGGGGTTTCGACAACGGGGCGCGCATCGGCGGCCGGCGCCGGCGCATCGCCGAAGATGTCGGCGGTGTTCTCATCGCGTTCAGCAGGCGCCTCGTCCCACGGCGGCGCGGAATCGGGCGGGAGGTCGTCGTGGTCGGCCATGGCGCGGAGTGTAGTGGCGCGAAGGGCGCAGCAAAAGCCTCGCACCCAAGCGAGCGCGCATCTGCTGACAGAATCTTCAAAGGAAATGAGGTGGAGACCGGCAGACGACCCAGAGGTGATCTCGTTGTGGCTGCTGCCTCTCGGCCCTGACCAGGTTGGCGAGGACTCCGTCCGCGCCGATCTCCGAGCCCTATATCGCGACTCATCGCGCAGGATGCAAGGCTGACGAGTCATTCCGCTCACGCTACAGAGTGGCGCATGCCTCTTTCGATCATCACCAACACCTTCGCCGGCAACCCCCTGGACCGTGACAGCGAGCGTCGCGGCGACGAGGCCTTCCTTGCCGAAAAGCTGGCCGACCCCGAGTCGCTGGCCGTGGCGCTGTGGAACGGCAAGCCGCTGGTCGAGGACATTCTCGACGAGACCGGAAAGCCCAAGGGCGTCCAGATCGCCTATCTGCGCGCCGACATGGCGCAGGACTTGGCCGGCGGGAACGAGAAGCTGCTGTATCTGGGCCTCTGGAAGGACATTGCGGTCTTCGCAGTCGACATCGAGGGCGCCGCCGACCCGGCGGAAGGCGCGCTTCAGGGCCTGGGTCGGTTCGAAGAATTGCGCGGCGCCGCAGCGACCATGCCCCCGGCCGACGCCGGTATCCTGGCCACCGCCAAGTCGATGTTCGAGTGGCGCCGCCGCCATCGCTGGTGCAGCGCCTGCGGTCAGAAGACCGAAGTCTCAGATGGCGGCTGGAAGCGGGTCTGTCCGTCCTGCGAGGCTGAACACTTTCCGCGCACCGATCCGGTGGCGATCATGCTGGCCATCCATGACGGCAAATGCCTGCTGGGCCGCCAGGCTATGTGGCCCAAGGGCATGTTCTCGGCCCTGGCCGGCTTCATCGAGCCCGGCGAGACCATCGAAGAGGCCTGCGCTCGCGAGCTGCAGGAGGAGGCCGGCCTGAAGGCGACGGCCGTCCGCTACCACTCCAGCCAGCCCTGGCCGTGGCCAAGTTCGCTGATGATGGGCCTGATGGCCGACGTCGAGACCGCCGACGCTGCGCCCGACCAGACCGAACTGGAAGAGGTCCGCTGGTTCAGCCGCGAGGAGGCCCAGCAGCTGATCAAGGGCGAGCTTGAGGGCCTGTTCGCCCCCCCGCCCCTGGCCATCGCCCACCAGCTGATCAAGGCCTGGGCCGAAGAGGCATAAAACCTCTGGACTGCCCCAGCGGCGCCTCCCGTTCAGTTCGCATTGAGCCCGGCCAGCAAGACCGGCGATGTGAACTGAACATGGGAGGGCCCGATGGCCGAAGCCTACATCATCGACGCCTGCCGCACGCCGCGCGGCATTGGCAAGGTCGGCAAGGGAGCCTTGGCCGACTTCCATCCGCAGCACCTGGGCGCCACGGTTCTGAAGGCCCTGGCCGAGCGCAACGACCTGAACACCGCCGAGGTCGATGACATCATCTGGGGCACCTCCAGCCAGCGCGGGTCGCAGGCCGGGGACCTGGGCCGCATGGCCGCGCTGGACGCTGGCTATGACGTGCGCGCCAGCGGGGTGACCCTGGACCGCTTCTGCGGCTCGGGCATCACCACGGTGAACCTGGCGGCGGCCTCGATCATGTCGGGGATGGAAGACCTGGTCATCGCCGGCGGGACCGAGATGATGTCCTACACCTCGGCCACCGCGAACGTGACCTCGCCGCCGATGCTGGACAGCGGCAACCTGCGCCTGCGCGCGCGCCACCCGCAGTCGCATCAGGGCGTCTGCGCCGACGCCATCGCCACGCTGGAAGGCATCACCCGCGCCGATGTCGACGCCCTGGCGCTGGAAAGCCAGCGTCGCGCCGATCTGGCCATCAAAGGCGGCCACTTCAACAAGAGCCTGATCCCGGTGCTGCGCGACGACGGCTCGGTGGCGCTGGACCACGAGGAGTTCCCGCGTCCGCAGACCACGGCCGAGGGGCTGGCCAGCCTGAAGGCCTCGTTCGCGGCCCTGGCCGAGATCCCGGTCGACGAGGCGGGCAACACCTATGGCGGGCTGATCCGCAAGGTCTATCCGGACCTCAAGATCGAGCACGTGCACCACGCCGGCAATTCGTCAGGCGTGGTGGACGGCGCGGCGGCGGTGCTGCTGGCCTCGCCGGCCTACGCCCAGCGCAATGGCCTGAAGCCGCGGGCCAAGGTCATCGCCATGGCCAATGTCGGCGACAGCCCGACCCTGATGCTGAACGCTCCGGTCCCGGCCGCGCGCAAGGCCCTGGCCAAGGCCGGCCTGACGGTCGACGACATCGATCTGTGGGAAATCAACGAAGCCTTCGCGGTCGTCGCCGAGAAGTTTATCCGCGACCTGAAGCTGGATCGCGACAAGGTCAATGTGAACGGCGGCGCCATGGCCCTGGGCCATCCGATCGGCGCGACCGGCTCGATCCTGATCGGCACGATCCTGGACGAGCTGGAACGCCGCGACCTCAAGCGCGGCCTGGTGACCATGTGCGCCGCCGGCGGCATGGCCCCCGCGATCATCATCGAGCGGGTCTAGGGGAACCCTATGCTCCCCCGCGCGGCGGGGGAGCATCTTAGTTAAAACTCACCGGAACGGCGGCTCGTCGAAGGCGCGGAGCTTGCGAGAGTGCAGGTTCGGGCCCTCGGCGTGCAGCAGCTTGCAGGCCAGGATGCCGATCTGCAGGTGCTGGCTGATCGCCCGCTCGTAGAAGGCGTTGGCCTGGCCGGGCAGCTTGATCTCGCCGTGCAGCGGCTTGTCCGACACGCACAGCAGCGTGCCGTAAGGCACCCGGAAGCGGTAGCCCTGGGCCGAGATCGTGGCGCTCTCCATGTCGATCGCCACGGCGCGGCTCTGGTTGAAGCGCAGGGCCGACAGGCTGTGGCGAAGCTCCCAGTTGCGGTCGTCGGTGGTGACCACGGTGCCGGTGCGCAGGCGCTTCTTCAGCTGATCGCCGCTGTCGCCGCTGATCGCCTTGGCCGCGTCATAGAGGGCGCGCTGCACCTCGGCGATCGACGGCACAGGGATCTCGGGCGGCAGCACCGCGTCCAGCACATGGTCGTCGCGCAGATAGGCGTGGGCCAGGACGTAGTCGCCGATCGTCTGGGTGTCGCGCAGCCCCCCGCAGTGGCCGATCATCAGCCAGGCCTGCGGACGCAGCACCGCAAGGTGGTCGCAGATCGTCTTGGCGTTGGAGGGCCCGACGCCGATATTGACCAGGGTGACGCCCGAACCGCCCGGCGCCATCAGGTGGTAGGCCGGCATCTGGTGCTTGCGCCAGGTCGACTCCGCCACCGCAAGCTCCGGATTGACCGTGTTGGCGGTGATGGTCAGGCCGCCCGCGCACGACAGCGCGGTGTAGGGGCTGTCGGGCTGCTGCAGCTGCTCGATGCCCCACCGCACAAACTCGTCGACATAGCGGTTGTAGTTCGTGAACAGGATGAACTGCTGCACGTCCTCGGCGGGGGCGCCGGTGTAGTGCTTCAGACGGGCCAAAGAGAAATCGGTGCGCAGGCCGTCGAACAGCGAAAGCGGGTGGTTGTCCTCCAGCACCGAGTTCCACAGGCCGTCGGCGATCTCATCGCCGATGAAGGCCAGGTCCGTGGTCGGGAAGAAGCGGGCGATGTCCTCGCTGCGCACGTCGGCCTGGTTCAGGTCGATCGTGGCGTCCAGGACGTAGGGATAGGGGATTTCCTGCCGCGAGCGGTCTATCTCGATCTCGACGTCGAAGTCATCCATCAGCAGCGTCAGTTGCTCGACCAGATAGTCGCGGAACTGGGCGGGCCGCGTGACCGTCGTCGCATAGACGCCCGGCCGGCTGACGCGGGCGTACGAGCGCGCCAGCTTCGGCGGCAGCGCTTCGGGGTCGTAAGTCAGCCGCAGCTCGGGATAGGCGAACGTCCCATCGAAGCGGGCGGCCGGATCCGGGCGGGTTCCATGTTCGAGATAGGCGCGGAGCGCGTCGCGCAGAGCGCCGACGGCGCGTTCGTATTCGTCATTGAGCCGTTCGACGACGGCGATTGCTTTTTCTTGGTTTGACATGGCGCCTTATAGCGACGTTTTGCGACCTTGGCGAGACAGTCGGGTGACGCAAATAAGAATTTTATTACTTATGGCTTGCGGTTCCGGCTGCGGCGCCTTGCGGGGCCGCCGAACGCGCCTGTTTGCGCAGCTGGACCGACGGAACACGCCGGTCGTCGACTCTAGGGCATGGACGAACCCGCCGGGGTCGGCCACAAGGGCTGCAAAGCTGGAGGAAGGAACCAATGGCGGCGCGGTCGTTCTCGCGCGTCAGTCCTTCCGCAACCCGAACAAAGCCGTCGACGCCGCAGTAGGCGCCAGGGGGACGAGATGAATAAACGCTTCGCCTATCTGATCATCGGCGCGATGGTCATCGGGGTGCTGGTCGGCTGGGCCTGCAACCAGTTCCTTGATCCCGCCGGCGCCAAGGCCGCCGCGAACAACCTGTCGATCATCACCGACATCTTCCTGCGCTTGATCAAGATGATCATCGCGCCGCTGGTCTTCACGACCCTGGTGGCCGGCGTGGCTCATATGGAAGACGCCGCCGCGGTCGGCCGCATCGGCGCCAAGACCATGACCTGGTTCATCGGCGCGTCGGCGGTGTCGCTGCTGCTGGGCCTCTTGATGGTCCACCTGCTGGATCCGGGCGCGGGCCTGAACATGGCCCATGTCGATGTGGCGATGAAGACCACCGCGACGACCGAAGCCTTCACCTTGAAGGGCTTCATCACCCACCTGGTGCCGACCTCGATCTTCGACGCCATGGCCAAGAACGAGATCCTGCAGATCGTCGTCTTCTCGCTGTTCGTCGGCACCGCGGTCGCGGCTCTGGACGACAAGGCGCCGCAGATTCTCGAGCTGGTCGAACAGGCCGCCCAGATCATGCTGAAGGTCACGGGCTTTGTGATGAAGCTGGCTCCGCTGGCCATCTTCGCGGCCCTGGCCTCGACCATCGCCACCCAAGGCCTGGGCATGCTGGCCACCTACAGCAAGTTCGTGCTGGGCTTCTACCTGACCATGGGCGTGCTTTGGGGCCTGCTGTTCCTCGCCGGCCTGGTGGTGTTGGGCAAGCGGGTGGTCCCGCTGTTCGGCGTGATCCGCGACCCGACCCTGCTGGCCTTCTCGACCGCCAGCTCGGAAGCCGCCTATCCGCGCATTCTCGACAGCCTGCCCAAGGTGGGCGTTCGCCGCAGGATCGTGTCGTTCGTTCTGCCGCTGGGCTACTCGTTCAACCTCGACGGCTCGATGCTGTACTGCACCTTCGCCACGATGTTCATCGTCCAGGCGCACGGCGTGGAGCTGACCGTCCAACAGCAGATCTTCATGCTGCTTCTGTTGATGGTGACTTCCAAGGGCATCGCCGGCGTGCCGCGCGCCTCGCTGGTCGTCATCATGGCCACCCTCACCTATTTCGGCCTGCCGGAAGCCTGGATCGCGCTGGTCCTGGGCGTTGATCACCTGCTGGACATGGGCCGCAGCGCGACCAACGTGGTCGGCAACAGCGTCGCCGCCGCGGTCGTGGCCAAGTGGGAGGGCGAGCTCGACGACATCCCGCCCGAAGGCGAAGCCGCCAAGGCCTGACGCCTGCCTTCCGGCCGCTTGAAATCGCCCGCTCCGCTTCGCCGGGGCGGGCTTTTTCGTGTCCAGTTTCAAATGTACAGTAAAAACTTGACAAGCCCCCGAGGAGCGCCAATCTCAAAGGGCGAGGGACTATGAGGACGACGTCATGAGCAAGATGACCCCCCTGGCGCGCGTGGCGCTGATCGGGCTCGCCGTCGCGGGCTTCTCGGCTTCCGCCGCCTTGGCCCACCAGGCGCCGGCCAAGCCCGCCAAGCCGGCCCGACAATGCTTCTACCTGTCCGACTGGCGCGGCTGGACAGCGCCGGACAAGAACACGCTGTACATGAAGGTGCGCGGCCGCGACGTGTATCGCGTCGACCTGGCCTATGGCTCGAACCAGCTGACCTGGCCGGGCTCGCATCTGGTGTCGGTCGTGCGCGGCCCCGACAGCGTCTGTCATCCGCTGGATCTGGACCTGCGGGTGTCCGACGGCTTCGGCTTCGCCATGCCGATCCG
Organism: Caulobacter sp. FWC26; assembly: GCF_002742645.2. Classification (NCBI taxonomy): domain Bacteria; kingdom Pseudomonadati; phylum Pseudomonadota; class Alphaproteobacteria; order Caulobacterales; family Caulobacteraceae; genus Caulobacter; species Caulobacter sp. FWC26. Next base: position 4,127,699 of record NZ_CP033875.1, read on the forward strand.
GGCCAAGGCGATCACCAAGCTGACGCCGGAAGAGATCGCGGCGCTGCCGAAGAAGGATCGGCCTTAGGGGTCCCAGCATCTGGCCAGGCGCTCAGCGCTTTCGAACGCTGGCCTCGGGCGCGAAGAAGTTCCCCTGTATCGGCACGACGCATGGCGTCGCACCGAGCCTGATTTCGCCTTGCCGGTCCTTCGGCTTGGCGCCTGGGCCGAACTTGATCGAGCAGTTGATGAAACGGCCGTAGGCGGCGCCCGGGCTGACCGCGCCCGGCGGCGCATCGCCGTAGCCCCCGCCCGAGGGGCCCGCCGCGACGACGGCGTCGTAATACGCGCGCTTGGCAGGATCCATGGCTGCAGGATAGCTGGGCGTCGCCGCTTGAAGACGTCCCAGCCGCTCCTCGCACCTTTCCCGCTCCTCGCGGGATAGACTTGCGCCGCGCAGACATCCCCCGGCACGGAGCGCCGTGCGCAACGCGTCGGAGGGCGGGGCGACGCCGGGCGAGGCGGTTAGCGCTGGCGCGGCCGGCGCGACATCCACCGGGGCGGCGGACAGGGTCGGCGCCCCCGGAACTGGCGAGGATACGGAAGCCAAAGCCACGGACGCACGGCGCGAAACCTTAGCCTGCGGACTCTCGGCGTCTGGGGGAGTCAACTCGATTGTCATCAGCGGCAGGTCCGGCCCATCGTCGCGCAGGACCGGGGCCGTAGACCCCGCCAACCAGGCTAGTATGGCGGCGTGCAGGCCCAGCGACAGGACTGTGACAAAGCCCCATCGGTGCGACAGCCGCCCCGCACCCCGCATCACTTTTCCCCAAGCCACCCCGTCCGCGCGCAGAGCATCCCTTCGTTGTGTCGGAAGCGAGGCGGCGCCATGGCGCGAATCGCAAGGATCGACCGCGGGCAAAAGAAAAGGGCGAGATCCTTATGTTCGGATCTCGCCCCAATTTTCTGTGTAAGCGGAGCGCCTACTCCGCCGGCGTCAGGTCGGTCGTGCGCTTTTTCATCATCTCGTCGAAACTGGTCCAGACGCCGTCGGCGCCGTGCCACTGACCCTTGGTCGCGGCCTTGGAGTATTCGGTGGCGCGGGCTTCGAAGAAGTTGGCGTGCTCGACGCCCGACAGCAGCGACTGCAGCCAGGGCAGCGGGTTTTCCTTGACGCCGTACACTTCCGGCAGTTGCAGCTGGCGCAGGCGCCAGTCGGCGACGAAGCGGATGTATTGCTTGATGTCGTCGGGGACCATGCCCTGCACGTCGCCGGCCTCGAAGGCCAGGTCGATGAAGCGATCCTCCAGGCCCACCACGTGCTTGCAGCAGTCGACGATGTCGTCGGCGACGGCTTTGGTCACCGCGCCCGTCTCCTTGTTGAAGGCGTGGTACAGCTTGATGATGCCGTCGCAGTGCAGGCTCTCGTCGCGGATCGACCACGAGACGATCTGGCCCATGCCCTTCATCTTGTTGAAGCGCGGGAAGTTCATCAGCATCGCGAACGAGGCGAACAGCTGCAGCCCCTCGGTGAAGCCGCCGAACATGGCCAGGGTGCGGCAGATGTCCGCGTTGGTCTCGACGCCGAAGGTCTGCATGTAGTCATGCTTGGCCTTCATGGCCTCGTATTCCATGAACGCCGAGAACTCGGTCTCCGGCATGCCGATGGTCTCGAGGAGCAGGGCGTAGGCCGCGATATGGATCGTCTCCATGTTCGCGAACGAGGCCAGCATCATCTTCACTTCGGTCGGCTTAAAGACCCGACCGTAGCGCTCCATGTAGTTGTCCTGCACCTCGACGTCGGACTGGGTGAAGAAGCGGAAGATCTGCGTCAGCAGGTTCCGTTCCTTGTCGTTCAGCTTGACGGCCCAGTCCTTGAGGTCCTCGCCCAGCGGCACCTCTTCGGGCATCCAGTGGACCTGCTGCTGCTTCTTCCAGAAATCATAGGCCCACGGATAGCGGAACGGCTTGTAGCCGCCCGAGGGGGTCATAAGGCCAGGCAGGGCGGTCGAGATGACGGACATGGGAGGGCCTCGGTAGCGCGAGAATCGAGCGGACGGTTTAGGCTAGGCTACGGCAGGCGCGAGCCCGACGCACGCCTAGAGTGCCCCACTACATCTGGTGTGACAATGGGCCACAGACACAACATAGGGGAGGCTTTGTGGACAAACCGTTCATGATTTTCAGTGCGCTTGGCTCCGGCGGCGTCCCCGTCGAGGCGGCCATGTCCTTGATCGGATTGCCCTATGAGGTGATCGAGGCACCCACTTGGGAGGGCGCGGCGCAGCAGGCCAAGGTCGCGACGATCAATCCCCTTAAGCAGATTCCGGCCCTGGTCACCCCGGACGGCGAAACGATCACCGAAAGCGCGGCGATCCTGATCTGGCTGGCCGACCGCTTCCCCAAGGCGAAGCTGGGTCCCGCGATCGACGATCCGATGCGCGCCCAGTTCCTGCGCTGGATGACCTTCATCCCGGCCTCGATCTATTCGCTGTTCTGGGTGCGCGACGAGCCCTCGCGCCTGGGCGGGCCCGACCCGGAGGTCCAGGCGCGGATCAAGGCCGCGACGGCCGAGCGGATCGCCGACTGCTGGGCGATGATGGAAAGCCAGGTCGCGCCGCTGATGAACCGCCACGGCGGCCCCTACCTGCTGGGCGACACGCTGGGCGTGCTGGATCTCTATGTCGCCGTCGTCAGCCGCTGGGGGCCAAGGCGCGTGCGGTTCTACGAGGCCGCGCCGAGGATGGCGGAGGCCGTGCGCCGGGTGGACGCGGACCCGAGGCTGGAGGCGTTCTGGGGGGCACGATTCCCGTTCTTTGACGGGTGGGAGCGGTTGGGGCAGCAGGGGTGAGGCAAGCTCAAGGGCGTAGAGCTCGCGGCCTGACAGCATCAGGCCGTGAGCTCTAATCGGCGGTCGGCGCCGGTTTCGGCCAGACCGCCAGAGCCTGACCATTCCGCATAACGACGACCCTGTCGATGCGCGCCGTCACAAAGCACTGCCGGGCGCGGATTGCAAAGCTCTCGGAGTTGGTCAGGGCCCTGGACGTTACCCCGCCGTGGAAGCCACCGCAGAACGCCGGTGGCTTTTGGCCCAGTTCCGTCACCTCGCCCTCAAGCACAAGACTCATATGACTCACAAAGCGACGCAATTCGCTTTGAGGCAGGTTTTCGACCCTATGGATGACCGAAGGCTTCATACCGCCCGGCAAGCCCGAAACGCCCTTCTCGTCGTAGGGCGCGGCGATGGCGAAGCTGTACACCCAGGATCGTAAGCCACGCTCGTACCGGTCCCCACGCCCATCGCCCAGATCGTCGTTGTCGCGATCGCGCGCCTTTGTTTTGTTGTCGATATTGAAGTTGATTTCGTTGGTCACCTGGCGCGAGTCGAAAACATAGCTCTGTAGCGGCGGCAGCTTGTCCAGGCCCTGAGCCGAGAATTGATCATAGTTCAGCGCCGTGATCTCGCCGGGGCCGATGATTAGATCCAGTTGGTCGCGCTTGTAGTCGTAAACCCAGCGCGCCGGACTCTGGAACGTCATTACGTCCCGCTTCCGGCCGTCCACAAACGGGATCTCGATCCTGAAAGACCGCCCTACCGGGGCGACAGTCGGGGCCTGTTGAGCGCCTTTGATCGCCGCCTTCAGCCCAGTGGCGTCTAAGGGTGCGGCGTCGGCAAACAACGCTGCGGCCAGGATCAGACTACCCAACATGGTGCAACCTCCCGAATACAGCCTAAAGAGATATTTCGGTGCACTATTTGTCAAGCCGCACTCCGCCGGCAGCCACATAAGGATATCTTTATGCGTTAATTGCTCGGAAGGGGTCTCCAGCGTATAAGGCGCGCAAGAACCCCCATTCGACCGCAGGAGCCGACCGTGGCTGACTATATCGTCAAGGACATCTCGCTCGCCGATTTCGGCCGCAAGGAAATCGCCATCGCCGAGACCGAAATGCCGGGCCTGATGGCCACGCGCGCCGAGTACGGTCCCCAGCAGATCCTCAAGGGCGCCCGGATCGCCGGCAGCCTGCACATGACCATCCAGACCGCCGTGCTGATCGAGACGCTGACGGCCCTGGGCGCTGAGGTCCGCTGGGCCTCGTGCAACATCTTCTCGACCCAGGACCACGCCGCGGCCGCCATCGCCGCCGCCGGCATTCCGGTCTTCGCCTTCAAGGGCGAGAACCTGGTCGAGTACTGGGAATACGCCCACAAGATCTTCGAGTGGCACGACGGCGGCTATCCGAACCTGATCCTCGACGACGGCGGCGACGCCACCCTGCTCTGCGTGCTGGGCCCCAAGGCCGAGAAGGATCCCTCGATCCTCGACAACCCGCAGAACGAGGAAGAAGAAGCCCTCTACGCCGTGATGAAGAAGTACCTGGCCGAAAAGCCGGGCTTCTATTCGGCGATCCGCGCGGCCATCGGCGGCGTGTCGGAAGAGACCACCACGGGCGTCCACCGCCTGTACCACATGGCCCAGAAGGGCGAGCTGCCGTTCCCGGCCATCAACGTCAACGACAGCGTCACCAAGTCCAAGTTCGACAACCTCTATGGCTGCCGTGAAAGCCTGGTCGACGCCATCCGTCGCGGCACCGACGTCATGCTGTCGGGCAAGGTCGCCGTGGTCTGCGGCTATGGCGACGTGGGCAAGGGCTCGGCCGCCTCGCTGCGCCAAGGCGGCGCCCGCGTGATCGTCACCGAGATCGACCCGATCTGCGCCCTGCAGGCGGCGATGGAAGGCTATGAGGTCCAGACCCTGGCCGACGTCGCCGACAAGGCCGACATCTTCGTGACGGCGACCGGCAACAAGGACGTCATCACGCTGGACGACATGCGGAAGATGAAAAACAACGCCATCGTCTGCAACATCGGCCACTTCGACTCCGAAATTCAGATCGCCGCCCTGCGCAACTACAAGTGGGACGAGATCAAGCCGCAGGTCCACCACGTGGAATTCCCGGACGGCAAGAAGCTGATCGTGCTGTCGGAAGGCCGCCTCGTGAATTTGGGCAACGCCACCGGCCACCCTTCGTTCGTCATGTCGGCCTCGTTCACCAACCAGACCCTGGCCCAGATCGAGCTGTGGACCAACAAGGCCAAGTACGAGAACCAGGTCTACACCCTGCCCAAGCACCTGGATGAAAAGGTCGCGTTCCTGCACCTGGAAAAGCTCGGCGCGAAGCTGACCACGCTGCGCAAGGATCAGGCCGATTACATCGGCGTTCCGGAGGCCGGCCCGTTCAAGCCGGATCACTACCGGTACTAAGATCGGACGAAGTCTGAATTCCCATGGGGAAGGCCCGCCGCACGGCGGGCCTTTTTCTTTTGGGGTCATAAGCGAAGACGCCCTATTCAAGCCCGCATTGCTCGGCTAATCGCTTTGCCATGCCGCTAGCCTTGATCCTTTCCAGCCATGTCGCGGGCAGCCAGGTCGGCGCGACGGCCCAGGCCACCGCCCTGGCGCAGTTCAAGATCGACTCGATGGTGGTGCCGACCGTGCTGTTCGGCCGTCATCCGGGCTGGGGCATTCCCGGCGGCGCGCCGGTGCCGATCGAAGTGTTCGAGGGCATGCTGGACGGGATCGAAGCCAATGGCCTGTTCGGTCTCGTCGATCTCGTCATCACCGGCTATTTCGCCACGGCCGCCCAGGCCCGCGCCGCAGCGCGGGTGATCGACGCGGTCCGGGAGTCGCCCCGTCCGAACGGCGCGGCCATGCGCCGCCCGACCATCGTCGTGGATCCCACCATGGGCGACGCCGGCAAAGGCCTCTACATACCGGCCGAAACCGCAGACGAAATCATCGCCGACCTGATCCCCCGCGCCGACGTGGTGGCCTGTAACTCCTGGGAGCTGCAGAAGCTGACCGGGACCGACGCTCGTGACCCTCAGTCGGCCATGCGCGCTGCGCGGCTGCTGGGCAAGACGACGCTTGTCTCGTCGGTCCATCGCGGCGCCGAGATCGGCGCGGTGCTGGCCGACCGCAAGGAGGCCTGGCTGGCCGCTCACGCCAAGTCCGAACGCTCGCCCAACGGCACCGGCGACCTTCTGACCGCGCTCTACGCCGCGTCGATCCTGGAGGGCCAGACCTTCTCGTACGGCCTGGCCCGCGCCGTCGGCGGCGTGGCCGAGACGGTGACCGCCGCCAACATCTGGAACGCGCCCGAACTGCCGATCGTGGGCATGGGCGCGCGCATCAAGCAGACCTCGCCGACCGTTCGGATCGAACGGCTGGCCTAAAGCCCCGCAGGCGCGACCATGACCGACATCACCGGCTACTGCCCCGACCGCTTTTCGCGGGTGCGCGAGGTCTTCGAACAGAACTTCGCTGAAGGCGGCGAGCTGGGCGCGCGCTTTGCGTTCGCGATCGAGGGCGAGGTGGTGGTCGACCTGATGGGCGGCTTCGCCGACCGCAAGCGCGAGGTTCCGTTCGGTCCCGACACCCTGACCGCGCTGTTCTCGACCACCAAGGCGGTGGCGGCCCTGATGATCGCGCGCCTGGTCGATGAGGGCCGCCTGGCCTACGACCAGCCCGTCGCGGATGTCTGGCCCGAGTTCGCGCAAGCGGGCAAGGCTGCGGTGACCGTCGAGCAGGCGCTGTCGCACCAGGCCGGCCTGTCGGGCTTCCCCGACGAGACCGATCCGGCCATCTGGTTCGATTGGGACGCCACCTGCGCCAAGCTGGCGGCCATGGCTCCGCTGTTTCCGATCGGCTCGGCCAGCGGCTACCACCCGGTGACCTACGGCTATCTGGCCGGCGAGATCTTCCGCCGCGTCGACGGCCGCACGATGGGAACGGCGCTGCGCGAGGACATCTGCGCCCCGCTGGGCCTGGATCTCTGGATCGGCCTGCCCGACAGCGAGCACGGCCGCGTCGCCGACCTGATGCGCCCCACGGCCATGCCCCAGTTCGGCGAGATCAACCCGGCGGTCGAAGCGGCCTTCTTCAAACCGTGGTCCTCGCCGGGCGGCAAGGGCGCGGCCGAATGGCGGCGCGTCGAGATCCCGTCGGCCAACGGCCACGCCACGGCACCCGCCCTCGCGCGGCTGATGGGCGCGATGGCCAATGGCGGAACGCTGGACGGTCGCTCGCTGATCACTCCCGCCGGGATCAAGGCCGCCACTGCTGAGCGCATCCGGGGCCGCGACCTTGTTCTGCCCTATGAGATCAGCTGGGGCGCGGGGTTCATGCGCAACGAGCCCAACTTCTATTACGGCCCGACCGCCGAGGCGTTCGGCCACTCCGGCTGGGGCGGCTCCTGCGCCTTTGCGGATCCGACGCGCGGCCTGTCGGGGGCCTATGTGATGAACAAGCAGGGCAACGCCCTGATCGGTGATCCCCGGTCGGTGCGCCTGATCGAGGCGGCGTACGCCTGCCTTTAGGCCGGAGCCAAGGCCTTGGCCTTGCGCCACGCGCCGTAGGCGAAGGTGGCCACACCCAGCCAGATGAACACGAACGACAGCGCCCGCAGCGGCGTGAACGGCTCGCCGAACGCCACGCCCAGCAGGAACTGGATCGTCGGCGCGATGAACTGCAGGAACCCGACCGCGCTGAGCGGCAGGCGGCGAGCCGACCAGGCGAACAGCGCCAGCGGAACCACGGTCGCAGGACCGGCCAGCGCCAGCAGCGTCGTGACGCCCGCCCCGCCGCCGAAATGGCCCTGACCGTTCGCCTGCAGGAACCAGACATAGGCCAGCGCTGGCAGCGCCAGATAGCCGCATTCGATGAATAGGCCGGTCTGGGCGTCGGCCTTCACCTGTTTACGCAGGATGGCGTAGACGCAGAAGCTGAGAGCCAGGCCCAGCGAGACGATCGGCAGGTGACCGAGCGCCACGGTCTGAATGGCCACGCCAACGGCGGCGAAGCCGATCGCAACCTTGCCCTCGGTGGACATCCGCTCGCGGAACAGCAGCGCCCCGGCGGCCATGTTCATCAGCGGGTTGATGTAATAGCCAAGGCTGGCCTCGATCACGTGTCCGGCGTTCACGGCAAAGACGTAGATCGTCCAGTTGCTGAAGATCGCCAGGGTCGACAGGGCCAGCACGCCCAGCGTCTTCGGTTGACGCAGCACCTCGGCCACTTGGCCCGCCTGCTTGGCGATCAACACGAGGCCCAGCGCCCACAGCACAGACCACAGCGAACGGTGAGCGATCATCTCCCAGGAGGTGACGCCCAACTTGGCCAGGAGGTGGAAATAGAGCGGCAGGAAACCCCAAAGCAGGTAGCAGCCGACGCCGGCGATATAGGCTGACCGGCTCTCGGCCGCAGAACTGGTAGGCATGTGACCGAACCTTTCGGAAGGCTTCTCGCAAATAGGAAGCCCGCCGTCCGCCGACATCTTGCGGTGGTTCGGGAAAATCTGGACCCGGGCCCAGGAAATCCGTCGTCCTCCGCTCCGCTGGCGAAGGACGACGGGATAGTCGTTCTTAAGCCAGAGCCTTGCGCTTCAGCAGACCCTTGTCGTGCAGAAGCTGGGCGATCTGCACCGCGTTCAGGGCCGCGCCCTTTCGCAGGTTGTCGGCGACGCACCAGAAGGCCAGACCGTTCTCGACCGTCGGATCCTTGCGGATGCGCGAGATGTAGACCGGGAACTCGCCCTGCGACTCCTTGGGCGTGATGTAGCCGCCGTCCTCGCGCTTATCGACCACGACCACGCCGTCGGCCTCACGCAGGATCTCGCGGGCCTCGTCCTCGTCCAGCGGGGTCTCGAACTCGACGTTCACGGCCTCGGAGTGACCGACCATGACGGGCACGCGCACGCAGGTGGCGGTCAGCTTGATCGCCGGATCCAGGATCTTCTGGGTCTCGACGGCCATCTTCCACTCTTCCTTGGTGAAGCCGTCCTCCATGAAGACGTCGATGTGGGGGATGACGTTAAACGCGATCTGCTTGGTGAACTTCTTAGGCGGCGGCGCGCCCAGGACGTAGACGCCCTTGGTCTGGTCCCACAGCTCGTCCATGCCTTCCTTGCCCGCGCCGGAGACCGACTGGTAGGTCGAGACGACCACCCGCTTGATCTTGGCCTCGTCGTGCAGAGGCTTCAGCGCCACGACCAGCTGCGCCGTCGAGCAGTTGGGGTTGGCGACGATGTTCTTCGGGATGCTGTTGACCGCCTGCGGGTTCACCTCCGGCACCACCAGCGGCACGTCCGGGTCCATCCGGAAGTGGCTCGAGTTGTCGATGACGATCGGACCGGCCGCGCCAATCTTCTCGCCCCAGGCCTTGGAGATCGCGCCGCCGGCGCTCATCAGCACCAGGTCGACCTTGGAGAAATCGAACTGCTCCAGGTCCTCGCACTTGAGAATCTCGTTGCCGAACGAGACCTCGACGCCGATGGATTTACGGCTGGCGATCGCGTGCATCTTGTCTACCGGGAATTTGACTTCCTCGAGGATGTTGAACATCTCGCGGCCCACATTGCCCGTGGCGCCGACCACGGCGACCCGGTAACCCATCGCGCTCTCCTGAAGACTGTCGCCCTGCGGACCTCGCGGGGCGCGGTTCCGTTACGCCTCATACCCCGCCGGCGCAAGCCGAGGGTTTCTGGCGGCCCTGACAGGGAAACGAAGGCCCGTCGGAGGCCGCCCGAAAACCGCCGCGTTCATGTCTCGTCAATCTTGTCGCGCGTTTTGTGGGCTTCGGCTAAACCGAACGCGCCCCCAAGGGGCGTGATCACGTCGTCTGCGCGGTAGGAACAATACGATCATGGCGAACGGACCCTTCGGCGGGAATAAGCCGGCGAAGCCGCAGCGCACGCCGCTTCAGGCCCTGGTCTATTGGGGCTCGGTCGTCGGCGTCTGGGGCCTGATTTTCGTCGTCGCTTTCTTCGCGGTGTTCGCCAGCGACCTGCCGGACACGTCCAAGCTATACGACGTCAAGCGCCAGCCCTCGATCAACTATCTGGACCGCTCGGGCGCGCTGCTGGCGGTGCGCGGCAGCCAATACGCTCCGCCTGTCGATCTGGACGCCCTGCCGAAGTATGTGCCCGCCGCCTTTATCGCGATTGAGGATCGGCAGTTCTATCACCACTTCGGCTTCAACCCCTGGGGCATCGTGCGGTCGCTGGCCTGGAACCTGACCCACGACGGCCCGCAACGGGGCGGCTCGACCATCACCCAGCAGCTGGCGCGAAACCTGTTCCTGAGCCCGGCCCAGAACTATCGCCGCAAGGCCCAGGAGCTGATCCTGGCCGTCTGGCTGGAGCTGAAGTTCTCCAAGAAGCAGATCCTGGCCCTGTACATGAACCGGGTCTATTTCGGGGCCGGCGCCTATGGGATCGAAGCCGCCTCTCAGCGCTATTTCAACAAGCCCGCCAACCAGTTGACCATCGGTGAGGCGGCTTTGCTGGCCGGCATGATGAAGGGCCCCGCCCGCTACTCGCCGGTGTCAGCCAAGGAACGCGCCGCCCGCCGCGCCACCATCGTTCTCGACGAGATGGTGCGCATCAAGGCGATCACCCCCGAGCAGCGCGACGAAGCGTTCCGCACGCCGGTGCAGGTGTCGGCCACGCTGGCCAACCAACGCGCGCAGTACTTCACCGACTATATCGACGCCCAGGTGCGCTCGCTGGTCGGCGAGCCCACCGAGGACCTCGTCGTCGAGACGACGCTGGACCTGCCGATCCAGGTCTCGGCCGAACGCGCCGTGAAGCTGGGCGTCGAGGGGCACATCAAGCAGGGCGTACAGCAAGCCGCTCTGGTCGCCATCGACGGCGAAGGTCGCATCCGCGCCTATGTCGGCGGCGCGGACTACAACGAAAGCCAGTTTGATCGCGCGACGACCGCGCGACGTCAGGCAGGGTCGGCGTTCAAGCCCTTCGTCTATCTGACCGCCATGGAAGCAGGCCGCACCCCCAATGTCATGGTGGTCGACGAGCCGGTGAAGATCGGCAACTGGGAGCCCAAGAACTACACCAACAAGTATCTGGGTCCGATCACCATGCAGACGGCCCTGGCGCAGTCGATCAACACCGTCGCCGCGCGCCTGGCCAACGAGGTCGGCACCAGCAATGTCGCCGCCACGGCGCGGCGCCTGGGGATCACAAGCAAGATCCAGCTGGACCCGTCCATGGCGCTGGGCGCCGTCGAGGTGTCCCCGATGGAGATGGCCCAGGCCTATGCGCCCTTCGCGAACGGCGGGTTCCTGGCCAAGGGCTATGGCATCGAGCGTATTCGCACCGCCAGCGGCAAGGTTCTTTACGACCACAGCGTCGACAAGCAGGCGCGGACGGCCGTGATCGGCTCCCCGGGCCTTCAGTACATGAACCAGATGATGCGCGAGGTCGTCACCTCGGGCACCGGGACCCGGGCGCGCGTCGGCGGCTACGACATCGCCGGCAAGACCGGCACGACCAGCGACTACAAGGACGCCTGGTTCGTCGGCTACACCGGCGGCTTCGTCACGGCGGTGTGGACCGGCAAGGACGACGCGACTCCGATGAAGCGCGTCACGGGCGGGGGCGCGCCGGCCGAGGTCTGGCGCACCTTCATGGCCGCCGCGCTCCCCCGGCTGAAGTCCACACCGATCCCGGGCGGGGTGATCGAGCCGCCTCCGCCCCCGACCGAGGATCCGATTGGGGATCTGATGAACGCCGCGCCCGCGCCTGAGGGCCCCGCTGCGGAAACGCCCGCAGGCGAGCCTCCGCCTGCGGATCAGCTCCCCTACTAGGGGTCAGGCGCCGATCGCGTGCAGCTCGGCCGCATGGGCGCGGAGCCACGCACGGTGGGGCGCGGGGTCGCCGACCAGCTGCTCGCAGAGCGCCCAGAAGCGCGGGCCATGATTGGCCTCGATCAGGTGGGCGCACTCGTGGGCGGCGACATAGTCGGCCACCGCCGCCGGGGCGAGGATCAGCCGCCAGCTGTAGCGGATCGCCGCCGGCGTCCGCGAGGTCGCAGGCCGACACGACCCCCATCGCGCCTTCGGATCGGCGATGGCCACCGACGGCATGGGTCGCCCCAGGGCGGCGGCGTGGATCGCGGTGCGCGCCGTCAGCACCGTCAGAGCCTCGCGCTTGGCCAGGCGGATGATCTTCAAGCCCCAGTTGGGATCGTCAGGCGCAACGATGCGGTCACCGTCGATCTTGGCGCGACCGGGACCGACCTCCAGCCGGTAAGGCCGATCGTTCAGCCGCAGCACGCCGCCGGGCGCAAGGCTCATGCGTTCGGGCAGCGCCGCCAGCTGCTTTGCGATCCAGCCCGCCTTCTCCTGGGCAAATGCGACGGCTTCGGTCAGACGGCGAGGACTGGGCGACAGGGCGACGATCTCGGACCTGGCCCGATCCACGCGCAAGGAGACCCGCCGCGCGCGGCCGTCGACTTTCAGCCGCACGGGCCAGCCGGCGACCTCCAGTCGATCACCATCTGAAAAGCGTTGGGCGGAACGCGCGAACATCGCCCCTAGATCGCTTGCCTGCGGTCGCGCCGCAAGTGCGCCCCTGCGTCACGCCTCTTCGGCGAAATGCGGGTCGCACTTGCGGATGAACTTGCGCACGCGCGGATAGATCTCTTCGCGGAACCGCCGACCGTTGAACACGCCGTAATGGCCGACGCTGGGCTGGACGTAATCGAGCTTCATATCGTCAGGAATATTCGGGCAGAGGCCGTGCGCCGCTTGGGTCTGGCCGATGCCGGAGATGTCGTCGTTCTCGCCCTCGACCGTCATCAGGCCGATGTCGGTGATCGCCTCGGGCTTCACCCGCGTGCCGCGATGCACCAGTTCGCCTTTGGGCAGCAGGTACTGCTGGAACACGATATCAATCGTCTGGAGATAGAACTCCTCGGTCAGGTCCAGGACCGACAGATACTCGTCGTAGAACTCCAGGTGCTTGTCGGCGCTGTCGCCGTCGCCCTTCACGAGGTCGTTGAAGTAGCGGCGATGGGCCTCCTGGTGGCGCTCGGCGTTCATGCTCATGAAGCTGGCCAACTGGACGAAGCCTGGATAGACGCGCCGGCCCGCGCCGGGATAGGGCGGCGGCACGGTGTAGATCATGTTCGACTGGAACCAGGTGAACGGCTTTTCCTCTGCCAGCTGGTTGGTCACGGTCGGCGACAGGCGCGCATCGATCGGCGACCCCATGAAGGTCATGCTGGCCGGCCGCGAGGGGTGGTTCTGCTCGGCCATCAGGGCGGCGGCGGCCAGGACCGGCGGCCCGGGCTGACAGACCGCGACCACGTTCGGACGCGGCCCAAGCACCTCGAGCATCTGGATGACGTGGTCGATATAGTCGTGGAAGTCGAAGCGCCCCTCGAGGACCGAGACCTCGCGCGCATTGACCCAGTCGACGATGAACACGGCATGGTCGGGCAGAAAGGCCTCCAACGTGCCCCGCAGCAGCGTGGCGTAGTGGCCCGACAGGGGGGCGACGATCAGCACGGCCGGATCCAGCGAGAACTTCCCGGCCCGTCGCATGTCGGCCATGTCGCGGTCGAACTGGACGAGGCGCGCCCACGGGCTTTCCCAAACCACGGTAGGCCGCACGCGGACATCGACCTGGCCGACCTTGACCGTATTGATGTTCCAGTCGGGCTTGCCGTATCGGCGCGTGACATTGGCGAAGAGATCGGCGCCGGCGCGCGCACGGCGGCCGAGGTCGCTGTCAGCGGCCGGGTTCAGCGGCGATCCCCAGAAGTCCCGGGCCGCCAGCGCCGCAAGGCGCATCGGAGTGGAGGCGTAGTAGGCCGCCTCGTGCAGGGCGTAGAGCATGGCGCATCCGCGATATTGCAATGCAACATAACACGCCGAAGCCTAACAAAGTCCAGTCGCTCGCGAAATTTTGCCGATCGGCTCAGCCTTCGCGGATCGCATCCTTGATACGGCGGGCGATTTCGTCCGGCGGCAGGTTGTAGGGGATCACCGTCTTGAAGCGGCCCTTGGGGTCCATCAGATAGATCGCCGTCGAGTGGTCCATGGTGTAGCCGGGTCCGGCCCCAACCTTGGCGTAGTAGACGCGGTAAGCCTTGGCGGCCGCGTCGACCTGCGCCTGGGTTCCGGTCAGGCCGAGGGTCGACTTCGGGACATAGGGGGCTGAGAGGTAGGCCTTCATCTGCGGCACGGTGTCGCGCGCCGGATCAATCGAGATGAAGACGATCTGGAAATCCTTGGCCTTGGGGCCGAGTTGATCGGTCGCCACCGCCAGGCCTTGCAGCGTGCCCGGACACACGTCAGGGCAATAGGTGAACCCGAAGAACACCGCGCTCCACTTGCCTTTCAGCGCCTTTTCGGTGGTCGGCGCGCCATTCTGATCGACCAGAGTGAAGGGACCGCCGACCGTAACGGCTGACTGAGAGCGGAAGACCCCCGCGTTCCAGGCCAGGCCCGTAACGACCGCCAGACCCAGAATACAGGCCAGGATGAGTATGAGCCTATGGCGAGGCATGTGTGCTTGATCCTTTTACTCTCGCCACGCGCGCAATTCTGGACAATCCTGCGATCATGGCCGACGTTTCGTTCGCGAAAACACCCGACGATCAACGTCATATGGGGCTCGATAAGCCGGGCGACGAGCCGGTGCAAGACGACGCTTGGTCCTGGACGGCCCCAGGACTTCGCCGCGGTCGTTTGCGGGTGCGAACCCTGCTCGCGCAGCGCTGGGCGTGGATCGTCGGCCAGACGGCTGTTCTCATCTTCGCGGGCCTCGTCCTGAAGCTTCAGGTGCCGTGGGCGCTGTGCTTCACTCTGATCGCGCTCTCCTCGTGGCTGAATGTTCTGCTGGGTCTGGCCTCTAGCGGCCAGCGACTGGCGCGGGACGGCGAAGCTACCGCCCAGATCGCCTTCGACATCCTGCAACTGTCGGGTCTGTTCTATCTGACCGGCGGCGCGCAGAATCCCTTCTCGCTGCTCCTGATCGCGCCGGTGACCCTGGCGGCGGCCACCCTGCCCGCGCGCTACGCGCTGGCGCTCGGGGCCTTGGCCATCCTCTCCTCGATCCTGCTGGCGATCTTCCACATGCCGTTGCCGACCGTCGACGGGCGCCAGTTGCCGGACCTGTCGAGCTCCAACCTGCTATGGTCGATCGTCATCGCCAGGATCTTCGGTATCGTCTTCACCGGCCTCTATGCGTGGCAGGCGGCCAGCGAATCCGCCCGAATGGAGCTGGCGCTGAACGTGACCGAGACGGTGCTGGCCCGGGAGCAACGTCTCTCGGCGCTCGGCGCTCTGGCCGCCGCGGCCGCGCATGAGTTAGGCACGCCGCTGGCGACGATCTCGGTGGTCGCGCGCGAGATGGCCCGCAATGCGCCGAATGACGAGGTGCGCGAGGACGCCGAGCTGATGATCGGCCAGGCCGCGCGTTGCCGCGAGATCCTGCAACGTCTGACCGAGATGCCCGAAGCGACCGACGCCGTGCACGAACGTATGAGCTTGGTCCAGTTGGTCCACGACGTGATCGAGCCGCATATGGTTCATGGCATCCGCGTTGAAGCCGTGGTCAACGGGCCGGCGGGCGAGACCGCGCCCGACGTCTGGCGCCGGCCCGAAATCATTCACGCCATGACCTCGATCGTGGAAAACGCGGTGGACTTCGCCCGGGGCGAGGTGATCGTCATCGCCCGTTTCGACGCCCGCTACATCGTCATCGAGGCCCGCGACGACGGACCCGGCTTCTCGCCCGAAGTGCTCGCCAAGCTGGGCGAGCCGTACGTGACGACTCGTCCGGGCGCCGAAGGCTCCCGTACCGGTCACATCGGCATGGGTTTGGGCTTCTTCATCGCGAAGACGTTGCTGGAGCGGACCGGGGCCACAGTGGATTTCCGCAATGGTCGTCGGGGCGGTGCGGTGGTTTCAGCGCGCTGGCCGAGACCCGCGCTTGAAGCGCCCGGCTATACGGGGGCTTGAGTTATGATGCGGAAACGCGGAAGTATGTTTTGTTACTAGGCCTGCTCAAGTATTGGCGCGGGGAGGCGCTGACTTTATGGCGGATATCGGAGAGCTGGTTTCGGCGCTGCCGGACAAGTCATTGCTGCTGCTGGACGACGACGCTCCGCTGCGGACCCGACTGGGTCGAGCCCTGGAACAACGCGGGTTCGAGGTGACCCTGGCGGCATCCGTCGCCGAGGCCCTGACCATCCTCCGGAGTCAGGCCCCCGCCCACGCGGTGCTGGACATGCGTCTTGAGGACGGATCTGGCCTGAAGGTCGTCGAAGCGGTGCGCGACGCCCGGGCCGACGCCAAGGTCATCATGCTGACGGGCTATGGCAACATCGCCACGGCCGTGGCTGCGGTGAAGGCCGGCGTGGTCGATTACCTGTCCAAGCCGGCCGACGCCGATGACGTCGCCCGAGCTCTGTTGGCGGCCAAGGACGCCGCGCCCGCGCCTCCGGAGAATCCGATGAGCGCCGACCGCGTCCGCTGGGAGCACATCCAGCGCGTCTACGAGATGTGCGGTCACAACGTCTCGGAGACCGCGCGCCGCCTCAACATGCACCGGCGAACCCTGCAGCGGATCCTGGCCAAGCGCGCACCGCGATAGGACGAACCCTGTTCCTCCCCCATGAGGCGGGGGAGGAGTTGAGGGGTCACATAGCCGAGATGCCGCCGTCGACCTTGATCTCGGCGCCGGTCATGAACTTGCTCTCGTCGCTGGCCAGATAGAGCACCGCGTTGGCGATATCAGCCGGCTCGCCGATGCGGCCCATCGGCACCTGGCGGGCCAGCTTGGCGAAAGCTTCCTCCTTGCCGAACCGGGCCGAGAAGCCGTCCAGGATCGGCGTGTCGATGAACGTCGGGTGGATGGAGTTCGAGCGGATGTCGAGCTTCATCTTGGCGCAGTAGAGCGCGATGTTCTTGCTGAGCAGCCAGACCGCCGCCTTCGAGGCGTTGTAGGCGGGTGAATTGCCGTTGGCGATCAGGCCCGCGATCGAGCTCAGATTGATGATCGAGCCTGGCTGGTGGGCCCGCATGTGGGTCAGGGCGTGCTTGGCCCCCAGAAACACCGAGTCGACATTGACCGACATGACCTTTTTCCAGAGGCCGAAGTCGAGACTCTCGATCGGACCGTCGCCGCCGATGCCGGCGTTGTTGACCAGCACGGACAGGCCGCCCATGGCCTGCGTCGCCTTTTCCAGCACGTCGATCCACTGATCTTCCTGGGTGACGTCCAGCTCGAAGGCGAAGGCTGTGCCGGCGCCATGCGCGGCGTTGATCTCGTCAGCCACCGCCTGGGCGCCCGCCAGGTTGATGTCGGCCAGGGCGACCTTGGCGCCCTCCTTGGCCAACATCCGTCCCGCCGCCGCGCCGAGGCCCTGGGCCCCGCCGGTGATGAAGGCCTTCTTGCCGGCGACCCGGCCCGTGCTCTGCGCCATGCGGCGTCCTCCCGATTATTCAAACATCAGTTTGAAATTTTCGGGCGGCGCTGTCCATGAACTTCGCGAGCTTGACGTCTAGATCCGTCACCCCGTCGGCGTCATGCGTCGTCAGCAGCACCTCGACCCGATTGTAGACGTTGAACCATTCAGGATGGTGGTCGAGCTTGTCGGCCATGAGGGCGACCTGGGTCATGAACCCGAAGGCCTCGTTGAAATCCGCGAACTTGAACGTCTTGGCGATGGCGTCGTTGTGATCCGGAGCGACGCTCCAGCCATTGAGCTGCGTGATCGCCGCAGAGGCGCCGATCCGAGGACGGGACATGGGATTCTCCAAGGGGCTTTACCTCTCAGAACGCCAATCCTGTCGCCTTCGCAAGGTCGTCAAGCAATTGCTGCTCGCCGGACACCTTGATCGCGGTCATTCCGAGCGCCGCCGCCGGTTTGCAGTTGATCCCCAGGTCGTCGAGATAAACGCAAGCCTTGGGCGCCGCGCCGAGCAGCTCGCACATCATCTCGTAGATGCGCGGGTCGGGTTTGCGGACGCCGGCCTTGGAGCTTTCGATCACGGCGTCGAACAGCCCCATGATCTCGCCGACCGCCAGCGCCTTCTCCGCGCTCTGCGCCATGCCGGGACCGTGCCCCGTGGGGACATTGTTGGTGATGCAGCCGACCTTGAAGCGACCCTTGCAGGCCTTCAGCGCATCGATCACCCGAGGCCTCAGGTCGCCGTAGAGCAAGGGCAGGACCTCGGCCCCGCGCACGTCATGACCCAACCGCAGCGCCTCCTCCCGGAACAGCCCGTCGAACGCCGCCGCGTCAATCTCCGCACGCTCGAACCGCGCCCAGGCGTTGGTGTCGGGATCGGTCGCGTTGACCGTGCGGATGAAGTCCTTGGGCAGGCCGCGTTCAGTCTCGTAGCGCCGAAACGCCTCGAACGGCGAGGTCGTGAAAACGCCGCCGAAATCCCAGATCACCGCCTCGATCGCCATCGCCGCCTCAAACACTTGTTTGAGCCACGCTAGCCGTCGATGCGCGCGAGGGGAAGTCGGTTGATGACCAAGCTCGCGCGTCGGGTGAACGACGGTGACGTCCGCCCTGGAAATGTTTTGTTAACAATTCAGGAGCCGCCCATGAACCGTGTTCGTCATCTATCCCTGCTCGTCCTCGCCGGCGCCGCCCTGGCGTCCGCGCCCGCCCATGCCGGGTCGGGACGGGGCGGATACATCGACGCTCGCGTCTCGCCGCCCGAGCTCTCGGGCGGGGGTTGCCAGACCCGGCGAGTCACGGGGCCGGGCGGCGCCTATCGTTGGGAACGCGTCGCCTGCGACACCGATCACGGCTGGTCGGACTACGACCGCTGGGGCTACGGCCAAGCGCCGCTAGCGGTGGAGACCCAGCTTGATCGCTACGGGGAGCGCGAGGCTTATGCGGAGGACCGTTACGGGCCGCCGCCCGGCGCCTATGCGCCGAACTACGTCGCGGCGGGGCGCGATCGGATCGGATACCTGATCTGGCCGGGAAAAAGACCCTGAAGGGAATGGCGCCGCCCTTGCGCCGGACGCGTTCACGTGCACCAAATTGGGACGGGGGAAACAGTCTTATGCGTACACCGAGTAAACCACTCTTCAAGGCCTACGAACTAGTGGCTATCGCCGTGTTCGTTGTCGCGGCGGCTGCTGTCAGCAGCATCGGCCTCGTTTATTAAGCTCCAATAGGCCAACGGCGAGAGGCTCCGCCTTGCGCCACATGGGAACAGGATCGCCGGCCCCGCGCGTTATGTGGGAGCAACCGGAGCCGCGATCCTGCCAACCCCTGATGCTTCTTCTCAGTCAAAGCCCCCGCGAAAGCCCGTAAACCGGCTGTCGCGCGGCGCGCTTGTGGGTATCGGGTCGGCGCTGACCCTGCTGGCGGCCATTGTGGGCTTCCTGGTCGTTTTCGACTGGAACTGGCTGCGGGGCCCGGTCGGACGGTACGCCTCAGCCCAGCTGAAGCGCGAGGTTGCGATCACCGGCGATTTGCGGGTCCACCCCTGGTCACTGTCGCCGAAGATTGAGGCCTATGGCCTGCGGATAGGCCAACCGGACTGGACGCGCGCGCACGAACCTGGCGCCATGCCCATGGCGCGGATCCAGCGCATCGCCGTTCAGATCAAGATCCTGCCCTTGCTGCGCGGCCAGACGGTGCTGCCGTTCCTGGCGATAGACCGCCCAGACGTACGCCTTCTGCGCCTCAAGGACGGGCGGGCGAACTGGACCTTCGGACCGAGCCGAAGCGACAAACCGCTGAAGCTGCCCGCCATTCAGCGCCTGATCATCAACGACGGCGCGCTTCGCCTCGACGACCGCCAGCGCGGCGCGCTGTTCATCGGCGAGGTCAATGCGCGCGAACGGGCCGGGGGTCGTCAGGGCCGCTTCGTGCTCGAGGGCAAGGGCAGCCTGAACCGTTCGGTCTTCTTGGCCGAGGTCAGCGGGGGACCGTTACTTCACATCTCGCCCAGCCGGCCCTACCCGTTCGAGGCGCGGGTTCAGGCCGGGGCGACCCGCATCCAGGCTTCGGGCCAGATCGTGCGCCCCTTCGATCTGACCCGTTTTGAGACACGGCTCAACATCTCCGGCGCGGACCTCAATCGGCTACACGACCTGACCGGACTGACCCTTCCCAATACGCCGCCCTACCGCATTGCCGGCCGCCTGGTTCGCAAGGGGCCTCGCTACGATTTTGAAGGCCTGTCGGGACGTGTGGGTGACAGCGATATTGGCGGCGACTTGTTCGTCCTGACGGGTAGGGAGCGACCCTATCTGGAAGCCCGGCTGCGCTCTCGCCGTCTGGATTTCGATGACCTCGGAAGCCTGCTCGGCGCCGCCCCCGCCACGGGGCGCGGCGAGACCGCCTCGTCCGGCCAGAAGATCGAGGCCGCCCGGCGCGACGTCACACAGCGCCTTCTTCCCGACGCCACCCTTCAGGTAGAACGCGTCCGCGCCATGGATGCGAAGGTCTCGTACCGCGCCGACGCCGTGAACGCGCCGAACCTGCCGCTTCGGAAGGTCAGCCTCGACATGACGCTGGAGGCGGGGGTGCTCACTCTGGACCCCCTGGCCTTCACCTTCTCGCGGGGCGATCTACGCGGGAAGGTTCGGCTCGACGCGCGACCGAACACGCCCCGAACCGATATCGACGTCCGCCTGACCAACGGACGGCTGGAGGACTTCATCCCGATTCAAAGCGGCGGCAAACCCGCCATCGAGGGACCGGTCATGGCGCGGGCCAAGCTGACGGGGCTGGGGAACAGCGTGCACCGCGCCGCGTCGACCGCCGACGGCGTGGTCACGGTCGTGGCCCCGAAAGGCGAGATCCGGCAAGCCTTCGCCGAGCTCTTGGGCGTCAACGCCTCGAAGGGACTGATCCTGCTCTTGTCTGGGAGCGACAAGCAGACTCCGGTTCGCTGCGCTGTGGCGGATTTCAGCGTCAAGAACGGCGTGATGACCACCAACCATCTCGTCGCCGACACCGGCGTGGTGTTAGCCCGCGGTCACGGGACCATCGATCTGGGAACCGAGCGGATGGCCTTCCGGATCCAGGGCGACAGCAAGAAACCGCGTCTGGTCCGCGTGTTCGCCCCGATCACCATCAAAGGGCCGTTCATGGCTCCGAGCGTCAGCGTGCGGCCCGGCAAGGCCGTCGGCCAGGGCGGCGTCGCCGCCGTGCTCGGGTCGTTGGTCAATCCGATCGCGGCGCTCTTGCCGTTCGTCACCACGGGCGAAGCCAAGGACGCCGACTGCGCGGGCCTGGTCAGCGAAGCACGCCAGCAGGGCGCGCCGGTCAAGGTGTCTCAAACCACATCGCAAAAGGCGGAACGCTGACGCCCGCGGCGGCCGCTACCGCTCTTCGTCGAACCGATTGGCGACCAGTTCGCACAGGGCCTCGACAGCGGCCTGGGCTTCAGGACCTTCGGCGCTAATGTCGATCGTGGAGCCGATACCGGCGGCCAACATCATCAAGCCCATGATCGAGCGCGCATCGACGGAAGCGCCTTCGCGACTGACGGTGACCTCGGCGTCGAAGCCCGACGCCATCTTCACGAACTTGGCCGAGGCCCGGGCGTGCAATCCCCGCTCGTTGACGATCTCGACCGTTCTTGAAGCCATGCGCGTTACTTTTCTCCGGCGAGGACGTAGGAGGCCACCGAGATGTACTTGCGTCCAGCCTCTTGCGCGTGGGCGACGCAGGCTTGCAGCGTCTCGCGCTGGCGCACGCTGGCCAGCTTGATCAGCATGGGCAGGTTCAGGCCGGCTATGACCTCGGCCTTGGTCTGCTCCATCACCGAGATGGCGAGGTTGCTGGGCGTACCGCCGAACATGTCGGTCAGCAGAATCACGCCCGCGCCGTCCTCGTCGACGGCGGCGCACGCCTTCAGGATGTCCGAACGGCGACGCTCCATGTCGTCTTCGGGACCGATGCAGATCGCCTTCACGGCGGCCTGCGGCCCCACGACATGCTCCATGGCGGAGACAAATTCTTCCGCCAGACGCCCGTGCGTCACGATCACGAGCCCGATCATGCCTTGTATCTCAAACGGGATCCCCATTCCCGCAGCGACCGGGAGAGCGTCGCGCGGGCGGTCTTGATACGCCCGTTAGGATTGGACTCCAAGAGACTGCATCATGCGTCCGATTTTCGCCGGAGCGGCGGGTTCTCGCGGCCACAGGTCGAAAACGGGAACGTCGACCCCCAGAATGGACTGATACGCGGGGTCGGGCAGGCGCTCGACCCGTTCGGGCGCGTCGACGCAGCGGATGATCAGCACAATCTCGGAGAAGGCGAGCGCGGGCGCGCCGATCACGCCAACACCCCGAACCTCGATTAGTCCCGCAAGGGTTTCCGGCGCGCGGCCATAGAGGCGACCGCCAGCCGGGAAGACGACGACCCGGTCGTCCGCCACCAGACGAAACCCCTGATCGATCGCCCGCAAGGCCAGGTCGCTCTTGCCCGAACCTGACGCCCCCTCGATCAGCGCGCCGCGCCAAAAGCCGTTCTGACGCCGAGCGATCAGGCCGCCATGGAGGATCATTCGCGCGCGTCCGGCAGGTCGACGACGAATCGGGCGCCGACCACCGCGCCGTCGGCGTCGCGGCGGTTCTCCGCATGGATGACGCCGCCGTGCGTCTCGACGATCTGCCGCGCGATCGAAAGGCCAAGCCCCGAATTGCCGCCGAACGCCCGGCCCTTTGGCCGCGAGGTGTAGAAGCGCTCGAAGATGGTCTCCAGATTTTCGGGCGGCATCCCAGGTCCGTCGTCCTCGACCATGGCGATTAAGCGCCCGCGCGCGCGCGACAGGCTCACCCGCACCTCGCCGTCGGCGGGACTGAACGAACGCGCGTTGTCGATAAGATTTCGGAAGACCTGACCAATCGGGGTCTCGCGCCCGATCAGCACCGCCGGCTGCGCCCCATCCGCCACGCGCAGCGACACGCGCACGCTGCCGGGCGCTTCACCTGGTCGCAGCTGATTCTCATAGAGGCCTACCACCTCGGCCAAGAGGCGCGCGAGGTCCACAGCCTTTGGCTGCTCGCGCGACAGCTCAGCGTCGAGCCGCGAGGCGTTGGAGATGTCAGTGACCAGCCGATCCAGGCGATTGACGTCGTTCTGCAGGATGGCGAGCAGACGGGCGCGGGCGGCGGGCTCTGAGACCAGGTCCAGGGTCTCGATCGCCGAGCGGATCGAGGTCAGCGGGTTCTTGATCTCGTGCGCCACGTCGGCGGCGAAGCGCTCGATGGCGTCCATCCGCTCGGACAGGGAATGGGTCATGTCCTCGAGCGATCGCGAAAGATCGCCCAGTTCATCCTTGCGCTCTGACAGGTCCGGCAGGGAGATCGCGCGCGCGCCCTGCAGGCGAACGTGGTCGGCGGCGCGAGCCAGGCGCAGGACCGGCACGGCGATCAGACGATGCAGCAGCACGCTGGAGACGAGGATCGCCAGCATCGCCACGGCGATGAACGGCAACAGCGCCTTGCGTTGGGCGGCGATGATCTCGTCGACGTCGCTGGCTTCCAGCGTGAGGACGCCCAACACCGCCTTGACGTGCTGGATGGGGATCGACACCGAGACCACGCGCTCGCCGTTCTCGGCGATCCGCGTCCCGGCGACTGTGCGGCCGCGCATGGCCTCGGCGATCTCATTGTTCAGCGCCTCTTGCGCGCGCTTGGCCGTGGCGTCGTGCGCCGGCGCCTTCAGGGCGTTGTCATCCTTCTGCCCCGGCTTGCGGGCAGGCGGCAGGACCTTCCAGTCCACTCGGTCAGCGACCACGAACGAGTCCGCCAGCGCCTTGCCGTTGGCGTCAAACAGACGCGCGCGCTGCGAGCGCGGGATAAACAGCAGCTGGAAAATCTGACTGGCGGTATAGGGATCAAGCGCCGGCTCGGGTTCCCCCACCGTCGCCGACTGGTCGATGACGTTGGCGATCAGCTCGCCCTGAGTGGTGAGGCTGTCGATGCGTGCATTGACGAGGCCGTTGCGCCATTCGTTCAGAATTAGGGCCCCGACAATCACGATTGCCAAGGCCACCACGTTCAGGACGACGATCAGCCGGCCCAGCCGCGATCCGCGCGGCCAAGCGAAGCGTCGCCGACGCTCGGCGACGCCTGGGGGGGCCGGATCAGGCTTCGCGGTAACGGTAGCCAACGCCGTACAGGGTCTCGATGGAGTCAAATTCCGGGTCGACCTGACGGAACTTCTTGCGCATGCGCTTGATGTGGCTGTCGATCGTGCGGTCGTCGACGTAGACCTGATCGTCGTAGGCGGCGTCCATCAGGTTGTCGCGGCTCTTCACGAAGCCGGGACGCTGCGCCAGGGCCTGCAGCAGCAGGAACTCGGTGACGGTCAGACGCACCGGCTTGCCGTCCCAGAGGCTGTCGTGCCGCGCGGGGTCCAGCGTCAGCTTGCCGCGCTTCATCACCTTGGAGCCTGCGGCGCCCGCCGGGGCGGCGGCGTCTTCCTCCTCGGGGCGGGCGCGGCGCAGCACCGCCTTCACGCGCTCGAGCAGAAGACGCTGGCTGAACGGCTTGTGCATGTAGTCGTCGGCGCCGAGATTGAAGCCGAGGATCTCGTCGATCTCATCGTCCTTGGACGTCAGCATGATCACCGGGATCTCCGATGTCTGGCGCAGGCGACGCAGCACTTCCATGCCGTCCATGCGGGGCATCTTCACGTCGAGGATCACCAGATCCGGCGGGCTGGTTTCGACCGCTTCCAGCCCGGAGGCGCCGTCGTAATAGGCCTTCACGGTGTGGCCATGGCTCTCCAGGGCGAGCGAGACCGAAGCAACGATGTTCTCGTCGTCGTCAATGAGCGTGATGGCGGCCATAGGGTCGATACGTGTCCTTCACCTTCCGTAGTCGCCCGATCCTATCGGTCGAGCGTCGCAGCTTCAACGCGCGGCGCGGCAAAGCTTTCCCTGCTTCTGGCGACGCTTTGCGGCCCGACAAAGGCGTGATTGGGGCGTTCTGTGCCGTCCCCGTTATCCTCAACCTCACCTTAAGGTCTCGTACGCCATAGTTCAGGCTCGTGGAGCAGGTAGGCATGAGCCAGGTCCATTACGAGCTTTTTGTCCGACGCAAAGTCGGCGCGCAGTGGACGCTGGAAATCGCCACGGAAAACCGCGCGCAAGCGTTGCAGGCGGCCGAGGACGTCCTGACTCAAAATCGCGCCGTCGCCGCGCGCGTGACCAAGGAAACGCTGGACCCCTCTACCGGCGAATACAAGTCGATCTCGATCTTCACCAAGGGCCTCGTCGACGGCGGCAAGCCCAAGAAGGAGGTCGAGGACCGCGACCCCCTGTGCGTCCAGCCGGCCGACCTCTACACCGCGCACGCCCGCGACCGGATCGGCCGCCTGCTGGAGGGCTGGTTGGCGCGCCATAGGGCGACACCGTTCGAGCTGCTGCACCGGCCCGATCTCGTCGAGAAGCTGGAGGCCTCGGGCACCGACCTGCAGCACGCTCTGCAGAAGATCGCCATTCCAGAGGCCGAGGCGCGCGGACAATCCGTCCACGAGGTGATGCGTCACTTCCACGGCCTGGTTGAGCGCACGATCGCCAACCTGATGAAGGCCTTCAAGAAGGGCAGCCTGCCGGATCTGGACAAGGAAGGATTCGCCAAGGCCGCCCAACGCCTTGTCGCCGATCCCGATCGCGCGTTCCTGCTGGGCGCTGGCGTCGCCGCCTCGATCGCGCCCGCCAGCACCTGGTCGGACAAGATTGCGCGCCTGCTGGACCTGGCCGACGCCGCGCCGGAAGAAGCGCGCGCCCGCGTCGCCGCGCTGCAGGCCATTGAGACACCCCTGGCCGAAATCATCGGCTCACGCGCAGGCATGGCCGACCTGCTGGACACCAAGGACGACTTGGGCTCGACCCTTGCGGCCATGACTCGCCTGACCGGTGGC
This sequence comes from Caulobacter sp. FWC26, assembly GCF_002742645.2. NCBI lineage: Bacteria > Pseudomonadati > Pseudomonadota > Alphaproteobacteria > Caulobacterales > Caulobacteraceae > Caulobacter > Caulobacter sp. FWC26. The sequence goes on from NZ_CP033875.1 coordinate 4,153,413, forward strand.
ACGGCGGTCGAGGCCTTGATCCGCATCGAGTCGAGCGTCCAGGCCTGTATGCCTGAGCTGTCGGGCACCGCGCGCCGTCTGGGCGCCTGGCTGGCGGGTGATCATTTTCCGTCCGTGCGCAAGGCGATCGCCGACCGCGTGCTCGCCGAGCTTAACGGTGTGCGCCGCCTGAAGCCCAACGACGCCGAGGCCGAGATCGAGTTCCTGCGCGCGCTGGCGATGAGCCTGACCGCAGCGGCAGGCCGGATCCTGCAGGCCGAGGATATCCAGGTCGCGTTCACCACCCGCTCCAAGACCCTGCTGAACGGTGACTTCATCGACTCCCTTCTGGGCCGCGACCGCAGCGCCCACGAAGAGATCAAGATGCTGATCCGCCTGGCCGAGAACGTGATGGGCGCGGTCAACAAGCGCAATGCGTCACGCTGGCTGAACGCCAATATCAGCGCCATGCGGTTCGAGAAGGAAATGCGCCAGGGGCCGGATTCGCCCGTAGCCAAGCTCAGCCATCTGGCGATTCTGCAGCGCTCGCTGACCCGTTCGGGTTTGGTCCGGGAAGACTATGAGCCCCTCTGCGCCAAGCTTGGCGAGATCGGGGCCCTGATCGAGGCCGATACGCGACTCCTGACCATGCTGGTGCGCGCGCCGGCGCCGCTGCCGCATCGCCTGCAACTGCTGGCCAAACTGGCCATGGGCGAGGCGGGACCGACCGGCCCCGTAGCCGAAAAGGCGCGGTTTGAGGCCCTGAAACTGGCCAAGGATCCCAACTCCCGCGAACAGTTGGCGAACTCCCCGCAGACCATGGACCTGATCAAGAGCTTGCTGGCCAAAGCGGCTTGAACGACAGACCATCGACGATTGCCTGAGCACGCCTGCCCACCTCAGGCGAATGCAGACCCCCTACCCCAGGATCTCCGCCAAGGCGTCGACCACGCGCTCGACGTCGCCGTCGGTCATGGTCGGATACAGGGGCAGGGTCAGGCAGCGCGCGTACCAGGCGTCAGCCCCTGGCAGATGGGCCAGGCCTTGGCGGTTCACGTAATAGGGCTGACGATGCACCGGGATGTAGTGGACCTGGGTCCCGATCCCCTGCGCCTTGAGGCTTTCAACAACCGTGCGCCGAGACAGGCCCTCGGCCTGAAAGTCGATTAGCACGGTCAGCAGGTGCAGGGCCGGGTTCGAATGGGCGGGGTTCGCGGCTAAGCGTACGCGCGGCGCCCGCTCGGCCAGCAGCCGGGCGTAAAGCGCGGCCAGCTCGCGCCGTCGAGCGACAAAGCGTTCCAGCTTGTTCAGCTGCGACAGGCCCAGGGCGCAGAGCACGTCTGGGATGCGGTAGTTGAAGCCCAGTTCCGGCATCTCGTACCACCATGGGTCTCCGCCGGGTTCGCGGACCATGCCGTGGGATCTAAGCAACCGAGCCTTGGCCGCCAGGGCGGCATCGTTGGTGGTCAACATGCCGCCTTCGCCGGTGGCCAGCGTCTTGACCGGGTGAAACGAAAAGCTGGCGAAGCTGGAATAGGTCCCGTCGCCGACCGGATGGGCGACGCCGCCGAACGTCGCGATCGAGCCCAGCGCGTGGGGCGCGTCCTCGACCAGGATCGCGCCGGACGCCGACGCCATCGCCTTGAGCGCGGGCAGGTCGCAGACATCGCCGCGCAGATGTACGGGGAGCACCGCCTTCACCCGCTTGTCGCGCGCGCCGGCCAAGGCCTTGGCCAGCGTATCGGGCGTCATCAGGCCGCTGTCGGGATCGACGTCGGCGAACACCACCTCGGCGCCGACATAGCGGGCGCAGTTGGCGGTCGCCAGAAAGGTGATCGACGGCGCGATACAGACATCGCCCTCCCCGATCCCCAAGGCCATCATCGCCAGATGCAAGGTCGCCGTGCCGTTGGAGACGGCGATCGCATGCTCAGCCCCAACCTTTTTCGCGAAGGCCGTCTCGAACGCCTCAACGGTCGGCCCGGTGGTCAGGAAATCGCCGCGCAGCGCCTCGGCGACGGCGGCGACATCGTCGTCCTCGATCGTCTGCTTGCCATAGGGCAGGAAGCCGCTCATCGCGCGGCCTTCTCCTCCAGCATGGCCAAGAGGCCCTCGGGGCTCAACCAGTCCTGGTTGTTGTCGCTGCTGTACGAGAAGTCTTCAGCGACCCGCTGGGCGCCGTCCGAGGCGGCGTAGGGCTCGCGGCCGAACTCGGCGAAGTTGGGCTCAATAGCGTAGCGATCCTCGAACTCCACCGTCGAGCGGGCATCGTCGGCGCTGATCATGATCTCATGCAGCTTCTCGCCCGGGCGGATGCCGATCACCTTCATCGCGGCCGTCGGCGACATCGCCTTGACCAAGTCGGGCATGGCCATGGACGGGATCTTCGGCACGAAGATCTCGCCGCCGCGCATCATGGTCAGCGAGGAGAGCACGAAGTCGACGCCCTCGTTCAAGGTGATCCAGAAGCGGGTCATGCGCGGATCGGTGACGGGCAGCTCGGTCGCGCCATGGCTCAGCAGACGACGGTACAAGGGCACGACACTGCCGCGCGAGCCGACGACATTGCCGTAGCGCACGACGCAGAACCGCGTGCCGATGTCGCCCGACAGGTTGTTGGCGGCCACGAAGGTCTTGTCGGAGGCCAGCTTGGTCGCGCCATAGAGGTTCGTGGGATTACAGGCCTTGTCGGTGGACAGGGCCACCACCTGCTTCACCGCATTTGCGAGGCTGGCCCAGACGACGTTTTCGGCGCCCAGCACGTTGGTATGGATACACTCGGACGGATTATACTCGGCGGCCGGCACCTGCTTGAGAGCGGCGGCATGGATGACGATGTCGACGCCGCGCAGGGCCAAGGTCAGGCGCTCACGGTCGCGGACATCGCCAAGAAAGAAGCGCATCTTGGCGACGGTGGTCTCGTCGAACTGTTCGCGCAGCTCGATCTGCATGTCGCTCTGCTTCAATTCGTCGCGGGAATAGACGATGACCTTCCGGGGGTCATAGCGACGGAGCACGGTCTCGATGAAGCGCCGCCCGAAGGAGCCGGTGCCGCCGGTGACCAGGATCACCTTGCCGTCCAGATCGAGGGATTTGGGAGAAAAACGACCCAAGTTCAGCCTCCTGCGACGCTGCCGGCGGCCTTCCGGGTTCGGCAGGCGCGGCGACGAATCGTGGTTAACGCCCCTTGATGCGCCCGTAGACGTAAAGAGGACGTCAACCACGTCGCGTTAGAAGGCGGCATGCGCCGACATCGCCTCCTGTCTCTCGCCCTGACCGTCGCCCTGGTGGCGACCCCGACGCTCGCCCCGAGCCTGGCCTGGGCCAATGAGGGCAAGAAGGAGAAGAAGGAGGCCGTCACGTACTTCGCCCTGGCCCCCATCAACGCGGTAGTCCTGCGGCGCGACGGCCGCCGAGGCGTGATGACGGTCGAGACAGGGCTGGAGATCAAGGACGCCAAGCTGATGGAACGGGCCCAGGCCTCGACCCCGAGACTTCGCGCGGCCTTCGCCCAAACCCTGATGGTCTATGCCGCCGGCCTGCGCGGCGGATCGCCCCCCGATATCGACCACATCAGCCGCGAACTACAGAAGGCCGCCGACCAGGTGTTGGGCAAGCCGGGCTCGAAGGTCATGCTCACCTCGGCGATGATCAACTAGGCTTGGCCTTTCGCCGCGCGCGAAAGAAGCTGCGCAAGAGGTCTGCGCTCTCCTCGGCCAGCACCCCGCCCGTCACCTCGGGTCGCCAGTGACAGGTGGGCTGGGCGAAGAACCTTGGTCCATGCACCACGGCGCCGCCCTTCGGGTCTTCGGCCCCAAAGACGACCCGCCCGATCCGCGCGTGACTGATCGCGCCGGCGCACATGGCGCAGGGCTCCAAGGTCACCACCAAGGTCATGCCCGTCAGCCGATAGTTCCCGAGCTTGGCGGCCGCCGCACGCATCGCGGCGATCTCGGCGTGGGCGGTGGGGTCGTGCGCCCCGATCGGGCCGTTGCCGGCCGTCGCGATCACTTCGCCGGTTCTTGGATCGAAGATCACCGCCCCGACCGGCGTCTCGCCCGCCGCGGCGGCTTCATGTGCGGCTGCAAGTGCGAGCCGCATCATCTGGCGGTCTTGATCCTCGCTCGCATCAGTGCGCATTAGAAAACAAAGCCCATCGAGAGATGCGCCCAGCCCCAGAAGGACGCGCCATGACCAAACCCCACGATCCCCTGTACGAGCCCCACCTCGACGGTCAAGACGGAGATCTCGACGGCGGCCCCGGCGAGCGGGTGGCCAAGGCGCTGGCGCGGGCCGGCGTGGCCTCGCGGCGCGAGGTCGAGCGGCTGATCGAAGCGGGCCGCGTGGCCATCAACGGCAAGGTGCTGACGACCCCGGCGGTCAAGGTGAAGCCCGGAGACTTCCTCACCGTCGACGGCCAGTTGGTGGCTGAGCGCGAGCCCACGCGGATTTTCCGTTATCACAAGCCGACCGGACTGATGACCACCCACAGCGACCCCAAGGGTCGCCCAACGGTGTTCCAGACCCTGCCCAAAGACCTGCCGCGCCTGATCTCGGTCGGTCGCCTGGACTTGAACTCCGAAGGTCTGCTGCTGCTGACCAACGACGGCGAACTGTCCCGCGCGCTGGAAACGCCCAGCAACGCCTGGGTCCGCCGCTATCGCGCCCGGGCCTTCGGCGACACCACCCAGGCCAAGCTCGACACGCTCAAGGACGGGGTTACGATCGAGGGCGTCAAGTACGGCGCCATCGACGCCAAGCTCGACAAGGCCCACGAACGCGCGGGCGGCGGCAAGAACGTGTGGATCACGGTGAGCCTGTCGGAAGGCAAGAACCGCGAGGTCCGCAAGGTGCTGGAGTCGATCGGCCTGAAGGTCAATCGCCTGATCCGCCTGTCGTACGGCCCCTTCGCTCTAGGGACCCTGGCCGCCGGCCAGATTGAGGAGGTCGGCCCGCGCGTGATCCGCGAACTGCTGGAAGGCGTCGTTTCTCCTGAGAACATGCCGACCGGTGATCGTCCCAAGTTCGTCGGGATCGCCAACCCCATCAAGGCGCCCGGCGCCGAGGGCGGCGGCGACCTTCAACGTCGGGGCGCTCCGCGTGCGGACCGCGCGATCCTGCCAGACGCGCCCGAGAAGCCGGAAAAGCCGGTCTACAAGCCCGGCTGGGCCAAACCCAAGAAGAAGACCTCGCCGCATGGTCCGGCCAAGTCCGTAGGCAAGGGTCCGGCCAAGCCCAAGCGGCCGGCGAAGTCGATCGAGACCAAGTTCATCGACGATCGCAAACCGATCGCGCGCAGCAAGACCGCGCCTCGCGTAGCCGCCAAGCCGGGGACGAAGCCCGCCGAGGGCGCAGCCCGTCGACTGTCGGAACGGCCAGCCAAACCTGGCGCGTCGCGCGGTCCCAAGCGTTAGCTCAAGCCGTCGCCGGACTGGACAACCGCGTCCACCGGCGGAGCGCGGGCCAGCGAACCGCCAGTTCGGCGATCGCTATGAAACCGGCAAGGACAACCAGAGCGCTCGCGATCAGTCCGACCTTGAACTCGTGGGCGGCGTCCGGTCGCGTGGTCATCGGACGCAACATCAACAGGATGACGACATTGTTGGCGGCGTGCGCCCCGATGCCCAGCTCGATGCCGCCCAAGCGCAGTGCCATCCAGGTCAGGCCGGCGCCCATGGCCGCGCGCACCAGAAAGGCGTCCAGATTCGGATCCAGATGGATGGCCGCGAACAGCAGACCGTTCAGCGCCATCAAGGCGATCGGATTGCGGACATAGGCCGCGCTCTGCTTCAGCAGCCAGCCGCGAAACACCAGCTCCTCGGCGGCCGACGCCAGAACCAGCAACGCCACGGCGATCACCGCGTATAGCGAACGCCCTACAAGGTTGGGCGAGACTCGCAGGACCGGCGGGTCGATCGACTGACCGGTCAAGACCGCTGCGCCGGTCACGGCCAGCATGACCAGCCCGACCAACACCAAGCCTCCGACCATCAGGCGCCAACGCAACGGCTGGCCGTCATTGACATAATCGCGGATACGCCGGTGGTGGATCGCCCCCGCCGCCGCGACAAAGCCGATGGCGGCCCCCAGGTTGACGCCCGCCAGGGCCGCCAGGATGAAGAGCGAATCTCGTCCCGTGGGTTCGGTCAGATCTGTTTCGGAGAAAACGCGAAAGAGCTCCATGGCCGCCGAAGCGCCGTCCAGGCCGCTGACGATCAGCATGAAGACCAGGATCGCGGATAGCGCCCCCAGGAGTCCCGCCACCGCGCCGGCCAGCATTCCCGCCGGGATCGCGATGGCCGTCCGCCACGGATCGCGGTCGAAAGGCGACAGGTCGGCCAGGAAGCGCGAACGCCTCACGGTCTCCATCAGCTCGGCCATCGCCTGTTCCATCCGTCTATTCCCGCCCTGGACTAAGAGGGGGCCGCTGCAATCTTGTAAAGCGCGCGCTTGCCGCAGCGCGCGGACGACGGCACACATCCGGTTACGACTTGTAAGGGGGCGGGCATGAGCGATCAGGATTCAGGCGCGGGGCGCCTGCGCTACACGGTCGCTCCCGCGACCCAGACGCGGGCGGCCTGATGCGGATCGTTTCCGGCCAGTTTCGCGGCAAGGCCATCGCCGCCCCGCCCGGAGAGGCCACCCGCCCCACCTCGGACCGCGCCCGCCAAGCGGTGTTCAATATCCTGGAGCACGCCGCCTGGGCGCCTGAACTGCACGGCGCGCGGGTCATCGACGTGTTCGCTGGCTCAGGGGCTCTGGGCCTGGAGGCCCTGTCGCGCGGCGCGTCCTTCTGTCTGTTCGTGGAGACCGACGACGCCGCGCGCGGCGCTATCCGCGAGAACATCGACGCCATGCATCTGTTCGGCGTCACGCGGGTGCATCGCCGGGACGCGACCGATCTTGGACCGCGGCCCGCCAGCGCCGGCGAGCCGTTCAATATCGTTTTCCTCGACCCACCCTATGCCAAGGGCCTGGGCGAGAAGGCCGTGGCCGAACTGCGGACCCATGGCTGGCTGGCCCCCGGCGCGATCCTGATGTTCGAGCGCGGGCGCGGGGAGGTCGATCCCATGCTCGACGGCTTCGAACAGATCGACGCGCGCGACTATGGCGCCGCGCGCGTCCTGTTCTTCAAGCTGCTGGACTGATCACCACGCTCTGGCGCCGACCCGGTTGTCGAGCTGGGCGCGTAGATTGGCCAGGCCCAGCCGGGTGATGCGGTAAGGCCCGCCGTCCTGGCTGGCGATCAGCCGCTTTCGCTTCAGGGACTGAAAAACGCTGACCGTGCAGTCGGTCAGCGTCCAGCCATCACGGGTGATGCAGTCGGCCGAGAGCACCCGGCCTTTGTCGTCACGTTCGAGTTCGATGCGGCCGCCTTGGGCCAGCGCGTGCAGCGTGCGTTGCTGCGGCTTTGAGATGTTCAAGGGATTGTCCGAGAGATCGAGGCGTACGATCGCGCTTCCACCGGCGGGAAGCACGGGCGGAGCGGGCCTAGCGACTTTCGAACCGAGGTTCTGAGCCTGTTAGGCCCGGGCCTCGCGCACAATCTCGGACATGAACCACACGAGAGAAGGTTGTGAGTCGAAGGTGGGCCAAACCGTCGAAAAGCTCAAGAGCAAGGGATAGTCAGGTGAGCCCCGCGCCTCTGTCGCAACGCCCCTTGCTGCGGCTGCGAATTTCGCAGCGAGACACGACGCTGCTCAGAACAGTATATTTCAAGTAAACGTCGATTATGAAACGTATAACGAGCGCGCAGCATGCGACGGAAGATGAATTTCCTGTAATTCTATCCGATATGTAATCTACCTTTCAGGCTTGTAACTTGAGGTGAACGCACGCGCCCTTCAGACCTTCCGTCACTGAGGGGAACCGGTGATGACTAAGACGATGCTTCTGGCCAGCGCGGCCGCCATTCTGCTGGCCGGCGCCGCCCAGGCCGCCGAACTGACGCCTGAGCAAGTGGCCGCCCAGGCCGAAGCCGCCCAGCGCGGGGTTCTGGTTTTCCAGCCCGACTTCTTCGCCGCCCAACGTCCGAACACGGCGCTGGAGATGGTCCAGCGCGTGCCCGGGTTCTCGGTTCAAGACGGCACCGGCGCTCGGGGCTTCGAAGGCGCAGTCGGAAACATCCTGATCAACGGCGCCCGTCCGGCCTCCAAGAACGACACCGGCAGCAACGTGCTGTCACGCACCCAGGCCAACCGCGTCGAGCGGATCGAGTTGATCCGGGGCGGCGCGCCGGGCGTCGACATGCAGGGCTATTCGGTGGTCGTGAACGTGATCCTGAAGAAGGGCGCCAACCGCCAGTCGATCCTGACGTGGAACACCAGCCAGTTCGACGGTGGTCGTGACCTCTATGGCGGCAGCTATCAATTCACCGCCACGAACGGCGACAAGAGCTGGGGTGTGACGCTGAGCGACGGGATCGGCAGCAGCGACTCCAACGGCCCCGGCACGAACATCCGACGCGACGCCACCGGCAAGATCATCCGCGACGAGAAGTTCCTGAACGATAGCTGGGGCGGCGGACGCAGCATCCGGGGCAATTATTCAGCGCCGCTGGGCGGCGGCAAGATCGAGGCGACGGCTCGCTTTGGCGTCAATGACTGGAACCAGTGGCAGACCCTCACCTCGCCGACCGCCGAACGCCGCAGCGACTATGCCGATGAGAGCCGATCGGGCGAGCTCGGCCTGACCTACACGCGCCCGCTGGCGCCCAACTGGGCTCTGGAGACGAGGGCCATCCATAGCTTCGAGAGTTTCGAAAGCGCTTCGACCAGCGACGAAACGCTGAACGGCGTCAAGGCCGCTCAGCAACGCTTCACGGGCGACGGCGACAGCGGCGAGTCAATCTTTCGCGCCCAAATTCGGCACGACTGGAGCAAGGCGATCACCGTCGAGACCGGCGCCGAAGCCGCCTACAACATGCTCGACGTGAAACAGGCCTATTCGGTGGGCGGCGCGGCCGTGCCGCTGCCCAGCGCCTCGGTCAAGGTCGAGGAGTTGCGCGGCGAAGCCTTCTCGAAGGCCACCTGGCGGGTCAATCCGCGCCTGACGCTGGAAGGCGGCCTGCGCCTGGAGACCTCGACGATCAAGCAGTCGGGCGACGCGGAGAACAAGAAGAGCTTCTTCTACGCCAAGCCCCGGTTCCTGGCGACGTGGACGCCCGTGGCCAACAATCAGCTGCGCTTCCGTTTCGAGCGGGAGCTTGGCCAACTGGACTTTGAGGACTTCGCCGCCTCGTCGGACCTGGAGGAAGGCAATGTCTACGGCGGTAATGTCGAGCTGAAGCCTGAGCAGCGCTGGATCACCGAGATCGGCTATGAGCGCCGCTTCTGGGGCGAAGGGATCGTCGCGATCACCTATCGCCATGACGAGATCATCGGCGTGATCGACCGCCTGCCGCTGCCCGGCGGCCTCTCGGCCGTGGGCAATATCGGCGACGCCACCCTGGATCGCCTAAGCCTCAACATCGTGGTCCCGACCGACAAGTTGGGGATCAAGGGCGGCCGTTTCACCTTCAAGAACGACTGGAACGAAACGCACGTGAAGGACCCGACGACCGGTCTGGATCGTCCGATCTCGCGCGTGCGGCCAACCCAGGCCAATATCGGCTTCCAGCAGGATCTGACGAAGTACAAGACCCAATGGGGGATCAACTGGCTGCCGCTGCTCGGGCAGGGCACCTATGATGTCGACCAGACCAGCGTCTGGCGCGGCGCGCAGTACTACGAGCTCTTCGCCGAATATAAGCCCACCCCGACCCTGGCCATCCGCGCGCAGCTGAACCTGTGGGATGACTTCAGCATCCGCCGCACGGTCTTCGCCAACCGCGGCCCCAACCGCGCGGTCGCCTTCGTCGAGGACCGCGCGATCAACCCGCGAACCTTCATGAGCTTCCGGGTGCGCAAGACGTTCTAAGGTTGGCCTAGCTGTCGAAGCTATGAAGGTTGTTCACCCGGAGGCGGGCTTGAACGAAGCTGGGGTTGCGACACTCCACTTCCATGGCCGGGAGCCCCCGGATGAACATCCATCAGAATGCCCGCCTGACGCCGCTTGGTCGAGCGGCGATGATTTCACGGATCGAGGTTGAAGGCTGGTCGGTGGCTAGGGCCGCCGAAGCCTTCGGAATTTCACGCCAGACGGTCGGTAAGTGGCTGCAACGGCATCGGCGGGGCGGCGAGCGAAGGCTTCACGACCGCAGCTCGGCGCCCCGCCGATGTCCGCGCAGGACGTCCGCGGAGATCGTCGACCAAGTTCAGACCCTGCGCCGCCAGCGGATGACAGGGCCGGCCATCGCCCGCAACCTGAGCCTGGCCCGCTCGACTGTGGGGCTGATCTTGCGCCGGCTGGGCCTGGGCAAGCTATCGGCCCTGGAGCCCAGGCCGCCGATCGTCCGATATGAGCGCGCCGCGCCTGGCGAGATGATCCACCTCGACATCAAGAAGCTGGGCCGGTTCACCGTCGAGGGCCATCGCGTCACCGGCGACCGGCGGGCGGGACGTTCCAAGAAAGCCGGCTGGGATTTCCTGCACGTCTGCGTCGATGACGCCTCGCGCTTGGCCTACACCGAGATCCTGCCCTCCGAAGGCCAGCACGATACGACCGCCTTCCTCGAACGCGCCCTGGCCTGGCTGAGCCGCCACGGCGTCGCCGTCCAGCGGGTGATGACCGACAACGGTTCGGCCTATCGCTCCAAGCTCTTCGCCCAGGCCCTGCGGATCGCCGGCGCCAGGCACGTGCGCACCAAGCCCTACACGCCCAGGACCAATGGCAAGGCCGAGCGCTTCATCCAGACGAGCCTGCGCGAGTGGGCCTATGGCAGGCCCTATGCCTGCTCGGAGGAACGATCCAACGCCATCAAACCCTGGACCGACGCCTACAACCTAACCCGACCACACTCTGGCATCGGCGGCCTCACCCCCTGGCAGCGTGTAAACAACCTTCTTGGAAACGACACCTAGCGCTGTCAAAAAGCTGCTGACTTCGGAGACGAACCAGTCGCGGGCGTCGCGATGGACATAGTGGCCGCCCTTCGGGGCGGCGACCAGCCGCGCAGCCGGCCAACGCTGGACCAGCTTGGCCTGCTGCGAGAGCCATAGCCCATCGAAACCGCCCTGCCCGGTGTTGGCGCGGGTCAGGATCAAGGTAGGCGTCGCCCCGCCGGCCGCCTCGGCTTCCTGACGCTCGGTTAGGCTCAGCGCCTCGATCTCGCGGCGACCGCCCGGCGGGAACGCGTATTTGAGCAGCGGCGGGAATTCGCATCCGCGCTTGATTTTCACCTTGCAGGCGTCGGTAAAGCCGGTCGGCCGTGTCTCCTCCAGCACGAGCCCCGCGACTTCTCTCGGATTGCGGGCGGCGAAGTGGGCCGCGAACACGCCCCCCAGAGAGTGCCCCAGCAGCACCGGCCTTTGGATATTCAGCGCGGCGAGCAACCCCTTGAGCTCAGCCTCCGCCCGCACCGCATCGTGAACGCCAGGATCATCGGCGCTGCCGCCGTAACCCGCGCGGTCATAGGCGATGACGCGCAAGCCTTGGGCCAGGCGCGGGCCGACACCGTCAAAGGTCTCCGCGCCGTCGCCAAGACCGCTCACCATCACCAGCGTCCGGTCGCCGGCGCCCCATTCGCGGTAGGCGACCTTGCGACCATCGACCATCACCTCGCCGGCATTCGCCCACGAGGCGGCCAGCAGAACAGCCGCGGCGACGCCGCCGATCATGGGGGTTCGCACGGCGGCGCCTATCGCTTCAGTCGCTGGATTAACGCCGTCGTCGACGGGTCATGCTCACCCGCCGCGCCGTTCTCCAGTTCCGGCAAGATCCGATTGGCCATCACCTTGCCCAGCTCGACGCCCCACTGGTCGAACGAGTTGATCCCCCAGATCACGCCCTCGACGAAGGTCTTGTGCTCATAGAGGGCGATCAGCGCCCCGAACGCCTGGGGGGTCAGGCGGTCCAGGAGCACCAGGGTCGAGGGCCGGTTCCCGGCGAAGGTGCGCTGCGGGGCCAGGGTGACGATCTCGGCCTCGGACACGCCCTTGGCGGTCAGCTCAGCCACGACGTCCTCCGTGCTCCGCCCGACCATGAAGGCTTCGGCCTGGGCCAAGAGGTTGGAAAGCAGCTTTTCGTGCATGCCGGCCGGACCTTCGTCCGACTGGGCGACGCCGATCAGCTCCATCGGCGTGATGTCCGTCCCCTGGTGCATGCACTGGAAATAGGCGTGCTGGACGTTGGTGCCCTCATCGCCGAACACCACCGTGGCCGTGCCGCGCTGGGCCGGCCTGCCGTCGGGACCAACCGACTTGCCGTTGCTCTCCATCTCCAACTGCTGGAGGAAAGCGGCTAGGCGGCGCAGGCGGTGCGAGTACGGCACGACTGAGCGGGCCCGGCGGTCCAGGCCGTTGCGGTTGAAGATCTGGGCCAGAGCCACCAGCACCGGCGCGTTCTTGTCGAGCGGGGCCGTGCGGAAGTGCTCGTCCATGGCCGCGCCGCCGTCGAGGAAGCCCTGGAACGCGTCCCAGCCCGCCGCGACGGCCACCGACAGGCTGACCGAAGACCAAAGCGAATAGCGGCCGCCGACCCAATCCCAGAAGCCGAACACCCGCTCGTCGGGCACGCCGAAGGCGGCGGTCTTGTCCAGCGCGGTCGAGATGGCGGCCAGGTGCTGATTAGCCCCCTGCTCGCCCAAGGCCGCCACCAGCCATGCGCGCGCGGCTCCGGCGTTGGCCATGGTTTCCTGGGTCGTGAAGGTCTTGGAGACCACCATGACCAGGGTCTCCTCCGGGTCCATGTCGGCGGTCGTCAAGGCGAACTCGGCGCCGTCGACATTGGCCACGAAGCGCAGGTCGATCGACGGCTTGACCGGACGTAGGGCGTCCCACAGCAGGCGCGGACCGAGGTCCGAACCGCCGATGCCGATGTGGAGGATAGCCTTGAACGGCTTGCCGGTCGCGCCCTTGATCACCCCCGAACGCACCGCCTCGGCGAAAGCCTTCATCCGCTGACGGACAGCCTCGACCTCGGCGATGACCGGCTGGCCCAGCGCCTTGATGTCGGCGTTGGCCGGGGCGCGCAGGGCCGTGTGCAGCACCGCGCGGCTCTCGGACGAATTGATGGCCTCGCCGCCGTACATGCGGGCCCGAGCGCCTTCGACATCGGCCGCATGCGCCAGATCCAGCGCAGCTTCCAGGCCCGCCTCATCCCAAGCCTGCTTAGAAAGATCCAGGTGCAAGCCCGCGACGTCCAAAGTCAGCGCCTCGAGGCGCCCAGGCTCGGCGTCGAAAAACTCGACGATACGCTTGTCGCCGGCGGCCTTGGCGGCGGCTTCCAGGCGGGTCCAGGCGGCGTCGAGATCGGCCATGTCGTCCTCACGGTTTTGGTAAATCGGCGTTTACGAAACCGGGCTTATCAAACAGGCGCCGCCACGTCATGGCAGACCAATGACGTTTTTTGCGGGAGCTCCTCATGTCTTGTGACGCCGTCGCCTTTTCCGCCATGCTCTGGATGGCGTCGTTCAACCCAGGGCAAGGCGCCGGCCCGACCCTGGCGGTTATGCAAGCGCCCGCAGCGCCGGCGTCCGTTGCGGGCGAGCCGTTGTTCATCGACATCGTCAAACGCGCCCGCCAACTGAAGGCCCAGACCGAGGCCTATCGCGCGCAGTTGGCCAAGGCTGACCCGACCGGTCCCGCCTCGACGCTCAAAGCCTTCGACGCGTTCTCCGGAAAAATCCGTGATTTGGCCGCGCTCGACATGAAGGGCCACGTCACCCTGAGGGAACGCGGGGCGGTCGACGACCTCAAGTGCATCCTGCGCGGCATCAGCCAGGACCTGCCCGAGAAACTCGCCGCCGTCCGCGCCGCCACGACGCTCAAAGCTCAGGACCTCGCGCTACGCGACATGGTCTATCTGCTGAACGACAACGTCGAAGTGATCACCGCGCCGCCCCGACCAGCCGCTTAGAATCCTCTGGGTTTAAACGTCCTTGTACTTCACCGAGCAACCGTAGGGCGCGACGAAGGGCGTGGCGACCTTGCGCCCAGCCTTCACGTCGGCGAGAGCCGCCGCGACGAGGTTCTTGGCGCCCTGGATATCCTCGACCTTGCTGGTCGGCTTGTCGTCGATCGCGCCCTCGTAGACCACCGCGCCCATCCTATCGATGACGAACATGTGCGGCGTCGTCTTGGCCTTGTAGAGCGTGGCGACCTTGTTGTCTGCGTCGAGCAGAAGAGCCGTGGGCTTGGCGCCCTTGGCGTTCATCCAGCTCTTGGCGGCCGCGCCGTCGGCGAAGTGCCCCTGCTTGCCCGGCGCCGACGAGGCGATGGTCAGCCACACGACGCCGTCGGCGCGCGCGGCCTGCTGCAGGCCTTGCATGTTCCCCGAATAGTGCTTGCGGACATAAGGGCAGCCCTCGTTGGTCCATTCCAAGACCACGGTCTTGCCGCGAAACTCCGAAAGTGACCGGGCCTTTCCATCGGCGTCGATCGCCGTGAAGTCGGGCGCGGGTCGCGCGTGGGCGATGGCGGGAACAAGGGCGGTCAGCGGCAGGGCGGCGGCCACCAGGCGGCGTGTGATCGGCATGTCGGGTCTCCAGCGGCGAACACTGTGGATCAAACTCTCACAGACCCGAGATATGCGGAAGATTCGCAGTCGCAATGTTGTGGGGGTCGAAACTTCGCCACACGGACTTGATCCGTAGGCCCTTGCCACTCAGAAGAAGTCTCCCTCCCGTCCGCAGTACACTGATGTCCCGTTCGAGAACCGCCCTTGCCCTGATCGGCGCCGCTCTTCTAGCGAACGCCTGTGCGACGCAGACCAGCACGACCGTGTTCGTGCCCGTGGTCGCCCCGACGCCGCCGAGCTCGCTGACGCCGCAGCCGATCATGCTGTTCAACCAGACCAAGGACGGCCGCAAGCTGTTCACCCTGGATGCGGAGTTCCCCTATTGCGACGTCGAGACCGGCAAGGTGATCGTGGTGCCGCGTTGGTACGTCACCGACTTCGCCAGTGTGCCTTGGTACGGCCAAGCCTTCATCGACCCGCAGGGCCCGACGGCCCGCGCCGCGATCGTCCACGACTGGCTCTACACGCTGGGCGAGCCCGGCAAGCGCGAGGAGGCCGACCAGATCTTCCTGCGGGCGATGCTGCGGTACGGTGTCCCGCCTTTCCAGGCCAACCTCGCCTATCAGGCGGTGCGCCTGGGCGGTGAGAAGGGCTACGGCCTGCCGACTGACTGGCGCTTCGTCGATCCCAAGCGCCAGGACCTGGTGCAGCCGCCCCCGTTCGCCAAGCCGCGTTCGGGCATGGTGCGCTATTTCCCCAAGTGCCAGGGCTTTAGCGCCCTGATCCAGACAGGCTGGCGCGCCTATCCCATCAAGACCGCACCCCTGACCGTGCCGCCACCGGTGGTTGTGACCAAGACGCCGCTGGACCAGGTCAAGGCCAAGCTGCCGTTCGGAAACGACAAAAAGAAGTAGCGCGGCCTAAGCCCCCGCCTTCTCGATCGCCTCGATCACCATGCCCTCGGTCAACAGCTGTGGCAGGATGACCGGCGCGCCGCCGTTCTTCGGATAGACGACATAAAGCGGCACGCCGACGCGGTTGAACTCCGCCAGCGCCTTGGCGATGACCGGATCGCGGTTGGTCCAGTCAGCCTTCAGCAGTATGGCATTCTGAGCCTTGAACGCCTCGGCGACCTTGGCTCCGGAGAGCGCGACCTTCTCGTTGACTTGGCAGGTCACGCACCAGGCGGCGGTGAAGTCCACGAAGATGGGACGCCCTTCGGCCTGCAGGGCCTTCACCCGCTCGGGCGACCAGGCCTCGGCCGTCAGGCCAGGGCCGCCGGCCGCCGGGACCTCGGCGGCGGCGGCCGCAGCAGGCGGCTTGGCCGCCACCGCCGCAGCGCCTGCAAGAGCCAAGGCCAGAACAATCGCCAGAACGCCGGCGCCGCTCGTCAGCGCCCAACCCCGGCCGGCGGCGCGCCGCGCCTGCGACAGACCGTAAAGCCAGGCGCCGAAAGCCGCCAGGATACCCGCGACCAGCACTTGCCCGAGCGCAATCGGCCCCGCCTGCTGGGCGAACACCCAGACCAGCCACAGCGCTGCGCCATACATCGGGAAGGCCAGCCCTTTCTTCAGCACCTCCATCCAGGCGCCGGGGCGCGGCAGCAGCTTCAGGGCGCCGGGGATGAAGGTGACGGCCACGAACGGCGCGGCGAAGCCCAGGGCCAGAGCCAAGAAGACGCCCAGGGCGATCACCGGCGGCTGGGTGAGCGCATAGCCGAGCGCGCCGGCCATGAACGGCGCCGTGCAGGGCGCGGCGACGACGACCGCGAGCGCGCCCGTGAAGAAGGCGCCAGAAACGCCGCCCCGCGCCGAAGCGCCCGCCCCGACACCCTGTACGGACGTTCCGATCTCGAAAACGCCCGACATGTTCAGGGCGACCAGCAGCATCAGCAACGCCAAGCCCGCGATCACCAGCGGCGATTGCAGCTGGAAGCCCCAGCCCACCGCCGCGCCGCCCGCACGCACCGCCAAGAGCGCGCCGGCCAGGGCCAGGAAGGTGGCCACGACGCCCAGCAGGAAGGCCAAGCCCTGCAGCCGGGCCTTGGGCGCTTCGTGCGCATGGCCCGCCAGGCTGGCCGCCTTCATCGACAGCACCGGGAAGACGCAGGGCATCAGGTTGAGGATCAGCCCGCCCAGGAAGGCGAACAGCAGCGCGCTGGCAAGGCCGGTCGTCGTCTGACTGGTCGACGCAGCGTCTGCGGGCGGTGCGCCCAGACCGGAGGCCTGCGGCGGCGGATCGCCGGCGACGGCCGTCACCTCCCACGCCCCCGCCTTGGTCGCCAACACGCCGGCAAGCTCGCTCGGGGGTGTTCCGCCGCCGACAAAGTCATAGCCCGGCTTCAGCGTCAGGGTCAGGCCCTCGGGGCCGCGCTCGATCGTCTGCTCCGCAGCGTGTTCAATGACCTTGGGTGAGTACGGAAAAAAGTAGGCGCCGGCCATGTCCGCGCCCTTCAGGAGGCCGCCGGTCACGGCCAGTTTCAGGGTCTGCCCCTCAAGCTTGAAAACCGCCTTGAGACCGGCCGGCTTGGGAGCGTCAGCCAGCACCTTGCCGATCACCGCGCCCCATTTGGGATCGGGCTTTGGCGCGTCGGCGACGACCGGCAGCAGCAGCGAAAGCTTGGCCTCCTCGGGAATGCACACCTGCTCGCACACGAGGTAGAAGACGTCGGCGGTGAGGCTGAGCGTCGTGCCGGGCTTGGCGTCAGCGGCCGCCGTGATCGGCACCGGGATCAGGACCTCGCCCTCATAGGCGTAGTCGAGCAAAGGACCGAGCCGGGTTTTCTTCGGAGTCGGCCACACCATCTCCCCGGCGCTCCAGCCCTCCGGCAGGGTCCAGGTGATCTTGGTCGGCTCGCCGGCGTCGCCGGGGTTGCGCCAGTAGGTGTGCCACCCCGGCACGATCTTCTGGCGGAGCGCGACGTAGATCGTGCCCCCGGGCGCGATACCCGCCTCCTGGGCGACCAGTTCGGACTCGATATGGCCCGAGTTGACGACCGGACCCGCCAGGGCTTGGCCGCCCAAAAGCGCCGCGAGCAACACGGCTTGCAGGGCGAGGACGACTTTCTTCAGAAACATGCGCTGGCCCGGACACGGAAAAGAGCTGAGCGGTACACATGGACCGCCGGCCGGCTCTCGACAATGGCCAAGGCCCAACAGACAGTCAGGCGAGGAATCATCTGGAGACGCTGATGCCCGCCGCGTTCGACGATATCGAGATCGGCCAGGTCGTGACGCTGGGCACGCGCGCGGTCGACGCCAAGGCTCTGGAAGCCTTCACCGCCGCGTTCGCCCCCGGCTGGCCGGTCGAGAACGGCGCGCCTGACGCCATGATCTTTGCGATATGGACGCGACTGGAGTCCGAGGCGAGCGCCGGGTGGCCCCAGACCAAGCGGCTGGGCGTCGACGCCCTGCGCTGGATGCGCAATCCGCCCGTCGGCGAGTTGCTCCGCGGCCGCATGACCATCATGGGCAAGGATCCGGTCGGCGAGGGCAAGGGGATCGTCATCGCCCAGCATGACATCCTCGACGAGGCCGGGCGGCTGGTCTTTTCCTGCCTGACCCGCAGCATCTTCGCGCGCTGATCGTCACAAAGAAAAAGGGCGGCGAGTCTGGCTCGCCGCCCTTCCTTCTCGGTCGAAGCAAAACCTTAGTTCAGGTTCGCGGCCTCGGCCTGCTTCATCATGGTCTTGTTGATCAGGCGATCCCAACCCAGCAGCGAAACGAGGTGGGCGTAGATCTGACCCAGAGCGCCGTTTTCCTGCAACTCCTTCAGCTTCTTGGCCGGCAGGGCGTTCAGCTTCTCTTCCGAAACGCCGAAGTACTCGGCGACCGTGACCGGCTCGCCGGCCGGAGCGCCGGCCTCGTCGGTCGGCTGGAAGGTGGCCTTCTTCAGCTCGAACAGGTCGTTGTCCTTCAGGATCTGAACGAACGTGTCGGTGCGGCGGCGCTCCACTTCGAAGTCGTCGCAGAACTTGATGCAGTTCTGGGTGTATTCGGTGGGCTCGCCCTTGGCGTCAAACAGCGGGGTTTGGCCTTGCTCGCTCAGCAGGTCGCTGCCGCGGTCGATGCAGACGATCAGGCGCTCTTGCGTGTCGTCGTTCGCCAGCACGAACGGATAGCGGCGGATATAGGCCGGGATGTAGACGTTCGGCTCGATCGAGCCGTCAGCGCCGACGAACAGGTTTTCCTGCTGATTCAGACCCATCACGGCCAGCGGCACCTTGTCGTCGCCGGCGAAGATCACCGGGAAGGTCAGGGCGGCCGGACCGAATTCAGAGACCGTCAGCGGAACGGCGGTGCCGGCCGCAGCGAACGCGTAGGGCTTTTCCTTATGAACGAGCGCCAGCTTGGCGTGCTGCTCGCGGTTCAGGGGCTCGGGCGAGTTATAGAACAGGACGTTGCCGGTGATTTCGCCGGCGGACTGGGTCGTTGTCATGAAGAGCTCTACGACAGAAAATTGGCGCGGTCGCTCGAACGCCTCAAGGACGACCGCAAAGGCTCGCGGTTCTAGCCGATCCCACGCCCTGCGGCAATCTTGGCCTTGATTCGCCAACGCCGGGGCCCGGAAATCATCCAGGCCCCGGCGCGCGGTGGGGCTCGTTGGGGCTGGCGAGAAGCCCACCTTTCGGCAGGCGCTAGAAGCGCCAGGCGAAACCGGCGCGGACGGAACGGCCCGGAGCGGGCGCGAACTCCTTGAGGAACGAGGTGTGTTCGCGGATCGTCTCGTTGGTCAGGTTCCGGCCATCGACGAACAGCCGCAAGGGCGAGTCCGCGATCGGCTTGAAGGTCACCATCGCGTTCACTTGGGTGTAGCCATCCGTGGGCAACTCGAAGGTCGAGACGCGGTCTTGGCTGGCGACGCGCCGAACTTCGGCCTGAGCCTGAAGGCGGGGCGCGCTCCAGACCACACGGCCAGTCAGCGCCCAAGGGGGCACACGGGCGGGAACGCCTAGGTCGGTCGAGCCACGCACCCAGTCATAGACCCCTTCCAGCTTCAGCGCCTTGTCGCCGTCGCTCCAGGCCGTGTACGAGGCCTCGGCCTCGGCCCCGTGGAACTTGGCGTCCGTCTGGAAGTACTGGAACACGGGCAAGCCGTCCTCGACCGCACCGGTGGGCTTTTCCTCGATGAAGCCGTTGTAGCGGGCGCCCCAGAGGTGACCTTCGAGCCGCAGACGATCGCCGGTGTAGCGGTAAGTCGCGTCTAACGAGGTCACCTTCTCCGACTTCAGCCTGGCGTCGCCCACCTCATAGCCGCCCGTACCTGGGTGCGGACCATCGGCGAACAGCTCGAACTCAGTGGGGGCGCGGCCGTTGCGCGACAGCGTCAGAGCCACAAACTGCTTATCGGCGGGCTTGTAGAACAAGCCGAGCGAGCCGGAGACATTGTCGAATGAGCGCTTGGTGAAGTCGGTCTTCAGTTCGCGACTGTCGAAGCGAAGACCCGCGTCGACGCCCCAGGCGCCTTTGTCCAGGCGCTGCAGCGTGAAGATCCCGTATTCCTTGATGTCCGTAGACGGCACAAAGGCCTCGTCGCCGATCGCCTTGAAGTGACGCTCCAGCGCCTGGAAGCCCACGGCGCCCTGCCAGCCGTCACGCTCCTTCTGGACCAGTTCGACACGGCCCTCGTTGCCGTTGGAGAGGAAGCGGGTGCCTACCTCGCCGTCCTCGACCGAGACCTCGGCATGCTCGTACTTGGCGTGGCCGGCCGAGAGGCGGATCTTGGCGAACGGCCCGAGATCCACATCCTGCTCGCCGCGCAGATCATAGCGCGTCTGCTGCAGGTGTATGGAAACCGGTCCTTCGGCGTCAGGATCGATCGGCGCAAGGATCTGGAGGTAGGGCACGCCGTAGGTCATGTCGGTCTTCTTGACCGCAACACCGAAGAAGCCGCGATCGTGGACGTAGGACACGCCCGCGCCATAGGCGTCGATCTCGACGTCGGTGTTCTTGACCGTCTTGTCCGGATCGGGCGTCAGGCCGTCGCGCGCAGCCAGACGCGACGAGACCGGCGTAGTCGGAACCTTGTAATCGCTGCTTGCACGATGATCCGCGTCGATGGCGAAGACCAGCGGTCCGCGGCCAAACTTGGCCGAGCCGTTGATCGAGCGACCGTCATCGACCGACGAGAGCGAACCGGCGATGCGGCCCTCGAAGCCGTTTTCGGCCGGGCTCGACGGCACGCGGTCATCGATGATGTTGACGACCCCGCCGATACCCGAGCCGCCATAGGCCAGGGTGGACGGTCCGCGCAGCACCTCGATGCGCGAGGCTTCGCCGGGGTCGGACGCCACGGCGTGATCGGGCGACAGCGACGACGCGTCGACCTGGCCAACGCCGTTCTCCAGGATCATGACGCGCGGACCGGCGAGACCGCGGATGATCGGACGGCTCGCGCCGGGGCCATAGGCGGTCGAGCGCAGGCCCGGCTGGCCATTCAGCATGTCGCCGAGGCCCGCAGGCGGCGCCAGGTCCAGATGGTCGCGGGTGATGATGTTGACGCTGCTCGTGACCGTGTCGAGCGACACAGGATAGGGGGCGGCGGTGATCACCACCTTGGAGACCTGGGTGTCCTCTGCGCCGTCGGTCGGGGCGGCGGAGGTCTCGGCATGGGCGGCAGCAGCGGCGGCGAGCGCAACAAGGCTCGCGGCGGAAAGGACGGCGCGACGGAACATGGTTTGTCCTGGACGAATTGAACGCGAGCGTGGAAACGGCCGCTCAAAACTGTTATGAAATAACATATCTATTCGTCAATCCGCTTTTGCGGCCACCTTCCTTTGACGGACAGTTCGACGTCGCCTTGTTGCCAGGAAAACACCCATGCCCCCGCCTGGCGCTGATCGCGATCACGATCCGCCTGGTCGGCTGCTGGGTTTCTAAGCGGCGGTTAAACGATTCCGTTCACGCCCTCAGGGACGAGCGACGAAGACCACATGGGCCTTGAGCGGATGGTCCGCCGCCAAGCGTGGGTGATCGAAATCCCGGTCCGGGGCGGGGGTCATGCCGATCCGACACATCACGGCCTGTGACGCCAGGTTGGCCCGGGCGGTGAACGCGATGATCTCCGGGCGTTCTAGGACCGTGAAGCCATAGTGCAGAGCGGCCTGCGCCGCCTCGGTGGCAAAGCCGCGCCCCCAGGCGTCGGGATGCAGGCGCCAGCCGATCTCGATCTGGTCCGGCATCGCCATTTCTGGAGGAACCCACCAGACCCCAGCCATACCGATGACGCGACGATCCGCGCGGCGCTCCACCGCCCAGAAACCGAAGCCGTGCTCGGCCTGATGCGCCATTACTCGGTCGACGAAGGCGTCGCTGGCGGCGCGGTCGATCGGTCCGCCCAGCCAGTCACTGACGCGGGCGTCGCCGTTCATCGCGGCGATCGCGTCCCGATCGGCGTCGACCGCCGGGCGCAACACCAGGCGGTCGGTCTGGATCAAGCCGGACGGCCGTCGGCCAGGGCCGTATAGAACTCGGGCCGGCGGTCGCGGAAGAAGCCCCAGGCGGCGCGGTGCGTCGTCAGGAAGTCGAGGTCGAAGGTCGCGCTGACCAGGCCCTCGTCAGCGCGGCCCAGTTCCGACACCAGGTCGCCGCGATGGTCGGCCACGAAGGACGAGCCATAGAAGGTCTGACCGCCGTTTGGATAGCCGTCCCACGGCTCGAAGCCGATGCGGTTGGCGCCGATCACCGGGATGACGTTGCTGACCGCATGACCCTGCATCGCCCGCCGCCAGGGCAGGGCCGTATCGAGGCTGGCGTCATGCGGCTCGCTGCCGATGGCGGTCGGATAGAACAGGGCCTCGGCGCCCATCAGGGC
This sequence comes from Caulobacter sp. FWC26, assembly GCF_002742645.2. Lineage (NCBI taxonomy): Bacteria > Pseudomonadati > Pseudomonadota > Alphaproteobacteria > Caulobacterales > Caulobacteraceae > Caulobacter > Caulobacter sp. FWC26. Next base: position 4,175,760 of record NZ_CP033875.1, read on the forward strand.
CATGGCGCGGGCGCACTCCGGGTACCACTGGTCCCAGCAGATGCCGACGCCGATGCGGCCAAAGCGGGTGTCCCAGACCTTGAAGCCGGTGTCGCCGGGGCGGAAGTAATACTTCTCCATATAGCCCGGGCCGTCCGGAATATGGCTTTTGCGATAGACGCCCATTAGCGAACCATCGGCGTCGGCCATGACAAGGCTGTTGAAATAGTGGGGTCCCTCGCGCTCGAAGATCGAGATCGGGATCACGACGCCCAGTTCGCCGGCCAGGGGCGCGATGGCCTTGACCACCGGATGCTCGCGCCACGGGTGGGCCTCGGCGAACCAGCGCTCTTCCTGGGCGACGCAGAAATACGGCCCTTGGAACAGTTCCGACGGCAGGATGACCTGCGCGCCTTTCGACGCCGCTTCGCGGATGAAGCCTTCCGTCTTCTTGATATTGGCCTGCAGATCCATGCCGTACGAGGTCTGGATCGCGGCGACGCTGAGCGTGCGGGCCATCAGGCTGTCTCCGGCTCTTGCTGGCTGATGCAGTGGAACGAACCGCCGCCCGTCAGGATGGCGGTGGACGGCAGGCCGATCACCTGGCGTTCCGGGAACAGGCCCTTGATCACCTCCACGGCGAAGGCGCCGGACTCCTCGGCGTAGATCGGCACGATCACGGCCTCGTTGGCGATCAGGAAGTTCATGTGCGAGGCCGGGATCGGCTCGCCGTCCTCGTCGAGAATCTTGCCCGGGGACGGGATGCGGACCACCTGCAGCGGCGAGCCGCGACTGTCGGTCATGCCGGCCAGCATCTTGGCGGTGTCGCCATAGATATCCGCGTTCGGATCATCGAGCCCGTAACCCATCGGACAGGCCACGACACCGGGCGCCACGAAGCGGGCCAGGTTGTCGACGTGACCGTCGGTGTGGTCGTTCTTGAGCCCCTTGCCCAGCCACAGCACCTTCTTGGCGCCCAGCGCCTGGGTCAGGGCGGCATTGGCGGCGGCCTCGTCCCAACCGGCGTTACGGTTATCGTTGAGCAGGCACTGGCGTGTGGTGAGGATCGTGCCGTTGCCGTCATGGTCCAGCGCGCCGCCCTCCAGAATGAAGTCGTTGCGGACCAGAGGCGCGCCCGAGGCGGCGGCGATCTGCTCGGCGACGATGTCGTCGCCCTCGAGGCTGTACTTGCCGCCCCAGCCATTGAACTTGAAGCCCGCAGCGACGGCCTTGCCGGCGTCGTCGATGAAGATCGGGCCGGTGTCGCGCAACCAGATGTCCCCGAACTGGCCCCGGACGATCTCGACGGCGGTGTCGGACAGCAGCGCGCGGGCGGCGGCCTCGGCCTCGTCGCCGACCACCATCAGGCGCACGCGCTCGGCGCCCGGCCCGGCCAGGGCGCGCGCAAGGTCGGCGACCTCTTGCTGAGCTTGCTCCAGATCCTCCTGCCAAAGCTCGGCGTGGCTGGGGAAACCCACCCACATGGCGCGGTGCGAAGCCCATTCGGCGGGAACGGTCACGGTCATTCGAAGGCCCAAGGAAGACGGTCGGGAGGAACGAAGGGGGCGCAGATGGCCCCTCACGACGCCGGGGTCAAGCGGCGCCTCATTAGCAAACCAATACGACAAAGAAAAAGGGCGGCCCAGACGGGCCGCCCTTCTCTTTGAGGATCGGCGAAGCCGACGCCGCTTAGAAGCGGGTCGTGATGCTGGCCTGAACCGTGCGCGGGAAGCCCACGGCGTAGGTCGGCGCGGAGCCGTTCTGCACGCCCGTGATGGTCACGGCGTTGTTCCGGCTGCTGATGCTGCCGAAGTAGTCCTCGTCGAACAGGTTCTTCACGTTCACTTGGACGTAGGTCTTCTCGGCGAACGGCAGGTCGTAGCGGACGCTGACGTTCGTGATCGTGTAGGCCGGCGTCTTTTCGTCGTTGACGTCGGTCGACCAACGCTCGCCGGTGTACTTCAGGTCCATCGACAGGCGCAGGGCCTCGGTGATGTTCCAGTCGAAGCCGCCGCCGAAGGTGTATTCCGGCGTTTCCACGATGAACTTGCCCTTGGTCGGAAGGACCCGGCCGTTGAGCGGGATGTCTGACTTCAGCTCGCTGTGGTTGTACGAGAACGAGCCGAAGACGCTGAGATACTCTTCCAGGCGCCACGACGCGTTGGCGTCCAGGCCGTAGCCCTTGGCGTCGCCGACGTTGCGGTCGACGAAGATGCCGAGGCTGTCGTCATAGGCGCTGACGATGCGGTTCTGGAACTTGTTGGTCCACAGAGCCACTTGAGCGACCACGTCCGGCGTCTGATAGCGGTAGCCGACGTCGAAGGCCTGGGTCGTTTCGGGTTGAACGCCCGGGTTCGTCACAGTGCCGTCGGCCAGACGCTTCACGGTGTAGAGGCTGTCCGTACGCGGAGCCGAGAGCGCTTCGGCGTAGCTGACATACACGTAGTTGTTCGGAGCCAGTTCGTAGTTCAGGCCGACGTTCGGCAGAACCTTGTCGTACTTCTTTTCCGCCGTGTACGGCTTGATGTACTGCGTCGACGAACCGGCGAAGGTCACGTTACCGTTGGCGAGCGTGGCGTTCGGGGTTTCGGTGGTGCAGCGCACGTTGCTCGAACCGTCCTGCGAGTAGCAGTACTGGTTCAGCTCACGCTTGAAGTTCTTGCTGACGACGCCGGCCGACAGGCGCAGCTTGTCGTCCATGAACTTGCCTTGGTACTCGAGGGCGACCTGGTTGAGGTTGGCCAGCGAGAAACGGTCGCGACCGCGCAGGAAGCTGCCGTCGGCGCCGAACACCTTCTGACCGTTGCCATCCTTGCCACCAAACACGTTGGTGGTGGTGCCGTCGGCGTTCAGGGTGGTGTACTCGCCCGTCTGACGGTGACGGCCGAAGTCGCCGGTGTAGGCGACGCGGACGCGATGCTGGTCGTTGATGTCCCAGATCAGCGACGAGGTCAGGCCGTAGCGACGGGTGTTGGTCACCGACGGGGTGAAGAAGGCCACGGTGTCGGCGGTGTCGCCGTCACCGTTCAGATCCTTGCCCGCCGCGCTGCTCGTGCCCTTCACGCGGCCATCGGTTTCCGAGATCGTGCCGAGCTGGGGACCACCGTCGGCCAAGACGTACTGGAACGACGGGTCGAAGGTGAAGCGCAGGTTTTCGGTGATGTGGTACAGGAACTGGCCACGGATGTTGCCGGTGTTCGACGGGTTGACCTGACGACCGTAGAAGTCGAAGCAGTTGCCCGGGATGGTCGGCGCCGACTCGGTGATCGTGGCCGTCGCGGCGTTCAGCGTGCGGTTCGTGCAGGTTTCCGTGTAGTCGAGATCGCGACCAAAGGCGCGGTACTCGGCCAGAGTCAGAGCGCGGAAGTTGTTGTTGCGGTTCTCGTTGTAGTGGAACGCCAGGCTGGCGAAGTCGCCATTGCCGAGGTTCTGGTACAGACGGGCGTTGAACTGCTTCTTCTCGAGGGTGCCCGGACCCTTGAACTTGTCGTACTTCTGGTACGAGCCGGCGACCCAGGCCTTGGTGCCGAACGGACCGAATTCGCCGCTGTTCACCACGCCGAACACGCGGCGGTAATTGTTCTCGCCGATCGAACCACGCAGCATGCCGCTGAAGTCCGAGGTCGGGGTCAGGGTGGTGTAGTTGATCGTACCACCGACGGCCGAGGCGGTCGGGCTGTCGACGTCGGTCGTACCCATGTTGACCGAGGCGCGGCTGATCAGTTCGCCGTCCAGCTGTTGGTTCGAATAGATGGCGTAGTTGCCGGTGTCGTTCAGCGGGATGCCGTCGAACGTCAGCGAGATGCGGTTGCCGTCAAAGCCACGCAGGCGGACGTTACCACCCGACGAGCCGTAGGGGTCGTTGTTGGTGAACGACAGACCCGGCGTCTGGTTCAGCGTGTCCAGGATCGTCTGGCCCGCAGGTTGCTTGTCGATGTATTCTTGGTTGATCGACGACTTCGACTTCGGCGCGGTTTCGGCGATCAGACCGCTGACGGCCCGTTGACCCGAAGCGGTGACGACGACCTTGTCGACTTCCGTGGCCTGCGAGGCGGTCGACTGGGCCGAAGCGGCGCCGGCGAGCATCATGCCGCCAACCAGGGCGGTGGTCGCCAGGGCGAAATGTTTCATGTTCATCTGAAGGATCCCCTCATTCATCGACACGCTTGCGTTGGGTCGCACAGTTTCGTGCCTTTGCGGGCCGTTTATCGAAAGATTTAGAAGGTTTGGTGACGGAAAGGCCACGCCCGCCCGCAAAGTGTCACAAACGCCTCAAAACGCGGAAGAAGTGGTCAGATTTTTTTTACTTGGCTAATCAGGCGTCATGCAGACCGCGCCTGACGCTTCGCCGCCTTCGAACGAGACCCGCGCCTGGCGGCTGACGCTGCTGATGGTCGGCGGGCTGACGATCGTGCGTCTGGCGGCCTTGTTCCTGACGCCATTGGAGCTCTACCCCGACGAGGCGCAGTACTGGCTGTGGTCGCGCGAGCTGGCCTTCGGCTATTTCTCCAAGCCGCCCATGATCGCCTGGCTGATCTGGTTGACCACGACGCTGGGTGGCGACGCCGAGGCTTGGGTGCGACTCTCGGCCCCCCTCCTTCATGGCGCCACGGCGTTGGTCATCTACAGGCTCGCCCAGCGCCTCTACGGCGGATGGCCCGGACTAGCGGCTGCGGCGATCTATAGCCTGATGCCAGGCGTGGTGCTGTCTTCGGGCCTGATGGCGACCGACGCGCCGTTACTGTTTTTCCTGTCCCTGACGATCTGGGCCTACGTGGCGCTCCCGGACGCCAGCGCTGGACGTCGTGCGCCGGTCGCGGCCGGACTCGGCGCGGCGCTGGGCCTGGCGTTCCTGTCGAAATATGCAGCGATCTACGCGCTGGGCAGCATCGCCCTGCACTTTCTGGTCTCCAAGGACGCGCGGCGACGCTGGAGCCCGATGACAGCCGCCATTTTCTTGGCGGCTTTCGTCCTAGTCCTCGCGCCGAACCTCGCCTGGAACGCCAGCCACCAGTTTTCGACCGTCAAGCACACCGCCGCCAACGCCAACTGGAACGCCCAGCAACTCTTCAACTTCCGGGAACTGATCGAGTTCGTCGGCTCGCAGTTCGGCGTGTTCGGCCCCCTGCCCTTCGCCGTGCTGGCCGGCGGTGCGCTCTGGCTCGGCGTCAAGAAAAAGGTCGAGTCACCCGATCTGCTTCTGCTGTGCTTTGCGCTTCCGCCGCTGATCGTGGTGGCGGCCGAGGCGTTCGTCTCCCGCGCCAACGCCAACTGGGCTGGCGCGGCGTTCGTTGGCGGCTCGGTGCTCGTCGCCGGCTGGATGACCCGCTGGAACGCGCGCCGCTGGCTGCTCGGCGGCCTCGCTCTGCAGGCGCTGTTCGCCGCCTTCTTTGTGGTCTGCATGGTCAACCCGAAGGTCGCCGACGCCGTTGGCCTGTCGAACGGCTTCAAGCGCGTGCGGGGCTGGGATCAGACGGTCGCAGCCATCGTCGCCCGAACGCGGGAGGAGCAGGCCCTGCGAGGTCCGCTCAGCGCCGTGGCCATGGACGACCGCTTTGTCTACAACGCCGCCGCCTACTATGGCCGCGACTATTTCGGCCAGCCCGGCGCGCCGCCGCTGCGGATGTGGGTGCACGAGGCCTATGCCCAGAACCAGGCCGAAACCGAAGCCCCTCTCGACGCCGACTACGGTCGCCGCGCGCTGATCGTCAGCCTGGAAGGCGGCTACCGGCCTGAGATCGAGCAGGACTTCAAGGCGGTCTCCGGGCTGGAAATCGCGCGCGTCAGGCTGGACAAGACCCGGTCTCGGCGGATCGATCTCTTTATCGCCGAAGGCTTCGCGCCGCTGCCTCGCGACCCTGTCACCGGCCTGCCGCCTCCACCAAAGCGGAGCCAGCCTTAGGGCTGGCGGCTTTCGAGGGATCACCGTCCTTTCGCTTCGCCAGTCACCAACGATGCTTTCTCCCGTCAAAGGGAGACATCCATGCTTCGGCTTTTCGCATTTCTCTTCGTTCTGCTGGCGGCGGCTCCGGCCCTCGCCAAGCCGCTGGTCGTGATCCTCGCCGACCCACGAGGCGTCGAGACCACGGATCTGATCGCGCCATACGCGGTGCTCGCGGAGTCGGGGGCGGTCGAGGTCAAGATCGTCGCGCCCAGCCTGGCGCCCGTGCGACTGATGCCCGGCCGCGCTTGGGTGCGGCCTCAAACGACCTACGCCGATCTGCGCCGGCGTCCGGATGTGATTGTCGTTCCGTTCCTGATGCCGCCCTATGATCCGGCCCGCGACGCGTGGCTGCGCGAGCAGGCCCGGGCCGGCTCCCGGATCGTCTCGATCTGCGCAGGCGCGGAAACTCTGGCGCGGGCGGGGCTCTTGGATGGCCGGACCGCGACCACCCACTGGTACGAAATGAACCGTCTGGCCAAGGCTTTTCCCAAGGTCCGGTGGCGTCGTGACCAACGCTGGATCGTCGACGGCGCGGTGACCACGACGGCCGGCGTCACCGCCTCGATCCCGGCCAGCCTGGCGCTGCTCCGCGACCTGGCCGGCGAAGACGTCATGCGAACCACGGCGGCGCGACTGAACCTGCCCCTGCCGGTCCAGCCCCACAACGGGGCGGCCTTCCGGGTGAACCGTGACGCGGCGCTGTCCGGACTATCGGGTTGGATGAACGCCTGGCGCGCGGAGAAGGTCTCGATCCGGATCGCCGACGGCTTTGATGATCTGGCCTTCGCCACGGCCCTCGACGCCTGGTCACGAACCAACCGTTCCGAAGCGTTCGCCAGTCGGGACGCGACTTCGCGGCGAGGACTGACGATCATCGCGCCCGCGAAATCCCCGCGCGCCGACAGGGTCATCGATCCGCGCGACGGCGACCCGACGGCCACCCTCAACGCGATCGCCGCCGCCTATGGCAAGGCGACGGCGCGCTATGTGGCGCTCACCCTGGAGCACCCGTACTGGCTTGGTCAGTGATTAGACCGCGACCTCGAAGGCGGCCTCGGTCTTGGCCTTGACCTCGTCGACCGTGACGCCGGGCGCGAGCTCGATCAGCTTCACCGGCGTCTTGCCGCGATTGATCTCGAACACGCCCAGTTCCGTGATCAGAAGGTCGACGACCCCGGCGCCAGTCAGGGGCAGCGTGCACTGCTTGAGCAGCTTGGGCGCGCCCGACTTCTCGCAATGGTCCATGACCACCACCACGCGCTTGACGCCGGCCACCAGGTCCATGGCCCCGCCCATGCCCTTGACCATCTTGCCGGGCACCATCCAGTTGGCGAGGTCGCCGTTCTCCGCCACCTGCATGCCGCCCAGGATCGACAGGGCGATGTGGCCGCCGCGGATCATCGCGAAGCTGTCGGCCGAGGAGAAGTAGGAGCTGGAGTCCAGCTCGGTGATCGTCTGCTTGCCGGCGTTGATCAGATCGGCGTCCTCTTCGCCCTCATAGGGGAAGGGGCCCATGCCCAGCATGCCGTTCTCGCTCTGCAGCGTCACATGCATGCCTTCCGGGATGTAGTTGGCCACCAGCGTCGGGATGCCGATGCCGAGGTTCACGTAGAAGCCGTCCTGCAGCTCCTTGGCGGCGCGGGCCGCCATTTCATCGCGCGTCCAGGCCATTACGCTTGTTCCTTCTGGCGAGTGGTCACGCGCTCGATACGCTTCTCGAACTTCGCGCCCTTGACGACATGGTCGACATAGATGCCGGGCGTATGGATGGCGTCCTTGTCGAGCTCGCCGATCGCGACCAGTTCCTCGACCTCGACGACGGTCTTCTTACCGGCCGTGGCCATCATGGGATTGAAGTTCCGAGCGGTCTTTCGATAGATCAGGTTGCCTTCGGCGTCAGCCTTCCAGGCCTTCACGATCGACAGGTCGGCGGTCAGGCCGCGCTCCATCACATACATCTCGCCGTCGAATTCGCGGGTTTCCTTGCCCTCGGCCACCAGAGTGCCGTAGCCGGTCCGCGTGAAGAAGGCGGGAATGCCCGCGCCGCCGGCGCGGATGCGCTCGGCCAGGGTGCCCTGCGGATTGAACTCCAGCTCGAGCTCGCCCGAGAGGTAGAGCTGTTCGAACAGCTTGTTCTCGCCGACATAGGACGAGACCATCTTCTTGATCTGGCGGTTCTCCAGCAGGATCCCCAGGCCAAAGCCGTCGACGCCGCAGTTGTTGGAGATGACCGTGAGGTCCTTGGTTCCCGCCTCGCGGATCGCCGCGATCAGGTTCTCCGGAATGCCGCAGAGGCCGAACCCGCCGGCCATGATGGTCATGCCGTCGAACAAAAGCCCGGCAAGGGCTTCGACGGCGTCCTTCTTCACCTTGTCGACCATGGTGTCTCCCTGTTCCCAGACTTATACGTCTGGCGCTGGGCCCAGCGTGTCGCCCGAGCTGCGAATAAATTCAACCCTTGATGAATTATTTTCCCGAAGGGCTGCTTGATGACCGACGCTAGCACCGGCGCCGTGACGCCCGCCACCTCCGGAGTGCTGCTGGTGCTGGCGCACCCGGCGCTTGAACGGTCTCGCGCCAATCGCGCCCTGGCCAAGGCGGCGAAGGGCCACGCCGGCGTCACCTTCAAGGATCTGTACGAAACCTATCCCGACTTCGTGATCGATATCGAAGCCGAGCAGGCGGCGCTGAGGGCTCATCAGGTCGTGGCCTTGCAGTTCCCGCTCTATTGGTATTCCACCCCCGCGTTGCTGAAGGAGTGGCTGGATCTCGTCTGGCTGCACGGCTTCGCCTACGGCGAGGGCGGCGAGGCGCTTCGGGGCAAGACGCTCTTCATCGCCTGCACCACGGGCGCCAGCGCCAAGGCCTATCATGCGCATGGCTACAACCGCTTCTCCATGGACGAGTTCCTGCGCCCGCTGGAGCAGACCGCCCATCTGTGCGGCATGGTCTGGGAGACGCCGTTCGTCGTGCACGGCGCCTCGGTCAAGGACGATGCGGCCCTGAAGGCCGAGGCCGAGCGCTACCGAGCGCGGGTGGCTTCGCTGCTGCCGACGAAGACGGAGGCCTGAGCTATGGAAAACATCCTAACCCAGACTCTCGTCTATCTGGGCGCCGCCGTCGTCTCGGTGCCGATCGCCAAGCGGCTCGGGCTCGGATCGGTGCTGGGCTACCTGATCGCCGGCGTGGTGATCGGCCCCTTCGCCCTGTCGCTGGTCGGCGATCAAGCCGACGTGATGAAGTTCGCCGAGTTTGGCGTCGTGATCCTTCTGTTCCTGATCGGCCTCGAGGTTCAACCCTCCATGCTGTGGGACATGCGCAAGGCGATTTTCGGCCTCGGCGGCGCACAGGTGGTCGGCACGGCCCTGGCCATCGCGGCCGCGGCGCTGGCCCTGGGCCTGCCCTGGCAGACGGCGCTGGCCGTGGGGTTGGTGCTGGCCATGTCCTCCACCGCCATCGTCCTCCAGACCCTGGACGAAAAGGGCTTGCGGCAAGGACCGGTCGGGCGCGCGGCCTTCGGCGTTCTGCTGTTGCAAGACCTGGCCGTCATTCCGCTGTTCGCCCTCCTGCCCCTGCTGGCCATCGGCGCGCCGCAACACGCGGCGGAGGCCGGCGGCCATGGCGCCAGCCTTGTCTCTCACCTGCCGGTCTGGGCTCAGACCCTTTCGGTGCTCGCCGCCGTCGCGGCCGTGGTCGGCGGCGGCCGCTATCTGGTGCGGCCGCTGTTCCGGTTCATCGCCAAGGCTCGCCTGCGCGAGATCTTCACCGCCTCGGCCCTGCTGATCGTCGTCGCGGTGGCCAGCCTGATGCAGACGGTGGGCCTTTCGCCGGCGCTGGGCGCCTTCCTGGCGGGCGTGGTGCTGGCCGAAAGCGAGTTCCGCCGCGAATTGGAAACCGACATCGAGCCGTTTCGGGGTCTGCTGCTGGGCCTCTTCTTCATGACCGTCGGCGCGGGCGTGGACCTGCCTCTGGTCGCTCACCAGCCTCTGACCTTGGCGGGCCTTGTCATCGGCCTGATGCTGCTGAAGTTCTTGGTCATGTACGGCATCGCCAGGCTGTTCGGCGCGCCCAAGCGCGGCGCCCTGGCTGTCGCCACCGCTCTGGCCCAGGGCGGTGAGTTCGCCTTCGTGCTGCTGACCTTCACCGTCGGCGCGGGCGTGATCGGCGCGGAACTGGCCGCGTTGCTGACTGCCGCCATCGCGGTCTCGATGGCCCTGACGCCGGTGGCCATGATCCTCTACGAGCGGGTGGCGGCCTTGATGGACGCGGCGATCCCCGACGTGACCCCCGACACCGGCGAGTTCGACGAAGGCGAGCCCGACATCATCATCGCCGGATTTGGCCGGTTCGGGCAGGTCACCGGCCGCCTGCTCGCGGCGAACGGTTTCAAGTCGACGGTCCTGGACAGCGATATCGAGCAGATCGAGTTGCTGCGCCGTTTCGGTCGCCGCGTACACTATGGCGACGCCACGCGGCTGGACCTGCTGCGCCAGGCGGGCGCAGACCGCGCGCGGATGCTGATCGTCGCGCTCGACGACCGGGAAAAGACCGTCGAACTGGTCGAGACCGCCCGCAAGGCGTTTCCCAACCTGACCATCCTGGCCCGCGCCTGGGACCGTCGCCACGCCTACGACCTTCTGTCGAACGGGGCCGACGCGGTGGAGCGCGAGACCTTCGAAGCCGCCCTGGCGCTCGGCTCGACCGCGTTGCAGAAATTGGGCTTCCGGGCCCATCGCGCCCATCGCGCCGCCGCCTTCTTCCGCCGCCATGATCGCCGGATGTTCGAGGAGCTGCGCCCGATGTGGGGCCAGGAGGAGGCCTATATCCTGGCCTCGCGCGACGCGGCCCAGACTATGGATCGGCTGCTCAACGCCGACCTTCACCGCATGCGCCCAGGCGACGGGGGCGGTGCCTGGGACACCGCGAGCCTGGACGAGGAACTGCGCGAACGGGCGCAACGCGAAGGGGCCGACTGAGCCCTACTCTGCGTGTAGCGGAACCGGGCTTCGAGCCGGCTCGCCTTTGAAGGCTTCGACGAAGGGCGTCGCAAACCCGCCGGTCAGGCTGTGCGGATCGCTCGCCACGGCGCCGAAGGTCAGCGATGCGGGTCGCTGGTCGGGTACGTGCAAGGTGCCGAACATCCGGTCCCACACCGCCAGGCAACTCCCCAGGTTCTTGCCGAAATGGGCGGGATCGGCCGAGTGGTGAATCTGGTGGTGGGCGGGGCTGAGAAGCCATTTCCCGAACGGTTTGAACGTCATCCAGGCGTGCGAGTGCTGCAGGTGGATCAGGCTCATCGCGAACACCAGGAAGATGGCGTTCTGTCCGAAGATCAGCGGCTGATGCCAAGCCGGTCCAAAGATCCACGCGAGAACGCCGCCGGTCCCGCCGGTCGCCAGCGCCGCGATGTTGGCGAACTTCAGGCTCTCGACGGGATGGACGCGATACACTGTGAGCGGCGTCAGGACCTCGGCGGTGTGGTGGACCTTGTGGAAGGCCCACAGGACCTTGACCTTGTGGCTCAGCCAATGATCCAGCCAGTAACCCAACTCATAGGCGAGGAAACCGGCGAGCGTTCCTACCCCAGCCACGACGGGCCACGGGGTGGCTGCGAGAGGGGCGTCGCCCAGGCTCGCCGCCAGCCAGACCGACAGCGCCTCGGCGATCACCTGCCCCGACAACAGCGCTCCGCCCAACAGCAGACCCGCGCACCAGATGTTGAACACGAAGAACACCAGATCCAGACGACTGGACGCGGTCAGCCAGATCTTCCGGGGAAACAGCGCACGCGCCAGCAGGCGCACCGGTGTCCGACGGCCACGTGCGCGACGCGTTGAGATCACGTGACCGGCCGCGATCAGCAGCGCGCAGGTCAAGGACAGCAGAGAGAAGGTCGAGCCCAGGGGCAAAAGGGTGTCGAGCAGGGGCGCGGCCAGCCGATGGCCGGCGGCGGTAAAGTCGAACCCTGGCTCGGCGATGGTCACGCCCGGCGGCCTCCGTGTGATACGGAACCGTCCTAGCGCAGACGCCTCAACCGGCGCTTAATGCGCGGGCTGCTTCCCCGCTTGAGCGCTCTTCTGGCGAACGCGTCGGAAGAGATCTCCCAGCGCCTGAAACAGCCCCGGCTCGGACGCCCGATTATAAAGCGAGTGCGGCCCGAGCGCCTCGGTCAGCCGGGCGTGAGCCTGGGCCATGTTGTGGTAGGGAAGACGGGGGAGAAGGTGGTGCAACGCGTGGTAACGCAGGCCCACCGGCGCCCACAGCTCGGAGGCCAGGTTCGGCGGCGGCACATTCACCGAGTCGAGAAACTGCTCCTCAAGCGTCATCTTGCCCCCGTCGTTGTCCCAATGGTGGGCCACGAGGGTGCGCGCCTGGTTCAGCAAGGTGGCCAGGGCGAAGATGGCCAAGCCCGTCAGTACGGCGCGCACGGGAATAACGCCCGTGACCGTGGCCGCGATCACCGCCCAGGACCAAAGCCAACAGGCCACGTCCTGAACGACCCATTCCTTGCGCCAGCGGCTGAGGTCTTCGCGGGCGAAATCGGGGTTGATGATCAGGGCCGAGAGTTTGGTCTTCAGATAGCGCCGCAGCGGCGGAACAACGAACGACAGCGGAACCAGAACCGCCGAGCGCAGAACCACGCCCAACGGGGCCAGGAGGGCGACGAACAGAAAACCGGCCAGCTTCAGCGGCGTGAAGTGCGACAGGGGCAGGTATTCCGGATCCAGCTTGGTCCCGAAACGGTCCTTGATGTGGTGGATATTGTGGACGCCCTCGTACATCAGCGACGGGGTCATCAGCGGAACGCCGACCAAGGCGTTCCAGGCGGCCCGGAACCCCGGCGCCTCGTCATCGCGAATATGCGTCAGTTCGTGGATGAAGCTGAGCGCCCGGTAAAGCGCCAGCATGCTGACGAGGCCGGCCAGCAGCGCGAACACGGCATTCGGGGTGGTGGCGGCCAGGAAGAGGCCGCCCCACATGGCGCCGACCGACACCAGCAGATCGGTCCAGTAGATGGCCGCGTTGGGCGTCATCAGGTCTTCGGTCAGGCCCATGGCCTGCTTCGTCAGACTGATGTCGCTCGTCGTCTTCGCCACTTCGCCCTCGCGCCGCTCTGCCTGGGACGACGAATTGGCGACGGCGCACGAGAAATGCAACACCTTGATGCCCCTAAGGGCGAGCCGCCAAGCCGGCGTCTCGCCCCGGGGGCAGGTCTTAGGTCAACGGGCGCAGGATGATCTCGACCCGGCGGTTCTGGGCGCGACCCTCGGCGGTGGCATTGTCCGCGACCGGGGCGCGCTCGCCCATGCCCGCCACATAGACGCGATCGGTCAGGACGCGTCCCGGGCCCGTCAGGTAGCCGGCGACGGCGCTGGCGCGGCGCTCGGACAGGGTCTGGTTATAGTCGTCCGGGCCGCTGGAGTCGGCGTGACCCACCACGTCGATCGTGGTCTGGGGATAGGCGTTCAGCGTCCGCGCCACGTCGTCGAGCACGCGCATGAACTGGGGCTGCACGTCCGAGCGGTCGACGGCGAAGGTCACATCGCTGGGCATGACCAGCACGATCTGGTCGCCGTTACGACGGATCATCACGCCCGAGCCTTCCAGGCTGCGGCGGAAGTCGGCCTGCTGGCGGTCCATGTAGTTACCGATCGCGCCGCCGGCCAAGGCGCCGATGCCCGCGCCGATCAGGGCGTTCTTGCGGCCTTGTTCGCCCTTGTTGGTGTTGGTCAGATAACCCAGCACTGCGCCGACGCCAGCACCGGTCAGTGCGCCCGTACCGGTGTTATTCCGAACCGGCATGCCCGTGTAGGGATCGGTGGTGGTGCAGGCGGCCAGGGCGCCGGCGCTCATCAGCACCAGAGCCAGCGTCGTCTTGCGGGCGAATTTCGGCATGGTCGCAACCCTCGCTTCTTTGTTGTAGATCAAGTCACCCGGGCAAACGCCCGTCTTATGGTCAAGTTCCCGACCTCGCGCCGCGCGACGACGAACAGCCTTCGTTTCGCTCCTCGCCCGGTGTAGTAAGAAGGAACTTACTCATTCCAAGGCTCGCCGACGTGTCCACCTCCGCCATCGATCCGGTCTCTTTCTCTCTCTACGCCAAGGACTTTTCGCGCTTCGCGCAGGAGCTTGGCGCCTCGTTCGAACGCTACGGCTTCGCGGTGCTGTCCGACTATGATCTGGATCAGGCGCGCATCGACGCCGCCGTCGACTCCGCAAAAGCCTTCTTCGCCCTGCCGGTCGAGACCAAGAAGCAGTACGCCGGCGTCAAGGGCGGCGCGCGGGGCTACATCCCGTTCGGCGTCGAGACCGCCAAGGGCGCGGACCACTACGACCTGAAGGAATTCTGGCACATGGGCCGCGACCTGCCGCCCGGCCACCGGTTCCGCGCCCACATGGCCGACAATGTCTGGCCGGCCGAGATCCCGGCGTTCAAGCACGACGTCAGCTGGCTGTACAACAGCCTCGACGCCATGGGCGGCAAGGTGCTGGAGGCGATCGCCACCTATCTCAAGCTGGACCGGAACTTCTTCTACCCGACCGTGCAGGACGGCAATTCGGTGCTGCGCTTGCTGCACTATCCGCCGATCCCCAAAGACGCCACCGGCGTGCGCGCCGGGGCCCATGGCGACATCAACACCATCACCCTGCTACTGGGCGCCGAAGAAGGCGGGCTGGAAGTGTTGGACCGCGACGGCCAGTGGCTGCCGATCAATCCGCCGCCGGGCTGCCTGGTCATCAACATCGGCGACATGCTCGAGCGCCTGACCAACAACGTCCTGCCCTCGACGGTGCACCGCGTGGTCAACCCGCCGCCGGAACGTCGCGGGGTGCCGCGCTATTCGACGCCGTTCTTCCTGCACTTCGCGTCGGACTACGAGATCAAGACGCTGCCTAACTGCGTCACGGCCGAAAACCCGGATCGCTATCCGGAGTCGATCACCGCCGACGAATTCCTTCAACAGCGCCTGCGCGAGATCAAGCTGGCCTGACGACTACCCGCGTTGGAACAACGAGCCCCGCCGAAACCCGGCGGGGCTTTTCTATTTGGAGATTCGAAGCGAGGAGATTTCCTGGGCGATCGCCTTGAAGGACGACTTCAGCTCCGACCCGGTGGCGGGGAAGAAGGCCTTGGACGAGTCCGAGGCGCAATCGGTCAGGAAGCTCCTGGCAGTGGCGTCCGAACCGACGTCGAAGCCTACGGTGTAAAGCGTAATATCGTAGGCGCTGTTCTTGATCGCGGTACAGAGCGCCCGCGCCTGCGAGAACGAGTCGCCGTTCGTCGCGTTGCAATTGATGTGATCATCATCGCTGCCGCTGCCAGCGCCGGCGTTCGCCGCGATAACGCCGTTGCAATAGGGCGTGTTGAAGGCGCCGTCCGTCATCAGGATCACGACCTTCATCAGGTCCTTGGTCTTGTAAGCCGCCGGACGCTGCGACGCGCTTGGCCAGATATAGCCGAAGTTCGGCGCGACCATGTACCAGCCCCAGGCGAGACCAATATGGCCTGCCGTCGAGCCGCCTGCGGCGTAGGCGTTGATCTGGGCTTTCAGCGAAGCCTTGTCGCTCGAAAGCGGGGTGATCTTCGCGGACGGACAGGGGTTGGGGGAGTTGGTTTCGGGCGATACCGATGGATAGTTCGTTCCCACATAGGCGGTGCTGGGCGCAGCGTCCGTGTAGGCCTGAGGCCCCGTCCGCTCGCTGACGCAGGTACTGATGGACCGTACCTTGTTATTTCCCCAGTTACTGACATAGGCGAGACGTCGGCACCCTGGGGTCGTGCTCTGCTCACAGGTCGCCGTTCCCCCACTGGTGTAGGCGGCCGTTCCGAGCCCTGCGACGCCCGTGTCGAACGTCGTGCTCGTCAAGCTGGTGATCGAGACCGTCTGGCCGTTCAGCGTCGTCGTGCCGCCGATCCCTGTAAAGCTGATCTGGTCGCCCGTAGAGAAACCATGTGACGCGCCCGTCGTAACCACGAGGCTGCAATTGCTCGTGAGGCATTTCTGGATTGTGCCGCCGCTTGAATAGTTGGACTTCAGGGTCGTGTTCACCCCATCAAGCCATACGCGGTTGTTCGTGTCGCGCCTCACCGTGTAGGTCTGCCCATTAAGGCTCGACATGCTGTTCGAGCCGCTGGCGTTGATGCCAGTGATCAGGACTTTGTCGCCAGTAACCAAGCCATGGTTGTTTGAAGTGACCCTGGCGGGCCACGCCTTGGTGATCGCCGTGATCGGCGTACCGCTCGCCACCCACGCAACATTGCTGACATCGCGCACCGGAACCGGCCCACGAACAGCGTCGGCATAGGTGTCGACGTTCACACCGGCCGCATAGGGCACGAGGGCGATCTTGGAGTAGAAAGGCGTTTGGGTGTCACGGACGATGATATCCACGAGATCCGACGCCGCGACCTTCAGGTCGGCGATCCGCGTGCCGCCCATCGAGCCGGTGATGTCGAGCACCAGAGCCACTTCCAGGTCCTTGGACGAACGGACAACCTCGGATCGGGCGGTGACGGTGAAATCGCCCCTTTGCCAAAAATTGGCGATGATCGGCTTCAGGGTGGCGGTGACCGAGCCGACGACGCGGTTGTTCGTCCCCGCCGTGAAGGTCGAGTTCGACGCCGTAAGGCCCAGGTTCATCCCCGCGATCTCGGCCAGGAAAGCGGCGTCGCCCGCAGCGTCGAGTTCGGCGTCGGTCGCAGCGGTCGAACGCGCGGCGATCAGGGTCGCCGCGTCCAGGGCGTCCTGCATCTGACGGCGCTGGAGGCTGAGGCGTCCGACGTCCACCAGGCCAAAGATGAGGATCGACAGCGGCAGGGCCAGCAGCGCGAACTGAACGGCGATCGCGCCCCGCTCATCGCGCCGCAGACGGCGGGCGAGGGCGGCGACGCCTTCGCTCAGACGTCGGAAGAAGCGGCCTTGGATGGGCATGGGACGGTGCGGACCTCTTGGTTATGCCTGAATGTGCCGGATGACGGTGAACAACTGGAAAATGCCCGTGGTGAACGGGCGCGGCACGCGGGCTTCGACTCCGGCCGTCGCTGACGCTAAAGAGCGGCCATGCCGTTCACCGCCACCGTCCTGACCATGTTCCCCGAGGCCTTTCCGGGCCCGCTCGGTGTCTCGATGATCGGGACCGCCTGGAAGGAGCA
This sequence comes from Caulobacter sp. FWC26, assembly GCF_002742645.2. Taxonomy (NCBI): domain Bacteria; kingdom Pseudomonadati; phylum Pseudomonadota; class Alphaproteobacteria; order Caulobacterales; family Caulobacteraceae; genus Caulobacter; species Caulobacter sp. FWC26. The sequence continues at coordinate 4,192,838 of NZ_CP033875.1, forward strand.
GGACCTGTGGCGTTTGGAAACACTGGACATTCGCGCCTTTTCCAAGGATAAGCGCGGCTTCCTCGACGACACCCCCGCGGGTGGCGGCGCGGGAGCCGTGCTCAAAGCGGACGTTATCGCCTCTGCGCTCGACAGCGTGGAGATCGATGGACGGCCGCTTTTGTACATGAGCGCCCGGGGCAGGCCCCTGACCCAGGCGCGCGTTCGGGAGTGGTCCAAGGCGCCGGGTATCGTGGTGCTGTGCGGCCGCTTCGAGGGGGTGGATCAACGGGTGCTTGACGCCCGAGGGTTCGAGGAAGTCTCGGTCGGAGACGCGGTCCTTGCCGGTGGCGAGGCGGCGGCGATGGTCGTGATCGAGGCGTGCGTTCGACTAGCCCCGGGGGTTCTGGGGAACATCGAGAGCACGCTGGAAGAAAGCTTCGAGGACGGTCTCCTCGAGCATCCGCAGTACACTAGGCCGCGGACGTTCGAAGGGCTCGAAATTCCCGAGGTGCTGCTGTCGGGCGATCACAAGAAGATCGACCAATGGCGCAAGCGTATGCGTGAAGAAACGACCCGCGAGCGGCGCCCGGATCTCTGGGAAGCCCACCTCGCCAATCAACAGGCAAAAGGCGACCCGAAGCCGGGTAAGCCCAAGGAGTAGTGACCATGGCTGCGAACATCATCGCTCAGCTCGAGCAAGAAGAATCGGCCCGTCTGCTGGCCGCCCGCGCGATCCCGGATTTCCGTCCCGGCGACACCCTGCGCGTCAACGTGAAGATCAAGGAAGGCGAGCGCGAACGCGTTCAGGCCTACGAAGGCGTCTGCATCGCCCGCGCCGGCACGGGCGTGCACGAGAGCTTCACGGTCCGTAAGATTTCGTTCGGCGAAGGCGTGGAGCGTCTGTTCCCGCTGCTGTCGCCGAGCATCGAAAGCATCGAAGTCAAGCGTCGCGGCGTCGTCCGTCGCGCCAAGCTGTACTACCTGCGCGACCGTCGCGGTAAGTCGGCCCGTATCGCCGAGCGCGCTGGCGGCCCGAAGGCTTCGGCTTCGGCGGCGTCGGAAGACTAAGTCTCCGACTTCGGAATTGAACGAGGCCCCGGCGGAAACGCCGGGGCCTTTTTCTTTGCCGATCGGCTCCGGGCGCGGTTCTATGCCCTTACACAGAGGGAGCCGCCGCCATGATCACCCTTTTCGGCGAGGGCCGCGGATTCCGGATCGCCTGGCTGCTGGAGGAGATGGGCCTACCCTATCGCCTGAGGCCCGTGGACATGCTGGCTGGCGTCGAAAACGATCCCGAGTTCATGGCCATCAACCCAGGAGGCTTCATCCCGGCCATCCAGGACGGCAAGACCATCATGGTCGAGTCCATAGCCATCATGGAATATCTGATGGGCCGCTATGGCCCGACGCCCTTGGCTCCTGAACCGCGCGATCCCGCCTTTCCGGCCTATCAGCAGTTCCTGCACCTGGGCGAAGCCGGCCTGGCCACTCCGATATTCATTACCGTCGTCAGCCAGATCCTCGCGCCCGAGGCCGAACGTGACAACTGGGGCGCCCGGAAAGGCCAAGCGATGTTCACGGGGCGTCTGGCTCTAGTGACACGCCAGCTAGCCCGCGAGCCCTACATGGCTGGCAAAACGTTCACGGCGGCCGACATCTCGGTCACCTACGCCCTCCAGTTCGCTCAGCGCACCGTCAACTATTCGCTCGGCGATCTGGAATTGGCATATATCGACCGAACCACCGCGCGCGAGGCCTACAAACGCGCCATGGACACGTGTCAGGCCACAAAGGCATGGGCGGAATCCATCGACCGTCAATCGCGGACATCACAGTCAAGCTCCGTGCAACCACACACAACTTGACAAACCGCAGCGCCGTGAGAAGCTCGCTTCACCCCCGACATTGTCGGGCTTCCAGACCGTCTCCTTTCTAGTGGACGGCCCTCTTCGGGCGGAGCCCATCGGCCCCCGAAGGCTGAAAATGATGCGAGGGCGCGCCGACAGGTCGAAAGACGGGCGCGCCCTTTGTCTTTGTTACCGTGCTGCGGGCGAACGCGGCGCAAGAATTTGGCCCGAGCAGCGCCCGCCTCTGGATTTCGACGCACGATCCGCCCTATATCGCGCCCATGTCCGGCAAAACCCTTTACGACAAGATCTGGGACGCCCACGTCGTCAGCGAAGCAGGCGGCGAAGCGATCCTCTATATCGACCTGCACCTCATCCACGAGGTGACCACGCCGCAGGCCTTCGCGGGCCTTCGCGCGGCCGGCCGCAAGGTGCGTCGGCCCGATCGCACGCTCGCCGTGGCCGACCACAACATCCCGACCGAAGGCCAATCGCTGGGCGTCGACGCCGTGGCGGACGAAGAAGCGCGCCTGCAGCTCAAGACCCTGGCCCGCAACGTCGCCGACAACGGCATCGAATTCTTCCCGATGGGCGACATCCGTAACGGCATCGTCCATGTGGTCGGACCCGAGCAGGGTCGCACCCAGCCGGGCATGACCATCGTCTGCGGCGACAGCCACACCTCGACCCACGGCGCCTTCGGGGCTCTGGCGCACGGCATCGGCACATCCGAGGTCGAGCACGTGCTGGCCACCCAGACCCTGCGACAGAAGAAGGCCAAGAACATGCTGGTCCGCGTCGACGGCCAGCTGCCGCCCGGCGTCACCGGCAAGGACGTGGCGCTCGCCGTGATCGGCGAGATCGGCACCGCCGGCGGCACCGGCTACGTCATCGAATTCGCCGGCGAGGCCATTCATGGTCTGTCGATGGAGGGCCGCATGACCCTCTGCAACCTGACCATCGAGGGCGGCGCCAAGGCCGGTCTGGTGGCCCCAGACGAGAAGACCTTCGCCTATATCCAGGGCAAGCCCGCCGCCCCCAAGGGCGCGGCCTGGGACATGGCGCTGAGCCACTGGAAGACCTTCTTCACCGACGAGGACGCCGTCTTCGACCGCACGGTCGTGATCGACGGCTCGGCCCTCGTGCCGATGGTCACCTGGGGCACCAGCCCAGAGGACGTCATCCCGGTCACCGGCGCCGTCCCCGATCCGGAAAGCTTCGCCACGCCGGACAAGCGCGCCGCCGCTCACCGGGCCCTGGACTATATGGGCCTGAAGGCCGGCCAGCCGATCTCGGAAGCCCGCATCGACCGCGTCTTCATCGGCTCGTGCACCAACAGCCGCATCGAAGACATGCGCGCCGCCGCCGCCGTGGTGCAGGAAGCCTTCCTGCACGGACGCATGGTGGCGCCGCACGTCAAGGCGATGGTGGTGCCCGGCTCTGGCCTGGTGAAGGAGCAGGCCGAGGCCGAGGGCCTGGACGCCATCTTCAAGGCCGCCGGCTTCGACTGGCGCGAGCCGGGCTGCTCGATGTGCCTGGCCATGAACCCCGACAAGCTGGCCCCAGGCGAGCGCTGCGCCTCGACCAGCAATCGCAACTTCGAAGGCCGCCAGGGCCGCGCCGGCCGCACCCACCTCGTCTCCCCCGCCATGGCGGCGGCGGCGGCGATCGCGGGCCACCTTGTCGATGTGCGCACCCTGTTCTCGGAGACCGCCCAATGAAGGCCTTCACCCGCCTCGACGGCCGCGCGGCTCCGCTGGAGCTGGCCAATATCGACACCGACCAGATCATTCCCAAGCAGTTCCTCAAGACTGTGGAGCGCGAGGGGCTGGCCAAGGGCCTGTTCTACGACTTCCGCTTCGACGCCGACGGGAACGAGATCAGCGACTTCGTGCTGAACAAGCCGGAGTACAAGAACGCGTCCGTGCTGATCGCCGGGGACAATTTCGGCTGCGGCAGCTCGCGCGAGCATGCGCCCTGGGCGCTGATGGACTTCGGGATCATGTGCGTGATCTCGACCAGTTTCGCCGACATCTTCTTCAACAACTGCTTCAACAACGGCCTGCTGCCGGTGGTGGTCAGCCCGGAAGACCTCGCCCTGCTGATGGACGAGGCCAAGGGCGGCAACCACATGGTCAGCGTCGACCTCGAGGCCCAGACCGTGATCTCGCCCTCGGGCAAGACGATCGGCTTCGACATCGACCCGGTCCGTAAGGAAAAGATGCTGAAAGGTCTCGACGCCATCGGCGAGACCCTGCAGCACGGCGGCGACATCGACCTGTTCGAGAGCAAGCGCGCCATCAGCCAGCCCTGGCTGGAGGCTTAAGGCAGCAGTAAAGCGTATCCTCCCGGCCGCAGCGCAGCGGAGAGCCGGGCCCCAGAGGCCGATGCACTGCGGTTGCCCCTGGGTCCCGGAACGCGCATGCGCGTCCGGGATGACACGGAATTTTGGGACGTTGAGCGAACATGACCATCATCCTCGCCGGCACGATCCGCATAGCTCCCGAGCGCTTGTCCGACCTGCGGCCACACCTGCGCGCCCAGGTCGAAAGCAGCCGCGCCGAACCGGGTTGCCTGGACTATGCCCTGACCGAGGACCCGCTCGACCCAGGCCTGATCCGGGTCTACGAGCACTTCATCGACGAAGAAGCCCTGGCCTTCCATCGCGCCAGCCCGCACATGGCGGCCTGGCGGGCCTGCTGGCCGGAGCTCGGCGTCGGCGAACGCCGTATGTCTTCGTTCGACGTCTCCGCCTACCGCGAAATCTGATCCAAGAGAGCCCCATGTCCACCCTGCTCCTCCTGCCCGGCGACGGCATCGGCCCGGAAGTCTGCGCCGAAGTGCGCCGCGTGGCGGCCGCCCTCACCCCGGACCTGAAGGTCGAGGAAGCGCTCTATGGCGGCGCCAGCTATGACGTCCACGGGACGCCGCTGACCGACGAGGTCCGCGACCAGGCCACCGCCAGCGACGCGGTGTTGATGGGTGCGGTCGGTGGTCCCAAGTGGGCCGACGCCCCGCGCCACCTGCGCCCAGAAGCCGGTCTTCTGAACCTGCGCAAGGCGATGGACGTCTTCGCCAACCTGCGCCCGGCCTATTGCTTCGAAGCCCTGGCCGGCGCCTCCAGCCTGAAGCCGGAACTGGTCTCGGGTCTGGACATCCTGTTCGTGCGCGAACTGGTGGGCGGGGTCTATTTCGGCCAGCCGCGCGGCATCGAAGACCTGGCCGATGGCCAGAAGAAGGGCTTCGACACCCAGGTCTATACGACCAGCGAGATCGAGCGCGTCGGACGCGTCGCCTTCGAGCTGGCGCGCGGCCGCACCAACAAGGTCCACTCGGCCGAAAAGTCGAACGTCATGGAGTCGGGCCTGTTGTGGAAGCAGGTGATCACCGACCTGCACGCCCGCGAATATCCGGACGTCCAGCTGGAGCACATCCTGGCCGACAACTGCGCCATGCAGCTGGTCCGCGCGCCCAAGCAGTTCGACGTGATCGTCACCGACAACCTGTTCGGCGACATCCTGTCGGACGCGGCGGCCATGCTGACCGGCTCGCTGGGCATGCTGCCCTCGGCCGCTCTGGGCGCGCCTGGCAAGCCGGGCCTCTATGAGCCCATCCACGGCTCCGCCCCCGATATCGCCGGCAAAGGCCTGGCCAACCCCCTGGCCGCCATCCTGTCGTTCGAGATGGCCCTGCGCTGGTCTCTGGGCCAGACCGAAGCCGCCGACACGCTGTTGACGGCGGTGAAGGCCGCCCTCGACAACGGCGCCCGCACTCGTGATCTGGGCGGCTCGCTCACCACGACGCAGATGGGCGACGCGGTCCTGGCGGCGCTTTAGGCCCTTTTCCAACAAGCGTTTCACCCTCTAGGCTCCTCTCAACGACAAGAATTGGGAGGAGCCCATGATCCCGGGCCTGATGCAGACGACGCCGCTGATGATCAGCGGCATCCTGACCTACGCCGCCCAGGCTCATGGCGCGCGCGAGATCGTCTCGCGGCTGATCGACGAGCCGCTGCATCGCTACGACTATGCGGGCCTGGCGCGCCGCGCGGCCAAGGCCGCCCACGCGCTCCGAGGGCTGGGGATCAAGGCCGGCGACCGGGTCACCTCCCTGGCCTGGAACACCCATCGGCACCTGGAGCTGTTCTACGCAGTCCCGGGGATCGGCGCTGTGCTGCACACGGCCAATCCCCGGCTGTTCGACGAGCAGATCGTCTACACGATCAATCACGCCGAAAGTTCGGTGCTATTCTTCGAGCGCAACTTCCAGGCCCTGGTCGAGCGGATCACCCCGCAACTGACCACAGTGAAGACCTTCGTCATGCTGTCCGACGCCGAGCGGACCGCCCCCGGCGCGGTCGGCGCGGTCAGCTATGAGACCCTGATCGCGGACGAACCCGATACAATCGCCTGGCCCAGCTTCGACGAGAACGCCGGGGCCTTCCTCTGCTACACCTCGGGCACCACGGGTGATCCCAAGGGCGTGCTCTATTCCCACCGGGCGGTGGTGCTGCACGCCATGGCTGGGGGTCTGAACAGCGCCTTCGGCTTTACGCCGTTCGACGTGGTGATGCCCTGCTCCAGCCTCTATCACGCCACCGCCTGGGGCCTGCCATTCAGCGCGCCGATCTGCGGGGCCAAGCTTGTCCTGCCCGCCGACAAGATGGACGGCGCCAGCCTGCACCAGCTGATCGACGGCGAGGGCGTCACCTTCACGGGCGGCGTGCCGACCATCTGGACCATGTATCTGGACTGGCTCGACCGGAACGGCCAGCGGCCGGACAGCCTGAAGAAGGTCGTCATCGGCGGCAGCGCCGTGCCGCGGGCCATGGCCGAAACCTTCAAGCGCCGTTACGGCGTCCAGACCCTGCAGATCTGGGGCATGACCGAGACCTGCCCGATCGGTGTTGTCGCCACCCCCACCCCGGCGCTTGCGTCGCTGGGCGAGGAAGCGATGGACGAGGCGATCTGGACCCGCCAGGGCCGGCTGCAGTTCGGCATCGAGCTGAAGGTCGAGACCGAGGACGGCCAGGCCGCGCCCTGGGACGGCGAGACCTCCGGCGCGCTGCTGGTGCGCGGTCCCTGGGTGGTGAAGCGCTATTTCCGAAAGGAGGCCGACGCCGCCCGCGAGGACGGCTTCTTCGACACCGGCGACATCGCCACCCTGGACGCCAACGGCTTCATGCGCATCACCGACCGCCAGAAGGACGTCATCAAGTCGGGCGGCGAGTGGATCAGCTCGATCGACCTGGAAAACGTCGCCGTCGGCTGTCCCGGCGTGAAGATCGCCGCAGTAATCGGCGTGCCGCATCCCAAGTGGGAAGAGCGCCCGATCCTGGTCATAGAACCCCACGACGGCGCGGAGGTCACCAAGGCCGCCGTGCTCGACTATCTGGCGCCCCGGATCGTCAAATGGTGGACGCCCGACGACGTGGTCTTCGCCGCCGTGCCGCTGACCGCAACCGGCAAGATCGACAAGAAGGTCCTGCGTCAGGCGTGGAGGGACCACCTGATCGGCTGATCACAGCTTCAGCCGCCAGCTCTCCGAAATCAGTCCCTCGGCGAAGCCGTCATAGTCCCAGCTTTCTTCCAGCACGAAGCCGAAGCGGGCGTAGAGGCGGCGCGCCGGCAGCAGGATGCTCTGGGTCCACAGCACCATCTCCGCGTAGCCGACCTCGCGGGCCCGGGCGATGCAGGCGGCGATTAGAGCCTCGCCGACGCCCATCCCTCGCGCCGAGGGCTCGACCAGCAGCAGGCGCAAGCGGCCGACCGTTTCGGTCTCCTTGGCCAGCATGATCGAGCCGACCGGCGCTCCCTGATGTTCGGCGATCCAGCAGGCCTCCCGGACCGGGTCATGGGTCTTCACATAGTCCGCGACGACTCCGGCCACGACGCCTTCGAACCGATGGTCCCAGCCCTGCTCGGCGGCGTAGAGTTCGCCGTGGCGCTGGATGATCCAGCCCAGATCGCCCGGACGGGTAGCGCGCAGCTCGACCATGGCTAACCCGCCTTCGCCGGGTTTGGGGCGACGATCAAGGGGGCGAACGACAGAAGGTCGAGATCCAAGACGGCGGTGCTCATGCGCCCATCTGACGCCCCTGCCGCCAAGTCATGCAAGCCGGTCCAAGCCGCCGCCGCTACAGCCGTTTCGATCCGATGGCCGCTTCACGCCTATCGGAGAATATTCTAGGGCAGCGGCCGAGATTTCCGGTTCTCGTCGATGGCGACAAAGGTGAACACGCCTTCGGTCACCTTGTGCGCCTGCTCGCTGTCGCGCGGACGCCGCCAAGCCTCGACCTGCACCTTCAGCGAGGTGCGGCCCGTATGGATCACCCGCGCGAACAGGCTGACCTCGTCACCGACAAACACCGGACTGATGAACGTCATGCCGTCGATCGCGATGGTCGCGCAACGGCCTGCGGCGCGGTGGAACGCGATCGAGGCGGCGGCCAGATCCATCTGCGACAGCAGCCAGCCGCCGAAGATGTCGCCCTCGGGGTTGGTGTCGGACGGCATGGCGATGGCGCGCAGCACCGGCGCCTCGTGCGGCCACTCAGCCTTTTCCCACGCCTTGGCGAGGGTTTCAGCGCGCTGCGCCGCAGGGATATTGCTCATCGAGGCCAAGCACGCGGCCTAGTGGCCGCCGGCGCCTTCATAGACGCCCGGCGCCAGAAGCTCGCTCTCGTCGCCCTCGCCCGTCGTCGCCACGAACCGACGGTCGCAGTAGGGGCAGTCGACAAAGCCGGCCGCACCCATCTCCAGCCAGACGCGCGGATGCCCCAAGGCGCCCCCGACGCCGTCGCAGGCGATGCGGTGAGAGCGGACCGCGATCGTCTCCGGCGCGGGACCGGCGATGGCGGCCGGATCCATGGCCGTCGGAACGGTGGCGTTAGCGGGCGTGATCTTGGCCTTGGCCATGTAGGGAATCCCTGAATTCGGAACGCGGCCTTGGCGCGGCGGCGAACGAGGCATACCTATGCGACGCTGAAAGGCGCCGTCAATCGACGCGCGCCTGTTATGACGTTTCCCGGCCCACCGCCGGCCCGCTTTGGACGCTCCATGGACCTGCCCGCCTACGCCATCGAAGCCGAAGGCCTGTACAAGACCTATGCCGGCACCAAGACCTCGCCGGAAAAGCGGGCCCTGAACGGCATTGACCTGAAGATCCCTCGCGGTTCGATCTTCGGCCTGCTGGGTCCGAACGGCGCGGGCAAGTCGACCTTCATCAACATCCTGGCCGGTCTGGTCCGCAAGAGCTCGGGCACGGTGCGGATCTGGGGGCGCGACATCGACCAGCGCCCGCGCGACGCCCGCGCCGCCATCGGCGTGGTGCCGCAGGAACTGGCCGCCGATGTGTTCTTCACCCCGCGCGAGTCGCTGGAGGTGCAAGCGGGCTTCTATGGCGTGCCCAAAAGCGAACGGCGCACGGACGAACTGCTGAACGCCCTGGGACTTGGCGACAAGGCCAACGCCTATGTGCGCCAGCTGTCGGGCGGTATGAAACGCCGCCTCATGGTGGCCAAGGCGATGGTCCATCAACCGCCGGTGCTGATCCTGGACGAGCCCACGGCCGGGGTCGACGTCGAGCTGCGCCGCCAGCTCTGGCAGTACGTGACGGGTCTGAACCAACTGGGCGTGACAATCGTGCTCACAACCCACTACCTGGAAGAAGCCCAGGAGCTCTGCGACGAGATCGCCATCGTCAATCGCGGCGAAGTCGTCGCCTGCGAGCCGACGGCCAAGCTGCTGAGCCGGATGGACAGCCGCAACGTGGTTGTGACCCCCGAAAACCCCGTATCGGTCGCTCCGGCGTTGCAAGGATTCGACACCAAGCTGCGTTCCGGCGGCGGCTTCTCGGTCAGCTATCGCACGGGTCAATCCAGCGTCGAGCAGGTGTTGGCCGCCGTCCGCGCCAGCGGCGTTCAGATCAAGGACATCGCCACCGAGGACCCCGATCTCGAGGACGTCTTTGTCGCCCTGACCTATGGCGATCCCAACGCAGCCGATCCGACTAAGGACTGATCACTCGACGCGGCCTCGGCGCCGGAGGACGATACCGGCTTGTCAGGGCGGGCGGCGCGCGCCAGCTTCGCGCCTCCGGCATGGGGCGGGGCGTGAGGGGCGATGCGATTTCTTGGACTGATTCTGGCCTTGTGGCTGGGGCTTGGCGCGGTGTCGCACGCCCAGCCTGCAAAGCCGATCCCGGTGAAGGTCGTCGTGCTCACCACTTTCGAGATCGGCGCGGTGACGGGCGATCGCCCGGGCGAGTTTCAGCCTTGGGTCGAAGGCCTGCCGCTGAACGAAGTCATCCAGGTCCCGGGCCTGCGGCATCCGGCCCGTTATTCGCCCAAAGACGGGGTCCTGGGCGTGATGACCGACATGCGCGCCCGAGCTCGCGAGAGCGTTGCGGCCTTGCTGCTCGACAAGCGGTTCGACTTCTCCAAGACCTACTGGCTGGTGGCGGGCATCGCCGGCGTCGATCCCAAGGCGGCCTCGATCGGCAGCGCCGCCTGGGCCCGCTATGTCGTGGACGCCGATCCGATCTACGAGGTCGATGACCGAGAAATCCCCGCCGACTGGCCCTACGGCCTCTACGCCCTGGAGACCGAGCGTCCGAACGTGAAGGGCTCGGCCGAAGGCTCCTCTGGCATGGTCTGGGCGCTGAACTGGCGACTGGTCGATTGGGCCTACAGCCTGACCGCCAAGGTCGAGATCCCCGACCACCCCGGCCTGGCCGCGCTACGGGCCCCCTATGCCGGCGAAACGAACGCCCAGCGCCCGCCCTTCGTACTCAAGGGAGAGGCCCTGGGCGCGACCCGGTTCTGGCACGGCGCCCGGCGCACCCAATGGGCGCAAGACTGGGTCAAGCTGTGGACTGACGGCGCAGGCGTCTTCGTAATGACCGACTGCGAGGACCAGGGGATCCTCGACGTGCTCGACCTCTACGCCAGGACCGGCCGCGTCGACTTCCAGCGCGTGATGGTCCTGCGCACCGCCAGCAACTATTCTCGCCCGCCGCTCGGCGCGCCGACCTTTCCCCGCGCCTTCCACGACGAAGGCGCGATGTCGGCGTTCGACTCGGCCTACCGTGTCGGCTCGGTCGTGGTGCGGGAATTGACGGCTCGCTGGGACCGCTACGAGACCAACACACCGGACCTGACCGCGATCGGGGGCGCGGCGAAATGATCGAAAAGATCTTCAAGCTGTCGGAACAGGGAACCTCGGTGCGCACCGAGGTGCTGGCCGGCTTCACCACCTTCCTGACCATGGCCTATATCGTGATCGTCAATCCGGCGATCCTGGGCCAGGCCGGCATGCCGATCGCGGCCGTCGCGGCCGCCACCTGCCTGGCGGCGGGCCTGGGCAGCATTCTGATGGGCGTGATCGCCAACTATCCGATCGCCCTGGCGCCCGGCATGGGCCTGAACGCCTATTTCACCTTCACGGTGGTCAAGGGCATGGGCCTGCCGTGGGAAACCGCCCTGGGCTGCGTGTTCCTTTCGGGCGTGGCGTTCCTGGTGCTGACGGTCGCCGGCATCCGCCAGTTGATCGTCGGCGCCATTCCTCGCCCGCTGTTCTCGGCCGTCGCGGCCGGGGTGGGCCTGTTCATCGCCTTCATCGGCCTGAAGGAAGCCGGCATCATCGTCCCCGACCCGGCCACCACCGTGGCGCTAGGAGACCTGACCAAGCCGACGGCCGCCCTGTCGATCCTTGGCCTGCTGGTCATGGGCGCCCTGATGGCCTGGCGGGTCAAGGGCGCCATCCTGATCGGCATCCTCGTCGCCGCCGGCGCCGCCTGGGCGCTAGGCATGGCCAAGATCACGCCCGGGGAGTACGGCCTGGCGGCCCTCACCGCCACGGCCTTCAAGCTCGACGTTCCCGCCGCTCTCCACCTGAACGGCGCGGTGGGCATGGCGCTGGCCGAAGTGATCTTCGTCTTCCTGTTCGTCGACCTGTTCGACAATGTCGGCACGTTGGTCGCGGTGACCAAAAAGGCCGGCCTCGTCCAGCCCGACGGCACGATCCCGCGCCTGAACCGCATCCTCACCGCAGACTCGATCGCCACCATCGGCGGTTCGCTGGCCGGCACCTCGACCGTTGTCAGCTATATCGAGAGCGCCTCCGGCGTCGCCGAGGGCGGCCGCACCGGCCTGACCGCCGTGGTGGTGGGCGTGCTGTTCCTGCTGACCCTGTTCTTCGCGCCCTGGGTCCAGGCCATCCCCGCCGCCGCCACGGCGCCGGCCCTGATCGTCGTCGGCTCGATGATGGTCGGCGCCTTGGCCGATGTCGACTGGGACGACCCGAGCGTGGCCATCCCGGCCTTCCTGACCGTGATCGCCATCCCGCTGACCTTCTCGATCGCCAACGGACTGGCGTTCGGCATCACCGCCTATGCGGGCCTCACCCTGCTGCGGGGCAAGGCCAAGCCGAAGGACTGGCTGCTGTTCGTCCTGGCCGGCCTCTTCGTGATCCGCTTCATCTATATGGGAAAGGCGTGAACGACCGCGCGAGACCGTTTGCGCCGGGCTCGCCTTTCGGCTAAGACCCGCTTCCCGTCTCCTTGATCTCCAAGGCGACGAGAAGGCACCCGTAGCTCAGCTGGATAGAGCGTTGCCCTCCGAAGGCAAAGGTCACACGTTCGAATCGTGTCGGGTGCGCCAGTTTCATCATGAAATCCAATTACATACCCAGCCCATCTTAGGACGAGCTTGGTAGTCATTTCTCCCGGAAGCATGCCGGAAGCAAACTGCCCCCCCTAGATATCCGCAGAAGCGCACCGCCTTCCTCGATCCGGAAGCAAGCCAACCTCGTTAGACACGCGCGCATGGCAGGTACGCGCCATAAGCGGATGTTTCAGGGCCTCCAGCAAGTCGACCTTCCATGGAGCCGCACCGCGCTCCGGGCCATGCCCAAGCCAGCAAACTGATGCGCTGAAGATTGATCTTCTCGAACGTCTCCAGAGCCCCATCGAGCGGCTCTCTCCCTGCTCGCGATCAGAACCGCGCGATGAGCTTTAAATGCAATCCTTGGCTGGACCCGTTTGACACCAGGGTGCTGCGGTAGGAGGCGTCGATGTCGAGGTTGTCACCGAGCGTCCAGCGCCCGCCCAACTCGAGCGCCAAGCTATCGCGCGACCAGCCGTCGAGGCTGACGTTATAGAGCGGGCCGTCTAGCCAGTCGGCGTAGGATATCGTCTGGTCGCCAGGCTGTTGAAACTCATGGCGCCATTCCATCCGGGCCGACGGTGCGAAGACGAATGTCCGAGCCTCGACGATCCATTCCAGCTTGACACCCAAGTTGCCGGTCACGGTCGCGGGGGTGATCGCCTGATAGTGCAAGGCGGAGATACCGGCCCCCGTTTCGGTGAAGGCTGCGAGCGAGGCCCGACTGGTCTCCATCCGGCCATAGAGCGACCGGGCCCTACGGCCGGACCGGCGATCATAGGCCAGGCCAACCGAGCCGAAGGTGAGATTCCCCGATCGCCGGCCAAGAGCGAAGCCAGACTCCTCGGGCGACCAGCGACGGGAGCCGTAGTCCAACCGCCCGTAGCCGATCAACCCTTCCAGGTGCAGGTCGGGCGCGGCGCGCCAGCTTCCGTAGAGCACGCCGACCAGGGTCTCGCTGTCAAACGCCGTGCCTTGGCTGCCGATGCGGGTGCGATCACCGCCATATCCAAAGCCGCCGCCCAAGATCAGGTTGTCGTTGACCTTCAAGTCGGCGCCCCCGCTCACGCCCGAGGTGCTGAATCGGGTGTCGCGCAGGCCCTGGGCGTCGCGATGACCCCAGTCCAGGCCGCCACCCGCCCACACCCCGACCTTGGACGGCGATCCAACCCGCGCCTTCGGGCTGGACGCCGGGTCAGACAGCCCGCTGTCGTCGTCCGCATCTGACGCGGATGAGGCCAGAGCGGCGCTACGCATCTTGAAGCCGTCGAGGAAGGCTCGCTCCTCCGCCTGGTAGGCCCGGTCGCGCGGAGAGCGACCCTGCTCGTCCACGTCCAGACCCAACTGCTGCTGAAACTCAACATTGGGCGTGCGCTTAGTGTCCCTGAAGGCGCCCATGTTCACCGATAGCCCGTTCTGGCTTCGATTGTCGCCGCCGCGTATTTGCTCAAGACGCCGGCTGAAGTTCTCGGTCTGGGCGCGGGCGAAGCGCCAGGCCGTATCGGCCTGGCCGGAAATCAGGGCGCGCGTATCAGGATCCCGCGAAGGGTCCGGACGGGGCTCTACCGTGATTTGAACCAAGCCGGTCGAGGTCGCGAAGGCGTTCGAAAGAGTGAATCTGACGTCCACTTGGCCGGCGAACTGGCCATCCGGCGTGAAGGTGAGATCATAGGTCCGCGCCCCCGCCGAGCCGCCCGCCGTCAGGGTAGCCTTCCCGGCGCTGGGAACCGACAGACTGACGACGGCGGCGGAGATGAATGGGCCGCCTTGGGCGTTCGCGGTCACGCTGGTGGTGACCGGACGGCCCGCCTGTGTCGTGATCTTGATCGGAGCCACGACGGGGACTGGATCTGCCTGCAGATCGATACGCCCAACCCCGGAGGATCCGAACGGCAACTCCACCACGTAGTCTAGCGACGCTGCGCCGCTCCCACCCGCGCCGGGCGCGAACACCAGGGTCAACCCCGAAGTTATCGCCGTCCCGAAAGCCGGAGCGCGGATGATCCGCAGGCCTTGGAATGGCCCCCCGATTACGCCCGTCGTCGGGGTCAGAGTCACCGAGCCGCTGGACAGCACCCGAGCGCTTAGATCCGGAGCCTTACCCGGGACATTGAAGGTAAACACGACCGGCGCTGAACGTCCCCCCTGTCCCACAGCAACCAGGGTCACCGTATCCACGCCCATGAACCCAGGATTCGGCGTGTAACGGAGGCGGTAGCCGAGCATCGAACTAGAACGCGGCCGGCTGGGGCGCGCGACGTCCTCGGCCAGCGCCATCGACGAGCCCAAGATCACCTCCTCGATCGCCACTTGGCCATATTGGCCCGGCGCGGTGACTTCAAATCCCGTCACGCTACCCGTTGCGACGGTGGTCAAATCGACCGTAACCGACGCCCCTGAGCCGCCTGCCGCAGACGGGACAACTGCCGTCGTCGCGGTCGCGGGCAGACTTACCACCACCGGCGCCGGCGGCGGGCGCGCGACCGCAAGAGTAATTGTCGCCGGAGCTGACGTGCCGCCCGGACCGGTGGCCGTGTAGGTGAAGCTGTCAGCGCCGAAAAAGCCGGGGTTCGGCACATAGATCGCCGTCGCGCCGTTGATCGTCACCTTGCCGTTCGTGGGCGCGGTTGCGACCGTAAGCGCGGTGAACACGCCGCTCGCCGCCAGTCTGACCGTCTGGCCCGCCGAGTTAAAGGCGACATTGACGGAGTCTGCCGCGACCGTCGGCGCGTCTGGCCGGGCCACTGTCAGGGTGACCGTCGCGGGAGGCGACACGCCGCCCGGGCCTGTAGCAAAATACGTGAAACTGTCCCCACCCGAAAATCCCGGGGTTGGGACATAGACCGCGGTCACGCCGTTGATCGTCACTGTACCGTTCGTGGGCGCGGTCGCGACAACAAGCGCAGTGAAGGCGCCGGTCGCTTTCAGGCTGACCGCCTGGCCCGGTGAGTTGTAAGCGACATCGGCAAAGGCGGCCGCGACCGTTAAAGTCCGAGGCGACGCCACGGTCAGGGTCACAGTCGCGGGAGCCGAACCGCCGCCAGGGCCTGTAGCCGTATAGGTAAAGCTGTCAGAGCCGGAGAAGCCCGGGGTCGGGACGTAGAGCGCGGTCGTGCCGCTGATCGTCACCTTGCCGTTCGTGGGCGCGGTGGCGACCGTCAGCGCGGTGAACACGCCGCTCGCCGCCAGGCTGACCGCCTGCCCGACTGAGTTATAGGCGACATCGGCGGAGACGGCCGCAACGGTTGGCGGCTCAGGCCGCGCGACCGTCAGGGTCACGGCCGCCGGAGACGACGTGCCGCCGGGGCCTGTCGCCGTATAGGTGAAACTGTCGGCGCCGAAAAAGCCCGGGGTCGGGACGTAGGTCGCCGTCGCGCCGTTGATGGTCACCTTGCCGTTTATCGGGTCGGTCAAGAGCGCAAGCGCGGTGACCGCGCCGCTCGTCGGCAGAGCAACGGTCTGGCCCGATGAGTTAAAGGCGACATTCGCTGAGGCGGCCAACGCCGTCGGTGCGTCGGGTCGAGCCACGTCCAGCGTTACAGTCGCTGCATTCGATGCGCCGCCAGGGCCACTGGCCGAGTAGGTGAAGCTGTCTGCGCCGAAAAAGCCCGGGGTCGGAACATAGGTCGCCGTCGTGCCGCTGATCGTCACCCTGCCGTTCGCAGACGCGCTCGCGACCGTGAGCGCGGTGAACTCGCCGCTCGCCGGCAAGTTGAAGGTCTGCCCCGGCGAATTGTACGCCACGCTAACGGAAATCGCCGCGACCGTCGGAGCCCCGGGCGGAACCACCCGCAGGGTCACAGTCGCTGGGGCAGAGGCGCCACCCAGGCCTGTGGCTATGTAGGTAAAGCTGTCCCCGCCCGAAAAGCCCGGCGTCGGAATGTAGGTCGCCGTCGCGCCGTTGACGCTCACCTTGCCATTCGTGGGCGCGCTTGAGATCGCAAGCGCGGTGTATTGACCACTCACCGGCAAACTGACCGCTTGCCCTGGCGAATTATAGGCCACATCGACGGATGTCGACGCGACCGTCGGGGCTGGGGGCAAGGCGACGGTTAGAACATAGGTTTGAGAAGCCTGAGCGTTGACACCCGCCACCGCTGCTTGGGTCGCGGTGATGGTCGCGGCGCCGACGCCGACCGGAGTGACCACACCACTGGCGCTAACCGTGGCGATACCCGGGTCGCTTGAGGCATAGCTGATCGCGCCAAAGTTTCCGCCGCTGAGGGTCGAGGTCGCCGCATTCGTCAGCGAGCCGCCCATGGTCACGCTGGCCGAGGTCGGCGTGGCGAAGGTCAGCGTCGGGGTCGGGGTGAACGCCGCATTGACCGTCAGATCAAAGGTCGTGGTGCCGGTGATCGCTGTCGGGACAGACTGATCGGTCACCGTGACATTATAGGTGGTCCGAGCTTTCGTGCTCGTGGGTGTGCCACTGATCTGGCCCGTCGAGGTGGAGAAGATCAGACCGGTTGGCAGGGCGCCGCCGGAGGTGATCGCATAGGTCAGTGGTCCCGCGCCTCCCGAAGCGGTCACAGGCGTGAAGGCCGTCGCCGCGACGTTTTGGGTCAGGACCGTGGACGCCACCGCTTGGGTGACCGTGAGGGTGGGGTTCACCGTGATCGCGAGAGGAGAGCCCTCTGCGCCCGCAGCGGCGTTAGTCGCGCTGGGGGCGCCCGTCGGAACGCTTACCGAACCGGCCGACGCGCCGCGAACCGTGACGGTGAAAGTGCAGGAACCGTTGGCGCTTATCCGCCCGCCGATGAGCCTCACCGAGCCGCCGCCCGTAGAGCCTAACAAGGACGCGTTGGTGCAGGTGGTGGTGAAATCGGATCCTGAGTTCTGATGAATGACCAACTCGCTCGGCAAGGTCAGCGTCGTCCCGACGCCAGTGATCAGAAACGCGTTCGGGTTGCTCAGCGTGAACGTCAGTTGGGTGGTCCCGCCGACGGCGATGGCGCCGGGAAATGTTGTCCGGCTGACGGTGATGGTGGGTGGGGCGGGAACGCCCGCGGTAACGGTCAGGTTCTGCTGACCGCCGCTCGAGCCCGTGAGACTGAAACCACTGACGCCGTTTGCGGTCGTGGCGGTTGGAGACTGCGGATTGACGTATCTCGTCCCGGTGGGTTGGCCTGCGGGAATGTTGACGACGACGGTGCAGGAACTGTTGGCGGCGAGCGTCTGATTGCTCAGGGATACTTCGCCGAAATCTATGCGGGGCGACGACGAGCAGGTGCCTGCGCCGAGGCTTATGGTTGCTCCCGAAAAACTCGAAAGGTCGGTCGCGGGCAGCCTCACGCCGCCAAGCGCGACGGTGTTCGGGTTTGTCAAAGTGATCGTCAGGGTCGTCGACTGATCCTGCCGGATCGAGCTGGCGGCGTAGCTGGCGGCCACCGAAGGCCCGCGCACCGAATACTGCGTCAGGGTTGAAGACACGGAAGCGGCATATCCCGTGCCGCCCGAGTAGTAGGCGACGATGCTGCGGGTTCCCATCGGCAGCCCGCCGCCCATCGAGCAACTCGCGACGCCGGACTGCACCTGAACCGACGTACAGCCACTGATATCCGCGCCATTGTCGGTGAACCGGACACTGCCGTTGCCGCTGCCGGGATTGGGCGAGATCGTGACGTATAGGGTAACGCCGCTCGGCGACCCGTAAGGGTTTACAACCGAAGGGTTCTGGGTGGACATCAATGTCGTCGTCGTGGCCGTCTGCGCCATCAAGGACGACGGCGACGCCAGCCCACCGAGAACGGCTACCGCAAGGACGATGGCCCCGCCGAACCCCGAGCGAGATCCGGCTCGAACGGCAGCCAGGGTCGACGGTTTTGATCCGCCTGCGGCGCCCGGGACTCGAACTAGGGCTCGCCCCGAAAGCGCAGCCCCCTTTATCGCTCGCGATAGCGCCGCCCCCAGCCGCGCGCCGAATCGCTCAAGTCCTCTGAACACCCTCGGCAAGACGCACCCCGACCAAAACCCGACACGTTCCGCGCGCCGATCGCGAACGGAATTGGCAGGGGGCGTGGCATTTTATCTTTAATGCGTGAGTAACCGCCCCCATTTGGTCAGTAAGAAAAAATCAGTCGCGCCCGCAACTGAACACATTTGACACACTTCGGGTCGGATAACTCACATCGATTGAGAGCCCACCCAGTGGGGTCATCGACATGTTTCGATAATATTTAACTGCGCTTTGCAGTATCGCCTGAATGAATCGCCAGACTAATGGGATCCGCAGAGCCGTTCGACGCTCACATGGCGGACCGCCGCCAGCAGAGCGTTGAACATCCCAACGAAGTAAACGTCCAAAGCCTCGGCGAAGGCGGGCATGAGGGTCACCGCATTGGCTTTCTGGTCGACAGAAACCAGTCCCGCGTCCTGCAACAGAATCAAAACTCGACGGCAGTGCGGCCTGGATATGCCCAGACGCCTCGCGAGGCTGGACACCGTGATCTCAATCCTGCCCGCCGCGCGAGGCAGCCCCGCCCTGAACGCCGCCTCCGCCAGAGCGTAGCTGAGCATCAGACCCATTGATCGGCGACCGACGCCTCCCATCGGGTCGATGAGCTCCTGATCCAAAGTCGGCGCCGCTAGATGGCTGCTGGCCAGAAAGGCGATGATCCCGTCGAAGATCGCGGGGTCGTCAAAGGCTTCGACTAGGGCGCCGGCGCGGGCGTCGATCATTGCGAGGCTTTGAAGTTCGATCAAATAGCAGGCGCGGAAGGCCTCGATCATCGCTGGCGCCGGGCTGTAGCGCCGTTGCCGTCCTTTCTCAAAGGCGTCGATCGGTACGATCAAGCCTATCGTTTGCATTCGTGAAAGAATGGCAGTGGCGCGGCCGGGACTAAAAAGATCTTTGGCGACGTTTCGAAGACCCCGGTGGTACAGCCGGTCGGTCGAATGCAGATAAAGCGCGAGTACGCCCAGCGCGTAGCTCGGGATGTCGCCGATACAACGGTAGAAGCTAGGGTCACGGTCGAGAAGCGCCAGCGGACCGGTCGTAGAATGGCGTACGGCCGCAGCGAAACCAGGATGCGCGTTGATGGGACAGATGACCGGCCCGTCCGGCGCGCTTGAGACTTGTGATGGGGTGTTCACGTCCTAGTCCACGTCAGCTCCATGTCGCCTACTTCTAAAGAGCAAACGTCACCATGTCGTTGAACCGCCGTGCTCTTTGAGAGCGGGAACATTGAACATGCCCTAAGAGATCTCGGCGATCTGCATAGGCGCGGCTGCCGTACTCCACGTCAATAAGCCGCCTGAACCACCTCCAAGGCCTGGGCCGCCCCACGCCTCTGGGAGGTATCGCTCACGCGAGAATCGTCGATGAGTTCACGGCGGCCCGGCCAGTTCCTCGAAGCTTCCACTTGGCGCTGCGCGTTCGATGAGCCGCGCCAGTTGCGCCACCGCCCCCTCCATGCCCGCCGCGTCGCCGGTGAAGGCCCGCCCGAGGGTCATGCCGCGGATCGCCCAGACGACCATTCGGATCGTCGGCATATCGACGTCCCTGGCGCCGATCCTCTGGGCGAAATTCATGGCCCCGGTCAGCTCAACCTCGGCCTGCATCGGCGTGACGAGCTCAGCCAGTTCCGGATCGCTTCTGGAGGCCACCAGGATTTCGAGAACCGCAACGCCAGACGGGCGGGAGAACACATCCCAAAGCAGCGCTGGCCAGTCGCTTACCCGGGCGCCTGCGCGGCGATCTTGGATGAGCGTTCGGAAGATCTCGGTTTCGCGCTCGAAAACCCAGCGCATGACCTCGGCCATAAAGGCTGCGCGACTGGCGAAATGGTGGTTGATCGTCCCACGCGTCACCCCCGCCTCATCGGCGATCAGGGCTGTATTGGCCCCAGCGCAACCTTATCTGTCGATAGTACGAACAGCCGCCTCGAAGAGGGCCGCGCGCGTCTCAGCGCTACGCTGTTCCTGGGTCCGACGCGGCCGCTTTGGAGGTCGCGCGCTCTGCGCCGTCTCTGAACTCATCCGGCTTTTGTACGCCACGTCAGAGAAGTCTGGAACCTCGCCCGCAGCGCCCCGCGCTCCCTCCCCTGGGGCGAGTGCGCCCCCCAAGCGCGCTCGCCCCAGATCCAATGGCGAATGCCGCTACCCGATGCCCAGAGGCGTAGCGGCGCGCAGGGGTGACGGGGAGGTCATGGCGGACCGCGCCTCGACGGCGCCGATAGCGCCCGCCCGCGCGATCGCGCCGTAGGTCAAGGCCGAGGGCTTGATCATGCGTCGTTGCGTCGAGCGGTCAACGCCAACGATCCCAAACTTGGGACCGTAGCCGGACATCCATTCGTAGTTGTCCAGCAGCGACCAATCGAAGTAGCCGCGCATGTCGACGCCATCGGCGATCGCCCTTTGAAGGTGATCAAGCGACTCGCCGACAAAGGCGCAGCGGCGCTCGTCATCGTCGCCTGAAAAGCCGTTTTCGGTAACCAGCACCGGCGTGCGGCGGGCGTCGCGCACGGCCTCGGCGCCCGGCTCGGCCTGTTCATCCTGCAAGGAGAGCGTGACCCCCACCTGCACGTCAGGCCGCACGGCCTTGATCGCATCTCGACCCGTAGCGTGGGCGCCCAGTCCGTTACGGACCAACGCATCAGGGGGCGTGAACAGGAAATTACTGCTGATCGGCGCGCCGAGCGCCCGCTCTGCAGCGGCGCGCCTAGCCTCCCCTTCAGGACCTGACAGCAGGTCGCGCGCCACGTCGTGAATGATCAGGGGCACGTTCATCTCGTTCATCGAGCAGACGACGACGAGGCCGCGAAGTGATCGCGTCACCGTCTCGCAGTAGCGTGCGAAGAGCGCCGGAAACGCATCGCAGGTCATGCCGCCGCGCCGGGCGAGCCATAGCGGGATCGTAAAATGGTGGAACCGCGGCAATCTTCGCACGGCTGCCGAATGAGACCTCGAGCCGAAAGGAGGCGCTGGCCTGGTTGCTGCCGTTAGCTTCGCTCCCGTAAGCGGGCATTCAGCACGCTGGGCGCCGGGACGGTAGCGAACCAACGCTGCGTTCGACTAGGTTGCTCGGCTGCGGATATAAACGTCTGTTCTTGGGCGGGAGATCGACCGACATCACCCGATCTCCTGCAGACCCATAAGGCGCTGAAGGGGCGCGGCGCCCTCATCCAAAGCCTGTCAGTCGATCGACCGTCCCCGCGCGAGGCGCTGAGTCGGTTAGGGTGAGCGACGCCATAAAATTTCATCCCTTCGCCGCTTAGGCGATTGTTGTTCGGACAGCTCTAGGCCAAGGCTCCTATCACCTTCGGACGAGCCTCTCTTGACCATCGAACAGCTCTGGGCCGTTTCGGCCCTGATCTTCGCGCCCTTTGTCGGCAGCTTCATCGGCCTGCTGACGCTACGCCTGCCGGCGGAGCGTCCTTGGGCGATGTCACGATCAGCTTGCGATGCGTGCGGACGTCAACTGGGCTTGATCGATCTGGTCCCGCTGTTCAGTTTCCTGGCGCTGCGCGGGCGCTGCAGGACCTGCGGAGCGGCCATACCCTGGCGCTACCCCCTGCTTGAGGCCGGATGTCTGCTGATCGCGGCATGGAGCGCGCTCACCTTCTCCGGGGGATTGGTTGCGGTAACCGCGCTTTTCGGCTGGGCGCTGCTGCTGATTGCGACGATCGACGCCGAGCACCTCTGGCTTCCCGACAGGCTGACCCTGCCGTTCGGCGCCCTGGGGGCGATCGCGACGCTCATGATCGGTGAGGTCCCGACCTGGACGCCCTTCGTCGGCGCGGCAGTGGGCTATGGAGGGCTGGCCTTGATCGCCTGGCTTTACAAGCGGGTCCGAGGGTTTGACGGCCTGGGCGGCGGGGATCCGCGCCTGCTCGGCGCGATCGGCGCCTGGGTCGGCTGGCAAGGCCTGCCGTCGGTGCTGATCTGGTCCTGCGTCGCCGGCCTCAGCGTGGCGATCGCGCAGGCGATTGTCCGACGCCGCTTCGCCGCCGACCAGCAGCTTCCGTTTGGAACATTCCTAGCGGTCGGGGCGTGGCTGACCTGGCTCTGGGGCCCGTTACACGCGCTACTTCGCTGACGGAGGGACCAGCCGGCCATCGACCGACCGCCGAGCGCCTGTCGCGTCGCGGACGAAGCCGCTGGCCACCAGGCCCTGGATCAGATCCGGATCCGTCGTTGCGGCAGACATCTCCAGTTGATAGCGGCCATCGCCCTGCACACGGCCGCTCAGCGTCAGGTCCGCGCCTGCGGCCCGCCCGCTGAGCGTGGTGGTCCAGGTGTCGGCGCGGCAGACGGCGACACCGCTGAGCACCGCGCCACGCAAGGGACCATCGCCGATCAGCCGTAGGCGCGTGTCGCCGCCAGCCCGCGCGCACCGTCCGTTCCGAAAGACCGCCGAAACATCTCGCAGGGCGACATCCCCGGTGAGCGGCAGCCCGAGGGGCGCTAGGTCGGCGGAGGTCCGCAGACTGAGGCGCTCTACGCCCTTGTCGCGGCCGCTGAGCAGCAAGGTCGCTCGTTGATCCGAACCCGCCTTGTCATGCCTCAGGCCCATCCGAACCTGACCCGTGACCAGGGCCAAGGGGTTGAGCCCGCCCCTCCAGGTTCCGATCGGAGCGCCCGCGAGGGTCACGTCTTTCAAGCGGCCGTTCCAGACGGCGCCGCTCACGCCCGCCGCGCCGAACGCTTCGGTTCTGGCCAAGCGCTCGGTGAGCAGACTCATCGGCGCGAGCGCCGCGGTCATGATCAGGGTGGCGACGATAAGCGCCGCGATGAGGAATCGATTACTCATGGCGCGGCGCGCGCGAAGGTGATCTCCGCCTCGATGAGACCGTTATCCAGGCGCGAGGCGGTGAAATCGGTGACCTTGACGCCGCCATCGCGCTCCAGGCTCGCGGTCCAGGGCAGGAGGATCTTGGCGTCGATCGCGGAGATCCAGATGGTGAAGCGGCCGTTGGCGTCCTGGCGGTGGCGTGAGATCGGGAGGCCGACCTTGCTCGCGGCGGCCTCGACCACCGCCTGCGGCGCGGCGCCGCCCGAGGCGGCTGACCGGCTGGCGCCGGCCGAAAGACCCCGCAGGGTGGCCCATTGAACCGAGGCCTTTTCAACGCGAACCCGCGCGGCCTGTGACGTGGCCATCAGCGGCGTGATGACGCCATACCAGCCCAGCACCGCGACGAGCGCCGCGGTCATGACCGCCAGCAGGACCTGCTCGCGTCCGGTGCGCGCCGCCCACCAGAGACGGGCGGCTTCGAGTCGTCCGTTCACGGCTTTCTCCTCACGATGAGATCGCTGCTGATCCGCCCGCCCTCGCTGGCGGTGCTTTGCTCGGTCAGCTCCAGGCCAAACCGCTTGGCGGCCATGCGCAGTTGGTCCATGTCCGAGTAGTTGGCGTAGCCGATCGTCGAGCGGATCGCCCCCTCCTCGCCATAGACCAGAGTGTCCAACGTCACACCGGGGACGGACTCGACCATGCCGAGATAACTGGCGGCGAGCGCGCCGAACCCTTGACCGCTCTGACTCGCAGCCAGCCGAGTCAGGGCGTAGCCCGTCGCGTCTTCATAACGGGAGGCTTGCGGCACGAGCGAGACCGCCAGCTTGGCGGCGCGGCGCTCCAGGCCGTTGGCCGTCCACTGGTCATGGGCGATCTGCACGATCAGCAGCAACAGTGGCGAAAGCACCGCCGCCGCCGCCAGGATCGCCAGGCGCTTCATACCCTTTTGCTCGCCAGGCCGGCGGACGGCGAAGCGCCCTTGCAGCAGGTTGATGGCCGGGGAGCGCGCACCGGCGATCAGTTGAGCGTCGAGCGCCTTGCCGTCGAGGATGCGGTGCTCGCGCCCGTCGAGCAGCAGGGCCGCCAGTTCGGGATCTGCGCTCAGCGCCTTGCCCGGTTCGCGCAACGCCAACCGCCGCCCCAGCCGCCCCACCACCAGGACGCCGTCTTCGGTCTCGGGCAATAGAAGATAGTCGGGAATGACGGCATCGACGGAAAGTCCGTACGCCTGGGCGGCGTCCAGCCAGGCCTGTAGCGTGCGCCGGGCAGTCCAGGCCACGAGCGTTCGACCCGCCTGATCGGCATCCCCGACGGCGATATGCAGGTCATCGCCCCCAAGGGCGACTTCGTCCTCCAGGCGGAAGGCGGCCGCCGATCGCGCCTGGGCCGGGCTGCCGAGCGGCAGGTCCATCCAGCGCGCCACGACGTCCTCGCCAGGCGCGACCAGGATCACCGGGCCGACGTCGTCGAGACGCTCGTCAGGCGCCAGCGGCCGCCGCGTGGCCGACAGGCCAAAGTCCTGAAGAAGTTGCGCCGGCTCGTCGGGTGCGGCGGGCAGGATTAGAAGGCTGAGCAAGGTCATTCGTCGGGCGTCCAACGTCGGGCGGCCAAGATCACCTTGTTGGCCGACGGCGTTTCGAAGAGGGCGGTCATGAACACCGGCATGTCGGCGAAGACGACTTGGCTGTCCAAGGCGAAGTACCGGGTGCGGAACTTGATCTGGTCGCGCACCACGTCGCCGGGCGGCGTGGCGACCAGGGCTTGCTGGCCCCAGAACGCCTGGGCGTCGGGCCAGCCCGCGGCGGGGCGGCTGTGGAGCACGCTGGCCGCCGTCTCGCGGCTGATGCGCCCCTCGGTCAACGCTGTCAGCAGGAGCGCGCGTTCGGGCGGGAGGGTGTTGACGTTGATGGGCGACAGGTCCGTCGTCGGCAGGGCGCAGACATAGGGACGAAGCGCGGCGTAGACGCCGGGCGTGAAGCCACGCACCGCCCGGAGCTCGCTCACCTCGGCCAGAGGCCCGCCCGCAGTCCTGTAAGGCTGCGCCAGCTTCGCATAGCCCGGGTCTTCCGCGTCGGTGCGGCCGACATCGTTGCTGTCCATCCACTCTGCGAGATTTTCCGCGAGCTCCGGCCCGCCGGAGACCCCCACCAGGGACAGCAAGGTCGTGAACTGCCGAACCCCCAGCTCGCGCCGGCGGAAAGGCTCGCCCTGGTTGGCCTCGACCACGCTATTGAGGTTGAAGCAGCCCGTGGCGTCGGTGACCTTCGCCTCCATGCGGCCCTGGTCGATCGGGAACGCGATCACCCGCCCGTTCCAGCCGCCCTCAAGCGTGGTCTTGCCCGCGTCGCGCTCCATCAACTGAGCGATGCGGGTGCGGGCCAGTTGTTCAGCGCCCAGGGCGTACCATTGAGCCTGGCTGGCGATCCGCGCGTTCAGCGTGCGGCGCACACCGAACCGGATGTCGTCCAGAACGCCGACCGCGATCACCGAGATCACCGCGACCATCAGCATGACGGTCAGCAGCGCCGCGCCCTTCTCGTCCTCCCGCTTCATCGCCCCTCTCCCGAGGTGAGGAAGAGCTGGTCGATGTCACCCAGGTCCTTGAGCTTCACGTTCAGGCGCACGGCGGTCGGAATGTCCGCCCCCGCTTCGCCCCGCCACGTCGGACGCCAGACGCCGTCGAACAGATATGCGGACTGGACGCTCTCCACGTCGGTCATCAGCACCTGGGCGGGTCCGAGCCGGGCGCCGTCCAGCGCGGGGCGGGTCCGGCGCTCCAGACGTCCCTCCACCAGCGCGTACTCCACATACTGCATCGAGGCGCGCGGCGCCTGGTCGGGATTCTCGTAGCCGCGACGCGTGAAGGCCAGCAGGGGGCCGCCCGCCACCCAGGGGCTGACCCCCGCGAAAGCGGTTAGCGCCGGGACGCCGTCCTCGCCGCGCGTCCGGCGTGTCGCCGCCTGTGAGAGATCGGCCTTCACGATAGCCCGCATACGCTGCAACTCGGCATAACGCTCCACCCGAACGCGGACGGCGCTCTGGTTGGTAAGCGTCGAGTTCATCACCGCGACTCCGGCGGCGGTGATCAGCGCGAAGATCAGCAGCGCCACCATCATTTCGATCAGGGTGAAGCCCTTCATCGCGCGGCCCTGAACAGGGTCACCGCCGCAGCCGGCTGGCGGGATGTCGGCGCCATGACCGCGATGTCGACCCGCAGGATCGAGGGATCGTCGGTGCGGCTGACTTGGCGAGTCCACAACCACGGGCGGCCAGCGACCCGTTCAGCTCCGGAGACGCGGCCCAAGGCCGGCGGCGCCACGCTGGTCACCGCCTCGATCGCGCGGTTGTCCAACACCACCTCGGCCAGGATGCGATCCTGCAGCCGACCGCTGGCGCGCGTGTTCTCGCCCGCCAGGTTCAAGAGCGCCAACACCGCCAGACTGAAGATCGCCAGGGCGACCAGCAGCTCGATCAGCGTGAAGCCGGCTTCAGAGCGTCTGGGCGGCATGGACAGCAACATTTCCGGCGACATCGACGCTGACCACATAGCCAGAACCGCCGCGCCCCAGGCTGAACTCGGCCCCATTGGCCTGGCCGGTTGGCTCAAAAATGACGGCCCCCGCCCCATCGCGGCTGGCGACCCGAGTGTCTTCCACCCACGCCGTCGTCACGAATGGAGCCTTGTCCAGCGCCCGCCACCCGCGGCCGTCCCGGATGTCGAACCGATAGTCGGCGGACGAGACCTCGACCCTGACCTGGCGATTGGTGAGCAGGGATTCCTCACGCGCGCGCAGCAGCCGCGCGGCGAACCGCGCGCTCTCCTGCGACAGCGACATCTTCCCGTCAGGCAGGGTCAGGATCACCGCCGTGGCCAGCAGGCCCATGATCATCAGCACGACCATGAGCTCGACCAGGGTGAAACCCGCCCGCGCGACGCGACGCCTCTTGGCTCGTCTGGCGTCAGCTCCAGTTGCCAATGTCTGCGTCCTTGCCCTCACCGCCTTCGCGGCCGTCCGCGCCGAACGAGTAGACATCGATCGCGCCGTGCGCGCCGGGCGCGCGGTACTGGTAGTCGTTACCCCAAGGGTCCTTGGGCAGGCGGCGGATATAGCCGCCTTCACGATAGCGATCGACCTGGGTCAGGCCCGCTGGCGGGGCGACAAGGGCCGACAGCCCTTGCTCGGTCGTCGGAAATGAGAAGTTGTCCAGACGATAGCTCTCCAGCGCCTGTTCCAGGACGGACACGTCGGCGCGCGCCTTACCCTTCATGGCTTTTTCCTGGTTGGGCAGCACGTTGATCGCCACGACCGTGGCGAGAAGACCCAGGATGACGATGACCACCATCATCTCCACCAGCGTGAAACCGGCCCGGCGGGCCCGGCGGCGTCTCGTCTCGGGATCGAGGTTCGGCATGACTTGGCTTCCTAGTTCAAGGCCAGATTGTTGATCTGCAGGATCGGCAGCAGGATCGACAGCACGATGGTCGCCACCACCCCGCCCAGCAGCACGATGATGGCCGGCTCCAGCAGGCTGAGCAGCGTGGCCGTGAAGGTCTCGAACTCACGTTCCAGATAGTCGGCCGCGCGCATCAACATCGCTTCGACCCGCCCACTGCTCTCGCCGCTGGCGGTCATGTAGACGAGCACCGGCGGAAAGACCTCGGCCCGGCGCATGGCCACCGACAGCGCGCCGCCTTCGCGGATGGCGGCGATCATGTCGTCGAGCGCGGCTTGCAGCACGGCGTTGCGCACCGTGCCGGCGGTCAGCATCAGGCCCTCCAGCACCGGCAGTCCGCTGGCGACCATGGTGGCGAGCGTCCGGGCAAGTCTGGCGGCATGGACGTCCCGGATCAGGCGGCCGATCATCGGCAGGCGCAGCAGCCAGCGATCCACCGCCAGCTTGAAGGGCCGATGACGCAGGGCGCGAAGAAAGGCGAACACCGCGATCGCAGCGCTGACGACGATCAACCAGCCGAAGGTCTGGAGACCGGTCGACAGGCCGATCACCAGGCGCGTCAGCAGCGGCAGGGTCTGGCCCATCGAGTCGAACTGCTCGACCACCTTGGGAATGACGAAGACCATCAGGGCCGCGACAACCAGACAGGCGACCACCGCCAGAACGATCGGATAGACCAGAGCCGTGGTGATCTTGGCACGGACCTGTTGCTGTTGCTCCAAGAGGTCGGCAAGGCGATCCAGGATCGCCGGCAAGGCGCCGGACGACTCGCCGGCCGCCACCATGGCGCGGTACAGTGGCGGAAACGCCTTGGTGGGACGGGCCATCGCGTCCGAGAGCCGATAGCCCTCCAGCACGGCGGCATGAACCTCGCCGATCACCTGCTTCAGCTTCGGCTTGTCGGCCTGCAGGGCGATCGTGCGCAGCGCTTCTTCCAACGTCGAGACCGAGGTCAGGGTCGCCAGCTGGCGCGTGAACATCGACCGGTCCTTGGCGCTCAGGCCCTGGCCGAAGGCCAGACGCCCCGCGCTGACCGGCTTGGCGACCGAGGCCATGATCTTGACCGGCGCCAGGCGCTTGCGTTGCAGCTGTTCGGCGGCGGCGGCCTCGTCGACGGCCCTCAGCTGGCCCCGGCGCGTCCGGCCGGCCAGATCCAGCGCCACATAGTCAAAGGTCGCCATCGCGCGCCCCTTGGCCCGTGATCCGGAGCGCCTCCTCCACCGTCGTCAGGCCCGCCAGAACATAGGCCCGCGCCTCCTGCCCCAGGCGGCGATCCAGACCCGCCTCGGTGATCTCCTGCTCGCTGGCGTTGCCTCCGATCAGACGGCGCAGGTGGTCGTCGACGCGCAGAGCCTCATAGACACCGATCCGGCCCTGATAGCCGGTGTGGCCGCAGTGGGCGCAGCCGACGGGGCGATACAGAATCTCGCCCTCAGGCAGCCCCACCAGAGCCGCCGTCGCGGCGTCGGCGGGTTCGGGCGTGCGGCAATGCTCGCACAGGCGACGCACCAGCCGCTGGGCGATCACGAGGCGCAGGGTCGAGGCCAGCAGAAAGGGCTCGACACCCATGTCGCGCAGGCGCACCACCGCGCCCGCCGCGTCGTTGGTATGGACCGTCGACAACACAAGGTGACCGGTCAAACTGGCCTGGACGGCGATCTGGGCGGTCTCGGAGTCGCGGATTTCACCGACCATCACCACGTCGGGGTCCTGGCGCAGGATGGCCCGCAGGCCCGCCGCGAAGGTCATGCCGACCTTGGTGTTGACCTGGGTCTGGCCGATGCCATGCACGGCGTACTCGACCGGATCCTCGATGGTCAGGATGTTGCGGCTGTTGTCGTTCAACACGGCCAGGGCCGCGTAAAGCGTCGTCGTCTTACCCGAGCCGGTGGGTCCGGTGACCAGGATGATCCCATGCGGCTCGCGCACGGCCGTCTCCAAAGCGCTCAGCACGTCGGGCGACATGCCAAGATCGGTCAGGCGCAGGCCGGCCTGGTCCTTGTCGAGAATCCGCATCACCACCCGTTCGCCCATGCGGGCCGGCAGGGTCGACAACCGGACGTCCAGGCTCTTGCCGCCCAGGGCCAGCGAGATCCGGCCGTCCTGCGGGACGCGCTTCTCGGCGATGTCCAGCTTGGCCATGACCTTGACCCGCGACACCAGCATCGCGGCGATGCGGGGCGACAGGCTCAGCACCTCGGTCAGCACGCCATCAATCCGAAGCCGGACAATCAGCGCCTTCTCGAAGGGCTCGATATGGATGTCCGACGCGCCCAGGCGCACGGCCTCGGCGATCAGGCCGTTGATCAGGCGAATGACCGGCGCGTCGTCCTGGGGATCGAGCAGGTCGGCCGCGGCGGGCATGTCCTCGAGCAGGAGGCCCAGGCCGCCCTCCAGATCCAGGCTGTCGGCGCTTGAGGCGGTGGCTAGGCCCGCGCCCGCATAGACCTCCGAGAACTTGCGATCGAACACCGGGGCGGTCATCGGCTCGATCGCCAGCGGCGCGCCGACCGCCCGCCGGATCTCGACCAGCGCCATCGGGTCATAGCCCTCGCGAACGCCGATCACCGCTCGCTCGCCCAGGGACAGCAGGACCACCCCGTTTCGCTTGGCGAAACCGTAGGCGAGCATCGGCATGGTCATGGCGTCGTCGCCGGCTTGCCGGCGGTCGGCGAGACGTTAGCGGGCGCCGGCGCCCCGACCGGACGGGCCACGTTCAGGTAGTCGCGCATCACCGCGTCCAACGAGTTATCGCCATCCTGCGTGGTCATCGGCGGCAGGTTGCGCATGTAGTCGTAGCGCGGCGCGGTCAGGTCGCGCGCGTCGGCGCTGCT
Organism: Caulobacter sp. FWC26; assembly: GCF_002742645.2. NCBI lineage: Bacteria > Pseudomonadati > Pseudomonadota > Alphaproteobacteria > Caulobacterales > Caulobacteraceae > Caulobacter > Caulobacter sp. FWC26. Next base: position 4,223,351 of record NZ_CP033875.1, read on the forward strand.
GCGGATGATGCGGGGCCGGATGAAGACCATCAGGTTGGTCTTCTTGTGTTCGCGCGCCGTGCTCCGGAACAGGGCCCCGAGACCGGGAACATCCCCCAGGCCGGGCGTGCGCTGGGCCGACTGGGTCTCCTGCTGGTCCAGCAGGCCGCCCAGCACGACGATGTCGCCGTCGTCGACCAGGGCCGTGGTCTCGATCTCGCGCTTGTTGATGATCAGCTCGCTGGAGCCGACGCTGACGGGCCCCGCGACGCTCGACACTTCCTGTCGCAGGAACAGGGTGATGCCGCCGCCCGCATTGATCTGCGGCTTGACCTCCAGCTGGATGCCGACGTTCTGGCGCTGGATGGTTCGGAAGGGGTTGGCGTTGGAGTCGCCCAGCACTTCGCCCGTCGTGATCGGCACTTCCTGGCCGACCAGAATACGGGCCTCTTCGTTGTCCAGCGTCATGATCGACGGCGTCGACAGCAGGTTGGAGCCCGTGTCCTTCTTCACCGCATTGATGATCGCGCCGAACAGCGCGTCACCACTGCGACCGTAGACGCCCGAGGTGACGCCCGATGCGGTCAGCAGGGAGCTGATGGCCGCGTCGCGCATGGACTTCAGCCCATCACTGTCGGCGCCGCGGGTCGTGGTCGCCGCCGCGCCGACGAGCGGCAGCAGGCTCGGCGTGGCATTGGTGTAGTTGGTCGCGACGAAGGGAATGGTGCCGTTGGTCCCGCCGAGCAGGAACTGCACGCCCAGCTGCTTGGCGGTTCCGTCGGTGACCTCGACGACGATGGCCTCGACCAGAACCTGCTCCCGGCGAATGTCCAGCTGGCGAATGACCTCGGCCAAGGTGCGCTGGGTCTCGGGCGGCGCGTTGATGATCAGGGCGTTGGCGCCGGGAAAGCGCGCGATCGTCGCCTGGGCGCCATTGCTCGGCGCGACGGTGGCGGCCGGGGCGGTCGCTGGAGTCGACGGAGCCGGCGCTCCGGTCGTGGCCCGTGAACCGCCAAGGCTCCGCGACGCGCTCGTCGTCGACGAGACAGCCGTCTGCCCCACCAGTTGTTGCAGCACGGGCAGCATCTGCTCGGCGTTGGCGTGACGCAGGAAGACGACGCGCACGTCGTCGCTGGACTCGGCGCGACGATCAAGGTCGGTGATGATCGGCAGCAGACGCTGAACGGCGTCGGGATCACCGCGGAGCAAGACCGAGTTGCTGCTGTCGACCGGGACCACGGTGACGGCGCCCCGGCCGCTCTTGCCCTCCGCCCCCGGCGTGGCGAGCATGTCGTTCAGCACCTGGGCGATCTCGCGGGCCGAACTGTGGGTCAGGGTGACGGTGTGAACCGTCGCGCGGTCCTGATCGACCTGGGCCAGGAGACCGCGGATACGACGGACGTTGTCGGCATAGTCCGCCACCACCACGGCGGCGCCGCGCGGGTTCGCCACGACCTGACCCTGCGGTCCGACCAGCGGCTTGAGCATCTCGACGGCGCTGGCCGCGTCCAGGGTGCGCAGTCGGAACACCTCGGTCGCGAACTGACCACCGGCCGCCGACGGCTGTCGGGCCGCGTTCTCGGAAGGCTCGATGCGGTAGGCGCCATTACCGGCGGGGGTGGCCACGAAATTGTTGGCCCGCAGCGTCGCCAGGAACACCTCGAAGAGTTCGCGACGGTTCAGCGGGCCGTTGCTCGCCACGGTCACGGTTCCCTTGACGCGCGGATCGATGATGAATGTCGTGCCGGTGGACTTGGCGACGTCCTGAATGAACACGCGAATATCCGCGTCCTGGACATTCAGCAGCTGGGTCTGGGCTCGGGCGAGCGCGGGCGGAAGCACGGCGCCGCCCAAGACCAGGGCCGCAGCGGCGGCGGCCAGAACAGAACGCGACGGATGGACCTTGGTCATTGGGACACCGGGAAGGAAAGGGTCGCGCGCGCGCCGCCACGGGAGAGCTCGACGTGATCGGCCGCGACGGAGGCCAGGGTGACGCCATCCGCGATGGTCTCGCCGACGGTGTAAGACTTTTGCACGCCGTCGGGTCCCGCGATGATGGCGGAGCCGCCGCCCGGCCCCCCGGACCTCACGCCGAAAAGACGGAAACCATCGATGGCCGAGCCGCCGACCGCCCCGCGCGTCGCGCCGAACGCGTCGAACCGGGCCAGCACGCTGATGTCCACGGGACGGTGAGAGGCCTTTACCGGCGGCGAGACTACACCGACCGGCGCGGCGACGATCCAGACCAGACGCGCCGCCTGCACGGCGAGCAGCAGCACCAGCAGAACCTCGAGCGCGAGGATGATCCTGGGACCGGGCGAACGGGGAAGGTCAGGGAATGACAATGGGGTCCGCCAACGGATCGCTTACGGTCGAAGCGATGTAGCGCGGCGGCGCCGCAGTTCGGCGACGGTTTGACTACAGAAATATGACAAACGCTCCCGGTTCGGATGATCCGAGGCGAGAGGCGCGTCGGTTGGGGCGCCGTTCGGAGGCGACCGAGAGGGGCAAACCCCCTCTCGGCCCATCCGTTTAGAACTTCGCGGAAGCGCCGATCGAGAAGAAGCGACCGACGTCGTAGGTGTTGACGTCGACGCGGTTCTTGCCGGCCTTCTGATACTCTTCGTAGCCGACGCCGGTCAGGTTGCGTGCTTCGAACTTCAGTTCGATTTCACGCCCCCAAAGCTCCAGGCCCTGGCGCGCGACGAAGTCGATGCGCGTGCCCGGATAGGCCTCGACGTCCGGCTGGCCGCTGTTGACCAGACCCCGGCTGGTGACCCGCTTGCTGGCGTAGTTGATCAGCAGGGTCTGCTGCGACAGGCGCTCGGTGTCTTCGAGGCCCAGTTGCAGGTTGACCACGTGATCCGACTGGCCCGTCAGCGGCGCGCCGTCGGTGAAATAGTCGGTCGCCTTGGTCGAGGTCGCGGCGAACACCGCGACCGTGTCGCCGGCCGAAACCTGAAGCTCGGACTTGGAGTAGGTGTAGTTGGCGATCGCCACCAGACGACGGCTGGCCCAGAAGTCGCCGTTCAGATCCGAAAGGTCGAAATACTTCTGAACTTCGAATTCCGCGCCGTAGAGCTTGGCCTTGGGCGCGTTGGCGAAGCTGGTCGACAGGTCACTGCCCGACACATAGCTCTCGATCGGGCGATCGATGGTCTTGTAGAAGCCCGCGACGGTCAGACGTTGGTCGCTGGCGAAGTACCACTCGTAGCGCGCTTCGGCGTTGGTCAGTTTACTGTCCGTCAGAAGCGGGTTGCCGCGATACATGCGGTTGCTGTCGGGATCGAAGTAGAACTGATAGATCAGCTCGCGGAACTGCGGACGAGCGATCGTCTGGGACGCGCTCAGACGCAGTTGAGCATCTGACTTGACGTGCCACGTGCCGGTGGCCGACGGCAGCCAGTAGGTCTCCTTCAGGCGGGTCGAGGCCAGGGACGCGCCCGGGGTTTTGAAGACCTCGACCGGCGACACCTTCTGGCGCGCCGTCTCGTAACGGAGACCGACGTCGAAGTCGAAATCGCCGAACACCGTGCCGTTCAGCTTGCCGTAGGCGGCATGGTTCTGCAGCTGGGCGTTGAAGGCCGGGTTGCCTTCGTTGGTGTCGACCAGGGCGATGTTGAAGTTCTTGATGATCGACGGCGCCAGCAGAAGATCGGGACGCAGCATGTCAACGCCGCGCGGGAAGGTGTTGGGCGCCTGGAACTGGAAGTCGCGACGCGAGCTGTCACGATCGGTGCTGACATAGGCGTAGCCGACCGTCGCCGCGAAGCCCGGCGCCAACTTGTAGGTGGCGTCCACGCCGCCCGACCACAGGTCTTCGTCCAGATCCGAATAGCTGATGCGCGCGTCGCCGCCGTTACCGTTGTTCAGGCGGTTGACGAAGTACTGGCCGAACGGATCCGACGCGGTGTTGGTGCGCACATATTCCAGCGAAAGTTCGGCCGGGGCCTTGCGCTGGGTGTTGGCGTAGCTGGCCCGGACGTCGACGTTCAGCTCCGGCGTCGGCTTGAACTCGCCGACCAGCTGGGTGTTGAACAGCTGGCGCTCGAACCAACCGGTGTTCTGCTGCATGAAGTCGACGCTGGTTCCGCCGCGCTTGCCCAGCGCCAGACGCGTGTTCTTGACCGTGTCGTGAACGTACAGATTGGTCCAACGGATCTTGTTCTCGCCAAAGCCAAGCGCGGCGCCGAACAGGCCGTTGAGCACCATACGGTTATCGGTGCTGACGCGGCGGAAATCCGATTCCTTGTCCGAGAGGTCGGCGTTCAGGGAGCTCTGGATCTGAGCGTCGCGGGTGGTCCAGCGGTTGCTGAAGCCGACCGTGGCGATGACGCCGAGGTCCATCGAATCGAGGTCGAACGGCTTGGCCGCCGTGATGTCCATCGCGTAGTTGACCGGCAGATGGTTCCACTTCTGGACCACGCCATTGCGGCTGTTGACCAGTTGGCCGGCGATCGCTGCGGTGTCGACCTTGCCCGAGCTGATGCGCTCGCCGCTGGCGAAGAACGCCGCCAGGGCCGAAGGCGTGTCGCGATTGCCGTTATCGAAGCCGGTCCAATCGGTCTTGCTGCCGTAGTGGTCGTAGCCGAGCTGGTTGGTGGTTTCGGTGTCGCCGGACACCGAGGCCCCGATGCTGATGAAACCCTCATTCGGGATCGACTTGGTAGTCAGGTTGATCACGCCACCGCCAAACTCACCGGGGAAGTTGGCGGAGTAGCTCTTCTGAACCAGCGACGAGGCGATCACGCGGCTGGGGAACAGGTCGAGCGGGACGACGCGCTTCAGCGGTTCCGGGCTCGGCAGCGGCGAACCGTTCAGCAGCGCCAGGGAGTAACGGTCGCCAAGACCGCGAACATAGACATAGCCGTTGCCGACCAGGGTCACGCCGGTGACCCGGTTCAGCGCGCCGGCGATGTTGCCTTCGCCCGTGCGCGCGATTTCGGCCGAGCTCAGGACCGTAACGACTTGCGACCCCGTGCGGACCACGTTGGTCGAGCGGTTCGCCGTGATGACCACGGCGTCGACCATGCCCGGGATCGAGACCTCAGGTTGCTGGAAATCCGATTGCGCCGGCGCCGCAGCGGCGGCGGGCTTGGCGGCCTCGTCGGCCGAAGGGGCGGTCTGCGCCATGGCCCAGGAAGGCATCGAGAGCGCGGTCGAGAGAAGCAACAGAGACGTTAGCCGACGCGTGATCATATCCAATCCCCCCGGGGAGCTAGGCAGGTAAAATTTGGGGGGCAGCCGTCTTCCAGCCGCCCCCCCGTTTCGACGAAAACGCGTCGGCTTAGTTGGTCGGCAGCGACGTACAGGCGGTGCTGGTCGAGCCGAAGTTGGCGGCCGAGCTGTTGCAGGTCCAGCCGGCGTACCAGGTGTCGTTGCTGTCCTTGACGGCGCCGATGTAGGTGGTCGGGCTGAAGAAGGCGCCCAGGCCCGTGACGTTGAAGACCGCGACTTGCAGCTCGTTCACGCCGTTGATGAAGGCGTTCAGCGTCGAGGTGAAGGCGTCGTTGTTGTTGTTGCCGCCCGAACCGAACTGAGCTTGAACCGCAGCGGCGTTGTACGAACCGCTGCCGAGGTACTTGGTCGCGTTACAGCTCATGACGAACGAACGCGCGACCAGCGTGGCCGGCGTGGCGCCCGAACCGTTCATGCGGAGGCATTCGTTGTTCGGCGAGACGATGATGCTGTTGGCGATCGTCGTGTCCGAGTTGCCACGCAGCAGGATCGAGGCCAGGTCGTTGGCTTCGTTGTTGCTGGTGACCTGACGCTGGATCATCGTGAAGTTCGAGATGCGCAGATCCGTGCGCGGCGTTTCGGTTTCGCGGCCGTTGCTGTCGATTTCCATCAGGGCGTCGCCGGCGCCGTCGCGCTGGATCATGATGCCGTACTGGAAGTTCGCGCGCGCGCCGACGTCAACGTCGAGGCTGTCGTCGTCCGCGCCGACCGAGACGTAGTACTTCATCCGCGGAACGCCGCCGAAGAACTCAACGCCGTCGTCCGAGCTGTTGTAGCTCTGGATGTGGCTCAGAACGGTGCCGCTGCCGATGCCCGACGGCGTCAGCGACTGCAGTTCGACGTTGGAGCCGAGCACGTAGCCCGAGTAGCGGATCTGCACGTACTGCATCGTCCCGCTGTTGTCGGCGTCGTCCGAGCCGCCGAACAGGGCCGGGTCGGCTGCGCCTTCGGTCTGACGCTCGCAGGTGTTCGCGGCGGTCGAGCCGGTGGTGCAGTCGGTGATCTTCGCGCGGCCCAGCAGCACGACGCCGCCCCACTGACCTTGCGAGGTCTCGGTGTTCAGGCCCAGGACGTTGTCACGGCTGGTGAAGATGATCGGGCGCGTGGCGGTGCCGACGGCGTTGATCTTGTTGCCGCGATTGACGGCCAGCCAGGACACGCCCGTGCCGCCATAGACGATGACGCCCGGCTCGATCGTCAGCGTGACGTTCGAGTCAGCGGCCGACTTCGTGAAGCCGCCGTCGGTGCCGACGTCGACGCGGCCGGCCATTTGGTACAGCAGGCCCGCGATCTTCGGCAGGGTGATCGAGCGGTTGATGCGCGACGGCAGGGTGCAAACGCGCCACGTGCCCGTCGGGCCCGTGATGGTGCCGTCGTCCTTCAGACCCTGCGGGTCGGCGATGGTCGGGCAGCCCGAGGCCGGCGTCACACCCGTCGGGGTGGTCGGCGTGGTCGGCGTCGTCGGGGTGGTCGGCGTCGTCGGGTTGTTAATGGTGACGTTGCCGCCAGTCCCGGGCGACGAGATGTCATCGGATCCGCAGCCGGCCAGCGCCATCGCGGCGCAGCTCACGAGCATTAGGTTTCTATACAGCTTCACAGGAGCCCCTCTGGTTTCTCAAGCCGCGACGAACGCAGGCGGTCACGCCTAGGGAGCTCTTTAGTCGGCAATTGTGACACTTTTTCTGGAATGGGGTTCACCCAATACACGTTGATCGATGACCAGAGCCCCGCTGCGAGCCGAGTTAGAGGGCAGGAGCCGAGTCTACTGACCTTCGCGCCGCGCGATCGCGAAAATCAATTGTCGTTTATGAATATAAGATTTGGCAGATGAACTCTAATCTTCTATTTTAAGAATCTTTAAGAAGATAAACTTCATTTATTGAATACACGCGCCATTCATATGACGGCTCGAACCCAGGCCGTTGGCGAGCATTTTAAACTAGTCCGTATACGGATATTCCATATTCGGAATATTTTGCGCGCAGCTGCTTTATCATTTTTAGCGAGCCTCTGGATCACCTCTTGCTCCATAGCGCCCTTTTCTTGCTTCGTTAGGCTTGGCAAGGCCCGCCGCATGGCTAGCCTTCAATCTCATCGACCGCCTCAATCGAAGCTGGCGCGCCTGACCGCCGACGCCGCAAGGCGTGCCCCCCCCGACGACCGAAACTCAGATCCTACCCACTACGCACGCCGAAAACCTCAGATTGAGTCGCTGGATCAGTGGGTGAGCGGACGATAGAAGACGGTCTGCGAGCGCGCTGGGCGCCCGAAACGGAAAAACGAAAATGAGCAGAGCGGCAATTGACGAGACGCGCGAGCGCCTGTCCGATTATCGCCCGCCAGACTTGATGAAGATCAAGCTCTACGATCTTGAGGTCAACCATTGAACTGTCTTTGGACGCTGGATCTGGATGGCCGCATCCTGCACCTCAACGAGGCGAGCGAGCGGTTCTCCGGCGTCGCCGCGCGTGAGGCGATAGGCACCTTCTGGCGCGACCACTGGCCCGAAGAGAGCAGTTTCTCTCTTGACCGGGCGTTCGCTGCGGCGACAAGCGGGAGCGTCGCGCGCTTTCGTTCCTTTGATCATCGCAAGCTTCGAACCGCCTCATATTTCGAGGCCATCGTCGCCCCCGTCTTCGGCGCCGATGGACAGGTCTCCGCGATTACGGCCGTCGCCCAGAACGTCACGGAAGGCGTTGAATCCGCCGCCCTGATGGCGTCCGTCGTTCAGTCTCTTCCGTCACCCTTGACGGTCACCGCTGCGGATACGGGCCGATATGTGCTCTGGAACCGCGCGGCCGAGGCGGCCTTCGGCGTCGACGCCGAACAGGCGCTCGGGCGCACGCCGACAGAACTGTTCGCCGCCGATCTCGCGAACGCCGTCTCCGGCGCGGACGCCGAGCAGTTCGGGATGGGTGAAACGCGCGTAACCCATGGGGTGCGCTTACCCGAAACGATGGGCGGAGCGGTCTACGACATCAAGTCGATGGCCACCTTTGATGACCAGGGGCCGCGCCATGTGATCAGCCTAGCCGAGGACATCACCGAACGTCTGGCGCAGGCCGAAGCCCTGCAACATGCGCTCAAGGCCGCCGAGCGAGCCAGCCAGGCCAAAAGCGCCTTCCTGGCGAACATGAGCCACGAAGTGCGCACGCCCATGAATAGCATTGTTGCATGCGCCGACATGCTCTCGCGGGCGGTTCTGGATGCGGCCGCCCGGGAACAGGTCGAGATGATCGGCTTGGCGGGGCGAACGCTGAGACGCCTGCTCGATGACATTCTGGACGTTGTCCAACTGGAGGCCGAAAGGCTCCGCATTGAGGCCAAGCCCTTCGAAATGCAGGATCTGGCGCGCACGGTCGAGGTGGCGGCTCGTAGCGAACTGGTCGGGCGCGAGGTCACGTTCGCGATTACCTGCCCCCCTTCCCTGCAGAACGTCATGGGCGACGAAGTGCGCCTTGGCCAAGTTCTAAGCAACCTGGTCGGCAACGCCATCAAGTTCACGGCGCGGGGCGAGGTGGCGCTCGACTATCGAAGAGATCGCTCCGGGCCAGATCCGCTTCGAAGTGCGCGACACCGGACCGGGGTTCTCTCCGGCCGACAAGGACCGCATCTTCGAGCGCTTCCAGCAGGCCGACAATTCGATGACCCGCCGGTTCGGCGGCGTGGGTCTGGGCCTGACGATCGCGCGCGATCTGGTGGCGCTGATGGGCGGGAAGCTGGACTGCGAGAGCACGCCGGGCGTCGGCTCCCGATTCTGGTTCACCTTGCCGTTGCCCCCGCTCGAGGCCGGCGACGCCGTTGAGACGGATGTCTCGCAAGGCCCGGGCGAGGAATCCGTCCTGTCAGAAGGCCTTCTGAAGGTGCTTGTCGCAGATGATCATCCCGCCAACCGCCGTATCGTGGAGATCATGCTGGACGGTTCGGCGGAGGTGATCAGCGTCGAGAACGGTCAAGAGGCGGTGCAGGTCTTCCAGCGTCAAAGGCCGGATCTTGTCCTGATGGACATGCAGATGCCGGTGATGGACGGTCTGACGGCGATCGAGGAGATTCGACGCCTGGAAATCGCCGCCGGTCAGACACGCCTCCCGATCATCATGCTGACGGCCAACGCCGCCGAAGAACACGTCCGCGCAAGCCTGCGCGCGGGAGCCGACCGCCATCTCGCCAAGCCCATCACCGCGGAAACACTGTTCACCGCGCTTCAGGCCGTCCTGAATTAGCGATCCCAAGTCTTTCCAAGAGAAACCCGGCGTGGCGGATTGTCGCACCCACTCTTTGGGCAAATTTACTCGCGTTTAAGGTTACCTGATCAGTCTGGATTCATGAATTGATCCAGACAGTCGCAGCCTTTATTGCGAACGCGAGGTATCGTGTCCGAAGCACAAGATAAGAGCATTATTGTTCTATCGGGAAAGATTACACTTCCTAACATCAAGGAAGCGCACTCCACCCTGCTGGAAGTCCTGGATAGGGACGCGCCGGCCTCAATCGACATTGACGGCGTAACTGAAGCGGATCTGTCCTTCGTTCAACTTATCGAGTCTGCGCGCCGCACCTTTGCTGAGCGCGGGCGGGCTCTAAGCCTGCGGAGCGCCGCCGGGGAAGCCGTGCTTCCGGTCCTGCGGCGAGGGGGCTTCTTGGATCCGTCAGATCCCAGCACGACGAGTTTTTGGCTTAAAGAGGGGGTACAACCGTGACCGCGATCCTATCGGTGGACGACTCCGCCAGCATTCGCGCGGCGATCAAGATCGCCTTGAGCGCCGAGGGTTATAGCGTGACCGAGGCGGCGAACGGCGCTGAAGGCCTCGACAAGGCCACCGCTGGTGGCTTCGACCTGATCGTCACCGACCTGAACATGCCGGTCATGGACGGGCTGACCATGATCCAGCAGTTGCGAGGACGCCCGGCCGGAGCCGGAGTCCCCATCCTGTTTCTGACCACGGAGTCCGACGCCGACGTCAAGGCCCAGGCCAAGGCCGCCGGCGCGACGGGCTGGCTGACCAAGCCTTTCGACCCCGAGCAGTTGGTCAGGGTGGTCAATAAGGTCCTGGCGAAATGAGCGGCCTCGATCCCACCGAGACCTTCCGCCAGGAAGCCCAGGAGCTTCTGGAACAGATCGAGCAAGGCCTGCTTGATCTGGCTGATCGTCCAGGGGATCGCGACCTGATCGATGCGGTCTTCCGCGCCCTGCACACGCTGAAGGGCTCGGGCGCGATGTTCGGCTTCGACGCCCTCGCCGCTTTCACCCACCATTGCGAGACGGCGTTCGACCGCGTGCGCAAGGGCGAGGTCGCGGCCAGCGCGCAGCTGGTGGCCGCCGTGCTCGCGGCCCAGGACCACATGCGCGCCCTGGCCGAAGGGCGGCCGGTGGCGGAAGGCCTGGACAAGGCCCTGCTTTCCGACCTGCAGAAGGCGATCGACGGCGACGGCCCCGCGCCGCCGACCACGCCAGCGCTCAAGACCTTCAAGATCCGCTTCAGCCTGCCGGCCGACGCGCTGGTCAACGGCGCGCGGCCCCTGCCGCTGCTGGACGAGCTGCGAGACCTGGGCGAGGCCACGGTCCGGGTGATCACCGACGCGGTGCCGCCGCTGGGCGAGCTGGTTCCGACCCATTGCCACCTGGCCTGGGAGGTGGTGCTGACCACCGCCCACGGCCGCGATGCGATCGATGACGTGTTCATCTTCGTGATCGACGACATGACCCTGGAGGTCGAGGACCTCACCCCGGCCCCGGCCGCGACCCGCGAGGAAACGCCCGCCCCGGCGCTGGCCGCCGAGCCCGCGTCTCAGGACGTCCCCGCCAATACCCCCGCCGCCCCGGGGGCCGGGCCCGAAGCCGGCCGCGCCGCCAAGGCCGGCGACACCGTGCGTGTCCCGGCCGAGCGCCTGGACGAGATGATGGACCGCGTGGGCGAACTGGTCATCGCCCAGTCGCGCCTCAAGCAGCTGGCCGCCTCCAGCAGCGACGTCGCCCTGCGCGCCGTCGCCGAGGAGATCGAGCGCCTGGCCGCCGAGATGCGCGACACCATGATGATCGTCCGCATGGTGCCGATCGCCCAGCTGTTCGGCCGCTTCCGCCGCCTGATCCACGATCTGGAGCGCGACACCGGCAAGCGCATCGAGCTGTCGACCGAGGGCGAGACCACCGAGCTGGACAAGACGGTGATCGAGCGCCTGGCCGACCCGCTGATCCACCTGATCCGCAACGCCGCCGACCATGGCCTGGAAGGTCCCGAGCAGCGCGCCGCCGCCGGCAAGCCGCCAGCGGGCCGCATCATGCTGGCCGCCCGCCAGTCCGGCGCCGAGGTGGTCATCACCATCACCGACGACGGCCGCGGCATCGACCGCGCCCGCGTGCGGGCCAAGGCCGAGGAGAACGGCCTGATCGCCCCCGGCGCGGTGCTGGGCGACCAGGAGCTGCTGCAGCTGATCTTCGCCCCCGGCTTCTCGACCGCCGCGGCGATCACCAACCTGTCGGGCCGCGGCGTCGGCATGGACGTGGTCAAGAAGACCATCGAGGGCCTGCGCGGCGCGATCGACATCAGCAGCGAGCCGGGCCAGGGCTCGGTCGTCTCACTGCGGATCCCGCTGACCCTGGCGATCATCGACGGCCTGCTCGTGCGGGTCGGCGCCAGCCGCTATGTCATCCCGCTGGGCGCGGTCGAGGAGTGCGTGGAGCTCTCCCCCGCCCAGGACGCGCGCTCGACCGGCCGCAGCCTGATCACCCTGCGTGACGAGCTGGTGCCCTTCATCCGCCTGCGCGACCAGTTCAAGTCCCACAGCGCGCCTGATCCGCACCAGAAGATCGTCGTCGTCGCCACCGGCCAGGATCGCGTCGGCCTCGTCGTCGACCAGATCCTGGGCGACCACCAGACGGTCATCAAGCCGCTGTCCAGCTTCCACGCCGATGTCGGCGCCTTCTCGGGCGCGACCATCCTGGGCGACGGCGGCGTGGCCCTGATCCTCGACATCCCCGCCCTGGTCCAGATGGGCCAGCGCCACGACGCCCACCTCCGCGCGGCCGGATAGGAGCCTTCATGAGCACCCTCGAAGCCCTCACCTTCGACCTCCACGGCGAAACCTTCGCCTTGGAGGCCGAACTGGTGCGCGAAGTGCTGGACCTGTTGCCCGAGACGCCGGTTCCCGGCGCCCAGCCGCATGTCAGCGCGGTGATCAACTTCCGCGGCCGGATCATCCCGCTGATCGATCTTCGCGTCGCCTTCGACATGCCCGTCGACGGCGCCACGATCGACAACCGCATCGTGGTGATCGAGCACCCCCTCGACGGCGAGCCGGCCCTGATCGGGCTGCGCGCCGACAAGGTGCACGAGGTCACCGCCATCACCGACGACGACAGCGAAGAGCCCCCTCGGGTGGGCATGCGCTGGCGAGCCGACTTCATCCGCCGCCTGGTCCGCCGCTCCGGCGACGTGATCGTGGTGCCCGACCTGGACAGGATATTCGCCGCGATCCGCGAGGAGACCGGCGGACGACAACGCCACTGAACAAAAGGGTCGCCCCGCGCGGCGACTACTCTCCCAACCACCGCGGCCAAGGCCGCGACAGCCCACGGGGTGCTGAAATGCGACTGACGATAAAAGTTAAGCTGATGGCCACCTTCGCGGTTCTGATCGCGATGATGGGCTTGGTTGTGTTCATGGGCGTGAGCCGGATGGGCACGCTGAACGAGTCGATCTCGGGCATCATCGACGGTCCCGCCAAGCGTCTGGCGCGCGCCCAGCTCGTCGACGGCGACATGGGTCGACTGCTGCGCTTCGAGAAGAACATGGCGCTCACCGAGGACCCGGCGTTGCTGCGCAAGTTCGAGGCCGACTCGCTGGAACTGATCCCGAAGCTGGACACGACCATCAATGAGGGCGTGGCCAACGCCGCCGCTGCGGCCAAGCCGATGTGGGTGAACGTCGACGCGGCCTGGGACGAGTACAAGCTTGTCAACGCCGAGGTCCGCGGTCTGGCGATGGCGGGGCGCCGGGCCGAGGCTGGCGAGGCGACGGTTTACAAGTCGCGCGCCATCGCCAACCGCCTGACCGGTGACCTCAACAACATCGTCACGCTGAACAAGGCGATGATGGTCAAGGCCGACCAGGACAGCGACGCCCTCTATGCGCAAGCGCGGAACACGCTGCTGACGACGGCCCTCGCGGCGCTGCTCGTGGCGATCGCCGGTGCAGTCTGGATCTCGATGATCATCAATCGCGGCTTCAAGCAGATCACCGAGGCCCTGGACGCGGTCGCGATCGGCGATCTGAACAACGAGGTCACGGTCAAGGCCGATGACGAGATTCGTGATCTGGTCACCACGGTAAATCGCATGACCGCCAACCTCCGCGAGACCGCCTCGCTGGCCGACAAGGTGGCGGACGGCGACCTGACGGTGAAGCCCAAGCCTCTGTCGGACAAGGATACGCTGGGCCTGGCCCTGGAGCGCATGGTCGACCGCCTGCGCGGCGTGGTCGCCGACGCGGTCTCGGCCTCGGAGAACGTCTCGGCGGGCAGCCAGGAACTCTCGGCCACGTCCGAGCAGATGAGCCAAGGCGCCACCGAGCAAGCCTCGGCCGCCGAGCAGGCCTCGGCCTCGATGGAAGAAATGGCCGCCAACATCAAGCAGAACGCCGACAACGCCGCCCAGACGGAGAAGATCGCCCGTCAATCGGCTGCTGAGGCGGAGACCTCAGGTCAGGCCGTGGCCAACGCAGTCGAGGCCATGCGGACGATCGCCGAGAAGATCACCATCGTTCAGGAAATCGCCCGCCAGACCGACCTCCTGGCCCTGAACGCCGCCGTCGAAGCCGCCCGGGCCGGCGAACATGGTCGCGGCTTCGCCGTCGTCGCCTCGGAAGTCCGCAAGCTGGCCGAACGCAGCCAGACGGCCGCCGCCGAGATCAGCGCCGTGTCGACCGACACCGTCAAGGCGGCGCAACAGGCCGGCGACATGCTGGCGGGCCTGGTGCCGAACATCCGCAAGACGGCCGAACTGGTCTCCGAGATCAGCGCCGCCTGCCGCGAGCAGGACATCGGCGCCAGCCAGATCAACGAGGCTATCCAGCAACTCGACAAGGTCACCCAGCAGAACGCCTCGGCCTCCGAGGAGATGTCGGCGACCTCCGAGGAGCTGGCCGCCCAGTCCGAGGAACTGCAGGCCTCGATCGCCTTCTTCCGCACGGAAGCCAGCAGCGGCGGTCGATCGACCACCCGGACGGCCACGCCGGCCAAGCGCCCGGCGCCCCAGCCGGCGCGCAAGACGGCGGCGGCCAAGCCCGCCACCCGCAGCGTCGCGGCCCAGCAGGCCCGCGCGGCCGGCTTCGCCCTCGACCTGACCAAGGGCGGCCCGGACGAGGACGACGCGGTGTTCAAGGAGTACGGCACTTGAGCCAGAACAGCGATCGCCAGTACGTCACGCTGGGCCTGGGGGCGGAGGTTTTCGCCGTCCCCGTGGCCTACGTCCGGGAAATCCTCGACTACGCTCCGCCGTTCGGCATCCCGGAAGGTCCCGGCTACATGCTCGGCCTGACCGATGTTCGCGGCCGCGGCGTGCCCACCCTGGACCTGCGACTAAAGCTCGGCCTGCCGCGCATCGAGCCCTCGCTGACGACCCGAATTCTGGTCGTGGACGTGCCTGTCGACGGACGGGTCCTGTCGCTGGGGCTCGTCGCGGACCGGGTGATCGAGGTCGCGGATGTCTCGGAAGGCCAGATCGAGGCCGCCCCGGACATCGGCGTCCCCTGGCGCTCGGACTACATTGAGGGGGTGGTTCGACGCGATGGCGGCTTTGTCGTCCTGTTCAACCTGGCCCGCCTGCTGACCAGTCAGGACGTCGCTCTCGTCGCTCAAGCCGCCTAGAGCGCCTTGGGTCTAAGCGTACGCGGCTCAACCGCCCGAACGCGCTCTTAGTTTCAGGGGATCAGTTTGGCCCAAGCTGCCGCCGCCTTAAATCCGGTGTCGATCAGCGAACCGCTCAGCGCCAAGAATTTCTCGCGCCTGTCAGCGTTCGTGCACGACTATAGCGGCATCAAGATGCCAGCCAACAAGCGCACCATGCTTGAGGGCCGGCTGCGGCGGCGGATGCGGGTCCATGGTCTCGACGACGTCAACGCCTACTGCCGGTTCATTTTCGACGAGGGGGGCCTCGAGGCCGAAACGATTCATCTGATCGACGCGGTGACCACCAACAAGACCGAATTCTTCCGCGAACCGGTGCACTTCGAGGTTTTGGAGAAGACTATCCTGCCGCAGCTCGTCGCGGCGGGGCGTCGGGAGATCAAGGTCTGGAGCGCAGCCTGCTCTACGGGCGCAGAGCCCTACACCCTGGCGATGGTGCTGGACGCGTTCTGCGACGCCAACAGGGGGCTGGACTATTCGATTCTGGCCACGGACATCTGCACCGAGGTGCTGGCGCAGGCGATCGCCGGGCGATACACCGCCGGAATGATCGCCCCCGTCCCGATGGCGATGCGTCGGCGATACGTACGCCAATCCAAAGATCCGTCACACCACGAAGTGCGGATCGCGCCGGCCCTGCGGTCCAAGATCGGCTTCGCGCGCCTGAACCTGATGGACGACGCCTACCCCGTCCAGCAGGACATCGACGTCGTCTTCTGCCGCAACATCCTGATCTATTTTGATAAACCCACACAGGGAAGGGTGCTGACGCGCCTTTGCCATCACCTGCGACCCAACGGCTATCTGATCCTGGGGCACTCGGAGTCGATCGTGGGGCTGGACCTGCCGGTTCGCCAGGTCGCCAACACCGTCTTCCAGAAGCGCTAGCCCCATGCCGCAGTCGGGAAAAGTCCGCGTTCTGATCGTTGATGACTCCGCCACGGTCCGCCAGACCCTGGCCAGTATCCTGGAGTCTGATCCGCAGATCGAGGTGATCGGGGTGGCCTCCGACCCCTTCGTCGCCGCCCGTCGCATCCGCGACGAAATCCCCGACGTCATCACCCTGGACGTCGAGATGCCCCGAATGGACGGCATCACCTTCCTGCGCAAGATCATGAGCCAGCACCCCTTGCCGGTGGTCATGTGCTCGTCGCTGGTCGAGGCGGGTTCGGAGACGCTGCTGCAGGCGCTGGAGGCCGGCGCGGTCGACGTGATCGTCAAGCCCCGGATGGGCGTGGCCGAACATCTGGTCGAGTCGCGCATCCGCATCTGCGACGCGGTGAAGGCCGCCGCCAGCGCCCGCGTGGCCGGGGCGCGCCGCCCCCCTGCGTCCGTACCGCATGTCTATCACGAGCCGGAACGCAAGCTGACCGCCGACGCGGTGCTCCCGCCGCCGAATGCGCGCGCCATGGCCAGGACCACGGAGACGGTCGTCTGCATCGGCGCCTCGACCGGCGGCACCGAGGCCTTGCGCGAAGTGCTCGAAGCGCTGCCCGCCGACTCCCCCGGGATCGTCATCGTCCAGCACATGCCCGAAAAGTTCACCGCCTCGTTCGCCAAGCGGCTCGACAGCCTCTGCGCGGTGTCGGTGAAGGAAGCCGAGGATGGCGATACGGTGCTGCGCGGTCGGGTGCTGATCGCGCCCGGCAACAAGCACATCCTGCTTGAGCGCAGCGGCGCGCGCTACTTCGTCTCGGTTCGCGACGGACCGCTGGTCACCCGGCATAGGCCCTCGGTCGACGTCCTGTTCCGCTCGGCGGCGCGGTCGGCCGGGTCCAACGCCGTGGGTGTGATCATGACCGGCATGGGCGACGACGGCGCGCGCGGCATGAGCGAGATGAAACAGGCCGGCGCCGCCACGATCGCGCAGGATGAGGCCACCTCGATCGTCTTCGGCATGCCCAAGGAAGCAATCGCCCTCGGATGTGTCGATCGCATAGCCCCCCTGCAGGCCCTGGCTTCGGAAATCCTAAGATCGCCCCGCCGCTAGCGAGAGACGCCGACACAGATGCGATCATTGCTAAAGTTTAATATCGTTTCTCGATAAACAGCATTGGCGGAACCGGAAGCCCGGCCTATTTGTTGACCGTGGCGAGGGGCCGAACGTTTCGGCCCTGGCCACATCTCGCAAACTGGAAAACCCGATGTCCTCCGCCCGCCTGTTCCGCATCGCCGACAAGCTCGTCATGACCGCTATCACCGCCGCGCTGATCGTGGCCGTGCCGGTGTCGGCCGTGACGTTCGTGGTGCAGACGCTCTAGGCGGCCGAAGGTTCGAGACATCCTTTTTTGACGTCTCCCCGCGACGCGGGGCATGTTGCTTAGCGTCGCTGTCGGGGGAGCAGCCATGCGCGCCTTGGGGCCAGGCTCTGTATCGAGTTTCCTGAAGATCATCCTCGACGTGATCTATGTCGGGCTGTGGATCTTCGTCAGCCTGCTATCGCTGTTCACGCTGATCGCGCTGCTGTTCAGTTTCAATCCCGAACTGCTGGCGTCGATGCTGCCGATCAGCGACGCGGTCGAGGCCGTCAGCCGCAACGGACCCCTGTTCGCTGGGGCCCTGGCCGCCTGGGCGCTCTTGCTGGGCGGCTGGATGGTCATCGTCGAGCGGCTGCGCAAGATCTTCGCCACCCTCACCGCCGGCGACCCCTTTCACCCCGACAACGTCGTGCGCCTGCGCCTGATCGGCCTGGTGCTCGCGGGTCTGGAAGTGGGCCGCTATGTCTTTTCGGGCCTGGCCCGTTGGCTGGCCCCGAAGGCCAAGGTCATCGACGACAGCTTCACCCTGACCGCCTGGTTCTCGGTGCTGGTGGTGTTCGTCCTGGCCGAGGTCTTCCGCGAGGGCGCGCGCCTGCGGCGCGAAGCCGAACTCACGATCTGATCCGGAGCGATCCTGCATGCCCGTCCGCGTGAACCTCGACCGCGTGCTTCTGGAGCGCCGGATGTCGCTGACCGAGTTATCGGACCGCGTCGGCGTGACAATCGCCAACCTGTCAATCCTGAAGACCGGCAAGGCCCGCGCCGTGCGCTTCTCGACCTTGGACGCGCTCTGTCGCGAACTGGAATGCCAGCCAGGTGACCTCCTCAGCTTCGAGTACGGCCCGGCCGACGCGCACGAGGATTAGTTCAGCCGCCGCCTTTTCAGCAGGCTGGCCCGATCCATGGAACGCACCTCCATATCGAAGGCGTCGCCTTCGCGCAGGATCTTCAAGGGCACGGTGACGCCCGCCTCTCCAAGACCCCAGAGCGCATCGTAGAACGCCGACAGGTCCGACACTGGCCGGCCGTTGATCGCGAGGATCAGGTCGCCGGCCCGCAACTCGGCGCGCGCGGCGGGTCCCTTGGGCGAGACCCCGACGATCACGATGTGGTTCTCCATCTCCTGAGCAAAGACGCCCAACCACGGACGCGGCGGATGAGGACTGCGCCCCCGCGCCAGATCATCCAAAATCGGCGGCAGCAACTCGGCGGGCACGAACATGTTCAGCGGGCGCGCTTCGTTGTTCTGGTCACGACCTTCGAGGGCCAGTGAACCCAGCCCCACGAGATCCCCCTTGGGGCCGATCAGGGCGGCGCCGCTCCAGTGCGGGTGGGCGGGCGCGGTGATGATCGCGTCGTCCAGCTTGTATTCCCAATAGCCGGCGAACGGCATGCGGGTCAGGACCTGGCCCGCCACCGCGTGGGCGCGGCCACCGGCCCCGGCGGCGATGATCGCCGAGCCTGCATCCAGGTCTCGCGCGCTGCCGATGGTGATCGCCGGAAGGTCAAGAGGCTCTAGCGCCTGGACCAGGCCAAGCCCCGAGCGGGCATCGAGCCCCAGCACATGGGCGGACACCCGTCGGCCGTCGTTGCGGGTCAGCACGACCTCTTCGGCCTCGGTGATCAGATAGGCCATGGTCACGACAAGACCGCTGGGGCTGATCACCACCCCGTTGCCGACCCGCTCGGTGCCCAGCAGCGGCGCGGTGTAGGCGTCGGCCGGGATCGTGGCTTCCAGGGCGACCATCGAGGCCAGCGCCTGATCCAGATCGAACCGATAGGCCTCGGCCGAGGGACGCAGGCGGGCTTCGACTTCATGGCCATCGAACGGGGTGGGCACGCGAGACTCCTAGACTTGAGGTCGGAATCTGGGACCGGCGCCCCCGTTCGGCAAGCCTTTGGGTCCTAACTGCCGATCGCGGCGCGTTGCAGGGCGAACAGTTCGTTGATCCCCTTGTCGGCCAGACCATAGAGGCTTTCGAACTCGGCGCGGGTGAAGCCGCGCTTCTCGCCCGTGGCCTGGATCTCGACGATGTCACCCTCGCCGGTCAGGACGAAATTGCTATCGGCCTCGGCGTTGCTGTCTTCCTCGTAGTCGAGGTCAAGCACCGGCACGCCGTTGAACACGCCGCAGGAGACGGCCGCCACCTGGCCGAGGATCGGGTCGGTCTTCAGCACGCCCTCGTCCAGCAGGTACTTGGTGGCCAGGCGCAGGGCGACCCAGGCGCCAGTGATCGCGGCGGTGCGGGTGCCGCCATCGGCCTGAACGACGTCGCAGTCGAGCGTGATCTGGCGCTCGCCCAGCGCCTTCAGGTCTACGACGGCGCGCAGGGACCGGCCGATCAGACGCTGGATCTCCTGGGTGCGGCCCGTCTGTTTGCCGGCGGCGGCTTCGCGGCGGCCACGCGAGTGCGTGGCGCGCGGCAACATGCCGTACTCGGCGGTCACCCAGCCCGCCCCCTTGTTGCGCATCCAGCCAGGGACGTTCTCTTCGACGGTCGCGGTGACCAGCACCTTGGTGTGGCCGAACGAGATCAGGCACGAGCCTTCCGCATAGCGATTGACGCCGGTTTCCAGCGTGACGGCGCGCAACTGGTCGGGGGCGCGTTCGGACGGACGCATGGGAAACTCCTGATCTGCTGGGAGATTTGAATGTGTGTGGGTGGCCGCTTATCCTATTGGCAGCCGCACTTGAAAGGGGCCGACCGCTTTTGTTCGCCGACCGGGTCTTCGAAGTCACGCTTGATCGGAGCGCTGAGGCATGACGCAGCTCTTTCCAGGGCCGATCGTCCGCACGCCAGGCCTCGCCGAACTGGACGCCCGCGCCCGCGACATTTTCCGGCGGGTCGTCGAATCGTACCTGGAGACCGGAGAGCCGGTGGGCTCTCGCACCATTTCCAAGGGCGGCGTCGCCCTGTCGCCGGCCTCGATCCGCAACACCATGCAGGATCTGGCCCAACTGGGTCTGCTGGACGCGCCGCACACCAGCGCGGGGCGGATGCCCACCCATGCGGGCCTGCGGATGTTCGTCGACGGCTTCCTGGAGGTCGGCGACGTCGCCGAACAGGAAAAGCGCGCGATCGAGGCCCGACTGGCGGTGAAGGGTCGCTCGTTCGAAGAGGCCCTGGCCGAGGCGTCCTCGATCCTCTCGGGTCTGGCGGGCGGCGCCGGGATCGTCGTCACGCCCGTCCGCGAAGGCGGTGTCAAGCATGTGGAGTTCGTGCCGCTGGGCGGCGGCCAGGTGCTGGCTGTGATGGTCTTCGAGGACGGCCAGGTCGAGAACCGGCTGATGCGCCAGGCGCCGGGGGTCACGCCTTCGGCTCTGCAGGAAGCCTCCAACTTCCTCAACGCCCGCCTGCGCGGCCGCACCCTCACCGAGGCGCGGACCGAAATGCGCGGGGAACTGGACGCGGCGCGTCGGCAGCTGGACGAAACCGCCGCCCGCCTGGTGGAAGACGGTCTGGCGGCCTGGAGCGGCGGCGAGGGCGACGCCCGCTCGCTGATCGTGCGCGGCCAAGCCAACCTGCTGGCCGATGCGCGCGCGCGCGAAGACATCGATCGCGTCCGCCAACTGTTCGACGATCTGGAGCAGAAGGGTCAGCTGATCGGCCTGTTGGACGACGTGCGCGACGCCGAGGGCGTTCGTATCTATATCGGGGCTGAAACGCGTCTCTTTTCGCTTTCGGGTTCCTCGGTGATCGCGGCGCCCTATATGACGGGACGCCAGAAGGTGCTGGGCGCGATCGGCGTGATCGGCCCCGCCCGCTTGAACTACGCTCGGGTCATTCCGTTGGTGGACTATACCGCCCGGGTGCTCGGGCGGATGATGGATGGATAAGGACCTTACCCAATGACCGACGAGCAAACGCCGGCGGAAGAGATGCCGTTCGAAGCCGATGACGCCGCGCAGGAAATTGAGGCGCTGAAGCTGGAAGTGGCGCAACTGAAGGAGCAGGCGCTCCGCTACGCCGCCGAGTCCGAGAACACCAAGCGCCGCGCCGAGCGCGAGATGAATGACGCGCGCGCCTATGCGATCCAGAAGTTTGCGCGCGACCTCCTGGGCGCCGCTGACAACCTGGGCCGCGCCACGGCGCACAGCCCCAAGGATTCGACCGATCCGGCGGTGAAGAACTTCATCATCGGCGTCGAGATGACCGAGAAGGAGCTGCAGAGCGCCTTCGAACGCAACGGCCTGAAAAAGATCGATCCTGCCAAGGGTGAGAAGTTCGACCCGCACCTGCACCAGGCCGTCACCGAGCAGCCCTCGACCGAGGTCGCTGCGGGCGGCGTGTTGATGGTCATGCAGGCCGGCTATGAGCTGATGGGCCGTCTGGTCCGTCCGGCCATGGTCGCTGTCGCGGCCAAGGGTTCGACCGGCCCAGCCTCGCCGGACGCGCCGACGGCTTCGGCAAACCCCTACGCGGCCGCCGAGGGCGACAACTCGGGCGGCACGTTCGACGCCAAGGCCTGATCGCGACGGTCGCGCGCCCGTTGGTCGGCGCGCGACCAAAGCCGCTCGTGGATGTTGAAGGCTACGGTCTGAACCATCGGTTCGACCAGACCGACCGCCAGCGCCACGCGCCAGTCGCGGGTGAGGGCGTAGGCGACCGCTACAGCCACCGTCAGGTGCATCGACGCATAGGTCAGGGTCTTGAGGGCAAGGCGCATCCTGGCGCTCCAATTTGAGAATCGTTCTCAATAAATGGCGGCGGAATCCCACGCCGCAAGGGTTTCGGCCTCTTCCCCGCGCGCGTGTTTTCGCTATTGTCGGCGGTCCCTTCTCCACGGGTTCGCGCGGGGCTGATTCTCCCTCGGGGCGGCGGGCCTGACATCTGGACTGGACTATGAAGCTTACGATCGAACGGGCGGCGCTCCTGAAGGCGCTGGGGCATGTGCAAAGCGTCGTCGAGCGCCGCAACACGATCCCGATCCTGTCGAACATCCTGCTGTCAGCGGATGGCGATCGTCTGTCGTTTTCGGCCACCGACCTGGACATGGAGATCATCGACGAGGGCTTCGCCCAGATCGACGTGCCTGGTCAGATCACCGCACCGGCCCACACCCTTTACGAGATCGTCCGCAAGCTGCCCGACGGCGCCGATGTGTCACTGAGCTTCAGCGGCGATGATCCGCGCCTGGTGATCCAGGCTGGCCGCTCGCGCTTCAACCTGCCGGTGCTGCCGGCCGGCGACTTCCCGGTCATGAGCTCGGACGGGCTGTCCAGCCGCATCGCGGTGGACACCAACGAGTTGATCCGCCTGATCGACAAGACGCGTTTTGCGATCTCGACCGAAGAGACGCGCTACTATCTGAACGGTCTCTACCTGCACACGGTGAACGAAGGCGGCGAGACCAAGCTGCGCGCTGTCGCCACCGATGGCCACCGCCTGGCCCTGGCCGAGATGCCCGCTCCGGAAGGGGCGGTGGGCATTCCGGGTGTGATCGTGCCGCGAAAGACCATCGCCGAGGCCCGCCGCCTGATGGAATCGGCCGGCGAGACGGTCGACCTGCAGGTCTCGCCGCAGAAGGTCCGCTTCGAGTTCGGCGCGGCGGCCCTGACCTCCAAGGTGATTGACGGCGCCTTCCCCGACTACATGCGCGTGATCCCGCGCGATAACGCCAAGATCCTGACGCTGGACAACGACCTGTTCGCCAAGGCCGTCGACCGCGTCGCGACGATCTCGGCCGAGAAGAGCCGCTCGGTGAAGCTGGCCGTCGAGCCGGGCCGCATCACCCTGACCGTCCGCAACATGGAAGCCGGCCAAGCTGTCGAAGAGGTCGAGGTCGACTATGACGGCGAGCCCTTTGAGATTGGCTTCAACGCCCGCTATCTGCTGGACGTCTGCGGCCAGATCGCCGGCCCGCAGGCCGAGTTCCGCTTCGCCGACCCGGCCAGCCCGACCCTGGTGGTCGATCCGGTCGATCCCGGCGTGAAGTACGTGCTGATGCCGCTGCGGGTCTGATCCGCGATTGTTGGGGATGACGAACGGGCGCTTTAGGCGCCCGTTCCGCTGTTTGGGGTCCGTATGAACAAGCTGCTTGCCGCTTCCGTCGCCGTTCTTGCCATCACCGCCGCCGCGCCCGCCTTCAGTCAGGCGGTCGGAGAGCAGGCGGTCGAGCGCCGCGAGATCGGAAACCAGATCCTGGAGAACGTTCCGATCGCGCCGGCCTCGGTCCGCGAGGGCCTTGCCAAGTACCAGAACGCCCGCTCGGCGGGGTTCGTGGACTGGGCCCCTGACGGCGGCATCCTGATCAGCACCCGCTTCGGCAACACCAACCAGCTGCACCGCGTGGCCGCTCCCGGCGCGGACCGCAGTCAGATCACCTTCTATGAAGAGCCGATCGGCGGCGCCAGCGCCCTGCCCACCGGCCAGATCCTGTTCTCCAAGGACACCGGCGGGGACGAGTGGTTCCAGCTGTTCCTGCTGGGCCCGGACGGCAAGACAATCCAGCTGACTGAGCCGGGCACGCGCAACCAGTCTCCTGAATGGTCGAAGGACGGCGCGGTGATCGTCTGGTCGAGGACGGCCAAGGGCTCGGCCGACTACGACATCCTGATGCGCGACGCCTCGGGCGCGACCAAGGTGATCTTCAGGGGCCAGGGTCAGGTCTCGCCGGAAGCGGTGTCCCCCGATGGCAAGACCGTCCTGCTAGGCCGCTACGTCTCGATCAGCGAGTCCAAGCGCTGGCTGCTCGATGTGGCCAGCGGGAAGCTAACCGAGCTGAACCCGTCAAAGACCAAGATCGCCTATTCCGGCGGGGTCTTCACGCCCGACGGCAAGAGCGTGCTGATGCTGTCGGACGAGGGTTCGGACTTCACCCGGCTCGTCCAATACGACCTGGCCACGGGCCAGAAGACGATCGTGTCGCCCGAACGCCCGTGGGGCGTCGAGAGCTTCACCCTGTCGGACGATGGCCGCATTCTGGCCTATGCGTTCAACGAGGACGGTTATTCCAAGCTGGTCGTGCAGGACTTCCGCACCCGCCGCGCGCTACCCCAGCCCGAACTGCCCGCCGGGGTCATTTCGGGCCTGACCTTCTCGCCCGACGGCGCCCGTCTGGGCTTCAGCCTGGCCTCGCCCACGGCGGCCAGCGACGCTTGGAGCTGGGGCGTTGTGGACGGCAAGCTGGAGCGCTGGACGGCCTCCGAGCTGGGCGGCCTAGATCCCAAGGCGCTGGCGACGCCGCAGCTGGTCCGCTACCCGTCTTTCGACAAGCGCACGATTCCGGCCTTTGTCTACAAGCCCAAGCTGGCCGCCAGCCAGAAGGCGCCGGTGATCATCAACATCCACGGCGGCCCCGAGGGCCAGTCGCGGCCGACCTTCGACACCTTCAGTCAGCACGCGGTCGCCGAGTTGGGCGCGGCGGTGATCCTGACGAACGTCCGAGGCTCCACCGGCTACGGGAAGACCTTCCATGCCCTCGACAACGCCGAGAAGCGCGAGGACTCCGTCAAGGACATCGGCGCGCTTCTGGACTGGATCAAGACCCAGCCCGATCTCGATCCCAGCCGGGTGGTGGTCTATGGCGGCTCCTACGGCGGCTACATGTCGCTGGCGGTCATGACCCACTACTCCGACCGCATGGGCGGCGGCATCGAGCTGTTCGGCATCTCGAACTTCGTGTCGTTCCTGCAGAACACCGAGGCCTACCGGCGCGATCTTCGCCGCGCTGAATACGGCGACGAGCGCGATCCGAAAATGCTGAAGGTCTTCGAGACGATCTCGCCGATGAACAACGTCCAGAAGATCACCAAGCCGATGCTGGTCATGCAGGGCTGGAACGATCCGCGCGTCCCCAAGTCGGAGTCCGACCAGATCGTCGCCAAGTTGCGGGGCCAAGGCGTGGAGACCTGGTACGTCCAGTTCAAGGACGAGGGCCACGGCTTCCGCAAGAAGGTCAACAACGACCGGCGACGCGAGGTCGAGACGCAGTTCCTGACCAAGGTGTTCGGCTTGGGCGCGGCGAAATAACCGTCGCGGAAACTGAACGGGTTCGAACCGGGATGATCGGCGCGGACCGGTTCGCCGACGTCGGCGGCTGGGCCTCCACCCCATCCATCCCGCCGGAGCGCTGACGTACGGGCAGGTTGCGCGCACGGGAAGTCGCTATAAGGTCCGTTTCCTATCAAAACGGGAGGCGCCTCATGGCCAAACTGAACTATGTGACGGTCGGATCGAACGATCTGCCGAAGGCGAAGGCCTTCTATGACGCGCTGCTGGCCTCGGCCGGCTTCAAGCCGTTGTTCGATCATCCGTCCGGTGGCCGTCTCTATCGCGGCGAAGGCTGCATGTTCGGGGTGCTTGGCCCGCACGACGGCAATCCCGCTTGCGTCGGCAACGGCATGATGGCCGGTTTCGCCTTCGACACACCCGCCGAGGTCGACGCCTTCCACGCCAAGGCCCTGGAACTGGGCGCGGTCTGCGACGGGCCGCCCGGCGAGCGCATGCCCAAGGCCTATTTCGCCTATTTCCGCGACTTGGATGGCAACAAGCTGTGCGGCTACAAGCTGGGCTGACCTGCATGAGGCGCGCGACCGCAAAGCTATGCCGCTGAGCGGCGCCTCGCCATGATTCCGCCGCAAACGCGCGGCGAGCTTGACCTTGGCGAGGCCAATATGTCGCGCAAGTCTCAGGAGGGCCATTCCGAGGCGGCCCCGCTTCATCATCGTCGGGTGAGGCGGGCGTCTTGGTCCGCCTAGCCCCGGGCGGCGACACCCCTTAAGACACCGCCATGGCGTCGGCCGCACTGCTTTCCCTGACCCTGACGGATTTCCGGTCCTATGCGCATGCGCGCCTGGAGACGGGCGGCCGCAGCGTCTTCCTCTTCGGCGCGAACGGCGCGGGAAAGACCAACCTTCTCGAAGCGATCAGCCTGCTAAGTCCAGGTAAGGGCCTGAGGGGCGTAAGCCTGGCCGAAGTCGGGCGACGGCTGCCGGGCGAGGCGACGGGTCGCGCCTGGGCGGTCTCCGCCGAGGTGCAATCAGGCGAGGACGCTCCGGTCAGGGTCGGCACAGGCGTGGATCAGGCCGGGGCGGCCCGTCGGATGGTCCGGCTCGACGGTGAGACCGTCCCGCCGGGACGGCTGGCGGACCACGTGCGCCCGATCTGGCTGACCCCGGCCCAGGATCGGCTCTTTCTGGAGGCGGCCTCCGAACGACGGCGCTTCTTCGACCGGTTGGTCTTCGCCGGCGAACCCGCTCACGCCGCGAACGCCAACGCCTATGACAAGGCGCAACGGGAGCGGATGAGGTTGTTGATCGACGCCGCCGAGACCGGCGCGCCGGCGGACACCACATGGCTGACCGCGCTGGAAGCCCGCTTGGCGGAATTCGGGGCGTTGCTGGTTCAGGCCCGGGCGCGGACGCTGCTGGCCTTGCAGGCCGAGATCGACGGACGGGGCGATCGACCGTTTCCGCTGGCGCGCCTTTCCCTCACCGGAGAGTGGGAGCGCATGGCGCTGGAGGGCGCGCCGTTCGCCCAGATCGAGTTAAAGCTCGCCCAGGCCTTGGCCGCCGCGCGGGGGCGGGACGGCGCAGCGGGACGCGCCCTGACCGGACCTCACCGAGGCGACCTGGCCATCTTCCATGTGGAGAAGGACCGATCGGCCGCCGAATGCTCGACCGGCGAGCAAAAGGCGCTGATTTTGAACCTGATCCTGGCTCAGGCGGCGCGACTTTCGCGTGCGGAAACCGCGCCGAATCCTGTAATACTACTTGACGAAGTCGCTGCGCATCTCGACCTGACCAGGCGAGCCGCGCTGGCCGACGAACTCACGGCGCTCAAGCTCCAGGCCTTTCTCACCGGCACGGACGAGTCGCTGTTCGACCATCTCAAGGGTCGGGCTCTTGGTGTTCGCGTCAGCGAGGCCGGCCTGACCACGCTGGAAGACGAATGACCGAGAACACCGAAGACCAAGTCCCCGAAGCGGCGCCCCCGGAAATGACGACCGAGGAAGCCGCCGCCCAGTACGGCGCGGATTCGATCAAGGTGCTGAAGGGCCTCGACGCGGTCCGTAAGCGCCCTGGCATGTACATCGGCGACACCGATGACGGTTCGGGCCTGCACCACATGGTCTACGAGGTGGTCGACAACGCCATCGACGAGGCGCTCGCCGGTCACGCCACCAAGGTTCAGGTGATCCTCAACGCCGACGGCTCGGTGACGGTCACCGACGACGGTCGCGGCATCCCGGTCGACATGCACGAGGGCGAGGGCGTCTCGGCGGCCGAGGTCATCATGACCCAGCTGCACGCCGGCGGTAAGTTCGATCAGAACAGCTACAAGGTCTCGGGCGGTCTGCACGGCGTGGGCGTCTCGGTCGTGAACGCGCTCTCGGACTGGCTGGAGCTGCTGATCCACCGCAACGGCAAGGTTCACCAGATGCGCTTCGAGCGCGGCGACGCGGTCACCTCGCTGAAGGTGACCGGCGATTCGCCCGTCCGAACGGAAGGTCCCAAAGCCGGCGAGACCCTGACCGGCACCGAGGTGACGTTCTTCCCCTCTAAGGACACCTTCGCCTTCATCGAATTCGACCGGAAGACCCTTGAGCATCGCCTGCGCGAGCTAGCCTTCCTGAACTCGGGCGTGACGATCTGGTTCAAGGATCACCGCGACGTCGAGCCGTGGGAGGAGAGGCTGTACTACGAGGGCGGCATCGAGGCCTTCGTGCGCCACCTCGACAAGGCCAAGACGCCGCTGCTGAAAGCGCCGATCACCGTCAAGGGCGTCAAGGACAAGGTCGAGGTCGACCTGGCCCTTTGGTGGAACGACAGCTACCACGAGCAGATGCTGTGCTTCACCAACAACATCCCGCAACGGGATGGCGGCACGCACCTTTCGGCCTTCCGCGCGGCCCTGACCCGCATCATCACCAACTACGCCGAGAGCACCGGCATCCTGAAGAAGGAGAAGGTCAGCCTGGGCGGCGAAGACAGCCGCGAGGGCCTGACCTGCGTGCTGTCGGTCAAGGTGCCTGATCCGAAGTTCAGCTCACAGACCAAGGACAAACTGGTTTCGTCCGAGGTGCGGCCGGCCGTCGAAGGCCTGGTGTCCGAAGGGCTCTCGACCTGGTTCGAGGAGCACCCAAACGAGGCCAAGGCCATCGTCACCAAGATCGCCGAAGCCGCCGCCGCCCGCGAGGCCGCCCGCAAGGCGCGCGAACTGACCCGCCGCAAGAGCGCGCTCGACATCACGTCCCTGCCCGGCAAGCTCGCCGACTGCTCCGAACGCGATCCGGCCAAGTCCGAAATCTTCATCGTTGAGGGCGACTCCGCTGGCGGCTCGGCCAAACAGGCCCGCAACCGCGATAACCAGGCCGTTCTGCCTCTGCGCGGCAAGATCCTGAACGTCGAGCGGGCGCGCTTCGACAAGATGCTGTCGTCCGACCAGATCGGCACCCTGATCACCGCCCTCGGCGCAGGCATCGGCCGCGACGACTTCAATCCGGACAAGGTGCGCTACCACAAGATCGTGCTGATGACCGACGCCGACGTCGACGGCGCCCACATCCGCACCCTGCTCTTGACCTTCTTCTACCGGCAGATGCCGGAGCTGATCGAGCGCGGCTACATCTACATCGCCCAGCCGCCGCTCTATAAAGCCAGCAAGGGCAAGTCCTCGCGCTACCTGAAGGACGACGCCGAGATGGACGCGTTCCTGGTCGACGAGGGCGTCGACGGCGCCGAGCTCGATCTGGCGTCCGGCGAGCGCATGACGGGCCAGGACCTGCTGGCCCTGGTGCAGACATGCCGCTCGGCCAAGGCCAATATCGATCGTCTCTCCGCACGCGCCCCCGCGACCGCGATCGAACAAGCGGCGCTGTCGGGCCTGCTGGGCGAGTCGCCGGATGTTCTGGCCGCCGCCAAGCGCCTGGATCTCTACGCCGAGGAAGGTGATGGACCTTGGTCGGGCGAGCGGGGCGATACGGGCTTCATCTTCAGCCGCGTTCGTCGTGGCGTCTCCGAGCGGGTCGTGCTGGACGATGTCCTGCTGCACGCCGCCGACGCGCGTCGCCTCGCCGAGCGGGCCGTCAAGCTGGCAGAAGTGTTCTCGGGCCGCGCCGTGTTCCGCCGCAAGGACAAGTCGACCACGATCCGCGGACCGCTGGACCTCGTCAACGCCGTGCTCGACGCGGGCCGAAAGGGCCTCACCATCCAGCGCTATAAGGGCCTGGGCGAAATGAACCCCGATCAGCTCTGGGAGACCACGCTGGACGCCGAGGCGCGCACCCTGCTGCAGGTCCGCGTCAACCACGCCGACGACGCCGACGACATGTTCAGCCGCCTGATGGGTGATCTCGTCGAGCCCCGTCGCGAGTTCATCCAGGAAAACGCCCTCGACGCAGAGGTCGACGTCTAGACACGCCCTTCGCGGCGGACCACCGCCGCACATGTCTGTTCGCTAAGCGCCGGGCGCCCATTCGAAGGGCGGCCCGGCGTTTTCTTTTTCAGAAATGCCCGTCTTGGCTTCGCCGCCGCCGGCGGCTGGATCGCTCCATGGTGACGGCGGCGTCATCTTATGAGCTTCGGGCCGATTCGCCCGGAAGTCTGCTTTTGGGGCGCGTAGCGTATGGAACAGGACGCCAGTCTTCGTCCGGAACGAATTCTGGATCTCTCGCAACGGCTATCCAGCGTGGCGGGGGAGAAGATCGGCGAGATCGCCCGAGTGAACCGGGCGGCCAAGATGCTGGCGATCAATGCGCTGATCGTCGCCGCCCGCGCCGGCGAGGCGGGCAAGGGCTTCGCCATCGTCGCCGAGGAATTCAAGAAGATTTCCACCGAGATCGACGGCGTAGCCGCCGCGCTGGAGAGTCAGGTCCGGGCCGACCTCGACGAACTCTCAGCGATTGGCGGGGCGATCCTGGGCCACTTGCGAGGCCAGAGGCTGGCGGACCTTGCGCTCAACGCCATCGAGATCGTCGACCGCAACCTTTATGAGCGCACGTGCGACGTGCGCTGGTGGGCCACGGATTCGGCCGTGGTCGCTTGCCTCGGGCAAGGCGAGGACGCAGCGGCTCGGCGCTACGCCAGCGAGCGCCTCGGCGTGATCCTGGACGCCTATACCGTCTATCTCGACCTATGGATCTGCGACGCCAGCGGCCGCGTGGTCGCCAATGGACGTCCGGCCCGCTACCCCGGCGTCGTCGGCCGCTCGATGGCCGACACCCGCTGGTTCCAGGAAGGCTTGCGCACCGCCTCGGGCGACGACTTCGTGGCGTGCGATATCGAACGTTGCGCGCCGCTGGGCGACGCCCCGGTCGCCACCTACGCCACGGCGATCCGCACCGGAGGCGTGTGCAGCGGACAGCCGCTCGGCGTCCTGGGCGTGCATTTCGACTGGAGGCCCCAGGCCCAGGCCGTGGTCGACGGCGTGCGCCTGACGCCGGAAGAGCGCGAACGCTCGCGCGTCATGCTGCTGGACCAGAGAGGCCGGGTCCTCGCGGCGTCGGACGGTCGCGGCGTTCTGACCGAGACCTTTCCGCTGGATACCTCCGCCGGAGCGATGGGCAGTTACGCGGACGGCGGCGTCACCGTCGGCTACGCGCGGACGCCGGGATACGAGACCTATCAGGGCCTGGGCTGGTACGGCTGCCTGGTCCAAAGACCGGCGGGCGAAGCGGTCCAGATCGCCGCAGCCTGAGCGAAGTCTCACGCCGGGCCACTTCTGGCCCATAGGCCGCTGGTAGTCAGGTAGCCGAAGCGTCCGTGGCGATCATGGACGTGCGCTTGGAGACCGCCTCGTACCATGCGGACAGCGCAGGACGGCCGGGGCGCCACGCCACCACCTGGCGCACGTCCAGGTAAGCCAGTTGCACGGCGATGGCGATTTCGGCGATCCCGAAGCGATCGCTCGGCAGATCGGCGGCCTCGAAGAGGTCCAGCGCGGCATTGACCGCCCGCAGCTGGCGATCGAACAAGTCCTGTCGATGCTGCGCCTCCGGCCGCATGCGCTCGCGCACGATCAGGATAGCCGCGTCGCCCAGGCCGTCGGCGGCCGCTTCCAGGGTCAAGGCCCGTCGGCGCTCCGGCTGAGCGCGCGGGATAAGGGCGGGCTCGGCAAGGCCGTCGATGTAGTCGGCGATCACCGCCGAATCGAAAATCGTCTCGCCGCCCTCCAGAACCAGGGTCGGAACCTTGTTCAACGGGTTCAGCGCGCGAAGGCTTTCGTCCTGAAACGGCGCGATCGTCTCGACCGTAAGTTGCTCGGACAGGCCTTTTTCCGCCGCCAGGACACGAACCTTGCGAGCAAACGGCGACAAGGGCGAGTAAAGAAGCCGCATCGATGGATTTCCCGGGAGACGACAATGGCGCTGAAGCTTGAAGCAGGAACAAAGCTTGTGGCCGCCACGCACAATCCTGGCAAGGTCCCTGAGATCGCCGCCCTGCTGGACGGCCGGTTCGAGATCGTCACGGCGGGTCAACTCGGCCTGCCCGAACCCGAGGAGACTGAGAGCACCTTTGTCGGCAACGCGCTCCTGAAGGCGCGTCACGCCGCCGACCTGTCGGGCCTGCCCGCCTTGGCCGACGACTCCGGCCTTTCGGTGCAGGCGCTGGACGGCGCTCCCGGCATCTTCTCCGCCCGCTGGGCTGGTCCCACCAAGGACTTCGCCATGGCGATGAAAAAGGTCGAGGAGCGGCTCGAAGAGACCGCGTCAGACGATCGCTCCGCCTGGTTCACCTCGGCGCTCGCGGTGGCCTGGCCGAACGGCCCGGCGGTCGTGGTCGAGGGGCGCGTGGACGGAAGTTTGATCTTCCCCGGCCGCGGGACACGGGGGTTCGGCTATGATCCGATCTTCATCCCCGAGGGCCACGCCATGACCTTCGGGGAAATGGAGCCGACCGCCAAGGACGCCATGAGCCACCGCGCCCGGGCCTTCGCCAAGCTGAAGGCGGCCCTGTTTGACTGACCCGAGCGCCGGGTCGGTCGGTGTCTATGTCCACTGGCCCTACTGCGCCCGGATCTGTCCCTATTGCGATTTCAACGTCGTGCGCGACCGAGGGCGGCTCGACGAGCAGGACGCACTGGCCGACGCCATCGTCGCGGACCTGGAGGCCCAGCGCGCCCTGACCGGCGAACGACGGCTGCTGTCGATCTTCTTCGGCGGCGGCACTCCGTCGCTGATGGACCCGGCGCAGGTGGCGCGCGTGATCGAGACGGCCAAGCGTCTTTGGTCGCCGGCGGATGATCTGGAGATCAGCCTGGAGGCCAACCCCACCGACGCCGAGACCGGCCGCTTCACCGCCCTTGCCGACGCCGGGGTGCAACGCCTGTCGCTGGGCGTCCAGGCCCTGGAAGACGCCGCTTTGAAGACCCTGGGCCGCAACCACGACGCCGACGCAGCACGGCGCGCCATCGCGGCGGCGACAAGGGCCTTTCCGCGTCTGTCGATCGACCTGATCTACGCCCGTCCCGGTCAGACCGACGCAGCCTGGCGCACCGAGCTCGCCGAGGCCATCGCCTTGGGGCCGGAACACATTTCGCCCTACCAGCTGACCATCGAGCAAGGCACCGCCTTCGATCGCGCGGTCGGGCGCGGGACCCTCGTCGTGCCCGACGAAGACCTGGCCGCGACGCTGTTCGAAACCACCCAGGAAATGCTGGAAGCCAGCGACTTCGACGCCTACGAGGTTTCGAACCACGCCAGAGGCGAGCCCGCGCGCTCGCGCCACAACCTCGTCTACTGGCGCGGCGTCGACTATGTCGGCGTCGGCCCGGGGGCGCATGGTCGGCTGACGCTGGCCAACGGGCGGGCGGCCACCACCGCGCATCGCGCGATCAAGGACTATGTCGTCGCCGTTCGCGAGCACGGCGTCGGCTTCGCGCGAGAGATTCTGGACCCGGAGGACATCGCCGAAGAGCGCCTGATCCTGGGCCTGCGTATCGATGACGGCGTCAGCTTCGAGGAGCTTGCGCCGCTGGGCCTCACGCCGGATCTCGCCAAGGTTCGGGATCTGGTCGAAGCAGGATTGCTGGTCGACGACCCAGGTCGCCTGCGCGCTACGCGCGCGGGCCGGCTGGTGCTTGATCGGCTGACAGGCGCGCTTGCGACCTGATATGGGTTCACCACAAACGAAGGACCCCTCGCCCTTGAGCCGTCAGCTTCCTCCACCGGCCCTGTCCGACGCGCCCCTGGCGCCGGGCCTCTATCTGGTGGCGACGCCGATCGGCAACCTGCGCGACATCACCCTCCGGGCGCTGGACGTGCTGGCCGGCTGCGACCTGCTGCTGGCCGAGGACACCCGTGTAACCGGCAAACTGCTATCGGCCTACGGCATCCGAACCAAGCTGGAACGCCACGACGAGCACGTGGCCGAACGCGCGATACCTGGGATTCTCGAGCGCCTGGCCGCCGGCGAGCGCGTCGCCCTCGTCTCGGACGCCGGCACGCCGATGGTGTCCGACCCGGGTTATCGCCTGGCGCGGGAGGCCATCGCCGCCGGCCATAACGTGATCCCGATCCCCGGCGCCTCGGCCGCGCTCGCCGCCCTGACCCTGGCCGGCCTGCCGACCGAACGGTTCCTGTTCGCCGGCTTCCCGCCGCCGAAGAGCGCTGCCCGGCGGACCTTCTTCGAAGAGTTCGCCAACACCCGCGCCACCCTGATCATCTACGAAGGCGCTTCGCGGGTCGCCGACTGCCTGGCCGACATGGCGGTGGTGTTCGGTGGCGACCGCCCGGCCGCCGTCTGTCGCGAGCTCACCAAGCTCTACGAGACCTGCGTGAGAGGGCCGCTGAGCGACCTCGCTACCGATCCAAGGTTCGAGGCGCCCAAGGGCGAGATCGTGATCCTGGTCGGCCCCGGAACCGCGAAGGTCGCCAGCGCCGGAGACGCCGAAGCCGCTCTGCGCGAGGCCATGAGCCGCCTGCCGTTGGGCGAGGCCGCCTCAGAGGTGGCCAAAGCGCTGGGACTTTCCCGCAAGGACCTCTACCGTCAGGCCCTGTCGATGAAGGAACAGGCGTGATGACGTCCGGCGTCCGCCAGGCGCGCGGAACCGCCGCGCGCAAGGTCGGGCGGCGGGCCGAGGTGATCGCCGCGCTGTGGCTGATGGCGAAGGGCTATCGGATTCTCGGTTTTCGCCTGGCGACGCCGCTTGGGGAAATCGACCTCCTGGCGCAACGCGGCAAGGTGCTGGCCGTTATCGAGGTCAAGCAACGCCGGACGATCGAGGAAGCGCTGGACGCCGTGAAGCCCACTCAGAGGGAGCGCCTGCGTCGCGCCGCCGCCCACCTTTCTGCGCATCGGACGGGACTGCGCGATCTCCTCGTGCGACTGGACCTGATCGCGATCGCCCCCGGGCGGCCGCCTCGCCACCTGCCCGACGCCTGGCGCGGGGCCTGACATGACGCGAGAAGAGGCCGAAGAGATTCTGACCAAGGCTGGCGAGGGGCCCGACGACGGCTTTCCGCTGTTCGAGGCCGCCTTGGCCTGCGCCGTGCACGACGATCCCAGCCGCGACACCAAGGCCGCGATTGATCTGGCCAACGACGCCGTGGAACGCCTGCGCCGCCGCGCCGAGACCGAGTCACCCGAGGAGGCCGTGGCTGAGACCCTGGCCGGCGACCTGCGCTTGACGGGGGACGTGATCACCTACGACCATCCGGACAACGCCGACGTCATCGCTATCGCCCACCGCCGCAAGGGGCTGCCGGTCGCGCTGGGCGTCTTCTATCTGCACGCGGCCCGCGCGGCCGGGCTGGAGCTCTACGGCGTCGACTTTCCCGGTCACTTCCTGCTGCGCATCGAGACCGAAGAAGGTCCGCTGGCGCTGGACCCGTTCAGCGAAGGACGGGTCGTGCTGCCGTCCGAACTGTCACGCCGCGCCCTGCGCACGGGCCTGATGCCGGATGTCGCCGCGCGGCTTGAGCTCCTGATGGCCCCGATCAGCGACCGCGCCGTTCTGATCCGCCTGCAGAACAACATCTTCGCCCGCGCCCAGCAGGCCAAGGACTGGCCGCGCGCCGAGCGCTCCGCCCTGCGGCGCGCCCTGCTGAACCCGGCTGATCACCGTCCCTGGCTGGACGTCGCGGCGGCGCGCGAAGGCCAAGGCGCCTTGGCGGGCGCGCTGCAGGCGCTCTCGCGCGCGCAAGTCCTCGACGGCGGCGCGGCGATCGCGGCGCGGGCGGCGCGCGAACGGGTTCGGCTGCGCTTGAACTAGCGTTCCAGCCAAAACGGCTTAACTAGGCTCCAGAGCCGAACCCCAGGAGCCCCCATGTCGCTGCGAGTCGCCGTTCAGATGGATCCCATCCTGGGGATCAATATCGACACCGACACGTCCTTCCTGATGATGATGGAAGCCCAGAGCCGGGGTCACAAGCTCTGGTTCTACACTCCCGACAAGCTCTCCCAGGAAGACGGCCGGGTGTTCGCCCGCGCCCAGCCCGTCGAGGTTTTCGCCGAAAAGGGGGCCCACGCCCGACTGGGCGAGACGATGGTGCTAGACATGAAGGACGATGTCGACGTCGTCCTCATGCGCCAGGATCCGCCGTTCGACATGGCCTACATCACGGCCACGCACTTCCTGGAAAAGGTCCATCCGCACACCCTGGTGGTGAACAACCCGGCCGAGGTGCGAAACGCGCCCGAGAAGCTGTTCGTCACCGACTTCCCGGGCGTGCAGCCGCCGACCCTGATCACCAGCGACCACGAGGCGATCTACGACTTCCGCGCCCGGCACGGCGATATTGTCTTGAAGCCCCTGTATGGCGGCGGCGGGTCGGGCGTGGCGCGTCTGCTGGCGGACGACCCTAATCTCGATGCGCTCTTGGAGCTGCACGCCATGATCGGCCGCGAGCAGGTCATCGCCCAAAAGTTCGTTCCCGCTGTCAGCAAGGGCGACAAGCGCATCCTGCTGGTCGACGGCGAACCGGTGGGCGCCATCAATCGCGTGCCGGCTGCGGGCCAGGTGCGGTCGAACCTGCGGGTCGGCGGTCGCGCTGAGGCCGTGGCCTTGACGGCCCGCGACCTGGAGCTTTGCAAGATCATCGCCCCCGAACTCAAGCGTCGCGGGCTGCTGTTCGTCGGAATTGACGTGATCGGAGAATACCTTACCGAGATCAACGTCACCTCGCCCACGGGTGCGCAACAGCTGCTGCGATTTACCGGAATCAACGCTGCCGACGTACTCTGGAACAGGATTGAGGATATTCGCGCGAACGGTGGGTAACTCTACGTAAACATCGAGATTTCCCGAAACGTTCGTTTTTCGTTCTTGCTCCATTTCGCAAGATGTGTTGCTCCTTGTGGATAAGTTGATGTTCCTCAAGGAGTTACGATGGCCGCCAGGGTCGTCACAGTCGCGTTCGAAGGCGTCGAGGCCCG
Source organism: Caulobacter sp. FWC26 (assembly GCF_002742645.2). NCBI lineage: Bacteria > Pseudomonadati > Pseudomonadota > Alphaproteobacteria > Caulobacterales > Caulobacteraceae > Caulobacter > Caulobacter sp. FWC26. The sequence goes on from NZ_CP033875.1 coordinate 4,260,047, forward strand.
CCGGGTCGACGTGGAGGTCCAACTGACGACCGGCCAGCACGCGTTCGTGGTGGTCGGGCTGGCCGACAAGGCTGTCGCCGAAAGCCGTGAACGGGTGCGCGGCGCCTTTGCAGGCCTCGGCCTGTCGCTTCCCGGCAAGCGCATCGTCGCCAACCTGGCGCCCGCCGACATGCCCAAGGAGGGCACGCACTTCGACCTGCCGATCGCCCTCGCGGTCATGGCCGCGCTCGGCGTCATCCCCCTGGACGCCCTGGACGGCTGGGCGGCCATGGGTGAGCTGTCGCTGGACGGCCGCATCGTCCCGGCCGCTGGCGCGCTTCCGGCCGCTATGGCGGCGGGCGCCATGGACCTTGGGCTCATCTGCCCCGAGGCCTCGGGGCCGGAAGCGGCCTGGGCGGGCGGCACGCGCATTCTGGCGCCCCGCTCGCTGGTGGCGCTGATCAATCACTTCCGAGGAAGCCAGATCCTGTCGGCGCCGACGCCGGGGCCCATTATCGAGGGCGAGCGGCCCAAGGACCTGCGTGATGTGAAGGGCCAGGAAAACGCCAAGCGCGCCCTGGAGATCGCGGCGGCCGGCGGTCACAACCTGCTGTTCTCCGGCCCGCCGGGCTCGGGCAAGTCGATGCTGGCCCAGCGCCTGCCGGGCCTCCTGCCACCCCTGACCTCCGCCGAGTTGCTGGAGACGTCGATGGTTCACTCGGTGGCGGGACTGATCGCGCGCGGAACCCTGACCCGCGCGCGCCCTTTCCGTGCGCCGCATCACAGCGCCAGCATGGCCGCCCTGACCGGCGGCGGCCACCGCGCCAAGCCGGGCGAGGTCTCGTTGGCGCACAATGGCGTGCTGTTTCTCGATGAGCTGCCCGAGTTCGGGGTGCAGGCGTTGGACAGCCTGCGGGGCCCGTTGGAGACCGGCGAGGTGATGGTCGCCCGCGCCAACGCCCATGTGCGCTATCCGGCCAAGGTGCAGTTGGTGGCGGCGATGAATCCCTGCCGCTGTGGTCATGGCGGCCCCGGGCGTGGCGCTTGCGGCAAGGCGCCCCGGTGCCAGAAGGACTATCAGGGACGCGTCTCGGGTCCCTTGATGGACCGCATCGACCTCGCCGTCGACATGCCCGCCGTCACCGCCGCCGATCTGGCCCTGCCGCCGCCCGTCGAAGGATCGGCCGAAGCCGCCGCCCGCGTGGCGCGGGCCCGAAATCTGCAGCTCGAACGCGCCGAGGCGCTAGGCGCCGCCGAGGGTCTGAACGGCCGCGCCGAGGGCGCCTTTCTTGAGAAGATCGCAGGCCTCGACACCGCCGGCCGCGACCTACTGTCCCGCGCCGCCGAGGCCGGACGCATCAGCGCGCGGGGCTGGACCCGGGTGCTGCGTCTGTCGCGGACCATCGCCGACCTAGAAGGTGCGGAAGGCGTCAAGCGGGTCCATGTCGCCGAGGCCCTCGCCTATCGCCGCACAACTCCAGCGGGCGAAGAAAGCTATGCGGCGGCCGGTCCAGCTTGACCGCCCGTTAAGCCGGGCCCGTTAGGCTTGGCCCCTATGAGCGAAACCCGATCCGACGACCGCCATCCCAGCGTGACGCCCGAGCAGCTGGCGACGCTGAGCCATGAGTTCCGCACGCCGCTGAACGGCGTGCTGGGCATGGCGCGCCTCCTGGAGAACACAAAGCTGACGGCCGAGCAGCGTTCCTACGTGACGGCGCTGCGCGAGAGCGGCGACCACCTGCTGTCGCTGGTCAATGACGTGCTGCATTTCGCCCGCCTAGGCGCGGCCGCGATCGAGCTCTCACTGGCCCCGGTCGATATCGAGAGCCTGCTGCGTCAGGTCGCCGAACTGATGAGCCCGCGCGCCCATGAAAAGGGCGTCGAGATCGCTTGGGCCGTCTCGACGCCCCTGCCCTCCATCCTCGCGGACGAAGGTCGGCTGCGACAGATCCTGCTGAATTTCGCCGGCAACGCCGTGAAATTCACCGAGACAGGCGGCGTGCTGTTGACCGCCAGCGCCTTGGACGGGGGGCGCATCCGCTTCTCGGTGGCCGACACCGGCCCAGGCGTCGCGCCCGAGGCCCGGGCCCGCATCTTCGAGGCCTTCGTCCAGACCGACATCACCCACGCCACCCAGTTGGGGGGTGCGGGCCTGGGCCTGGCCATCGTCTCCCGCCTCTCGGCGGCCATGGGTGGCGAGGTCGGCGTCGGGGGCGAGCTGGGCCAGGGCGCAGAATTCTGGTTCGAGGCGCCGTTCGCGCCGGCCGCGCCGCCCGCTCGCGCGACACCGCTCGCGGGCCAGGACGTCGCCGTCGTCTCGCCCAACGCGATCGTGCGCGCCGCCACGGTGCGCCAGATCGAGGCGGCCGGCGGTCGCGCCCATTCCGCCGTCGACGTCGACGCCGCGCTGGCCGGCGCTCCGGCCGACGCCGTGCTGCTGATCGACGCGGCGCTTTCGGGGCCGGACGGAGCCCTGACACCGCCCGCCGGGCGCCAGTCGGTCGTGCTTTTGACCCCCGAACAGCGCGACTGCATAGACCGCCTGAAGGCCGCCGGCTTCTCGGGCTATCTGATCAAGCCGTTGCGCGCGGCCTCCCTGGTCGCCCAGGTGCTGAAAGCCTCGACCGCCGGCGGCGTCGCCGAGGACGAACCCGCCCACGACGACCGCATCGCCGGCGCGGTCGCCACCGGCGCGCGGGTGCTCCTGGCCGAAGACAATCCGATCAACGCCCTCTTGGCCCGCACCCTCCTGGAGCGCGAGGGCTGCAAGGTCGACCGCGTCGCCGACGGCGAACAGGCCGTCGCCGCCGCTTCGGGCGGGGTCTACGACCTGATTCTGATGGACCTGCGCATGCCCGGTCTGACGGGGATCGAGGCGGCCAGGACCCTCCGGACCAAGGGCGTGGCTACGCCGATCGCCGCCTTGACCGCCGACGCCTTCGACGAGGACCGCCGCACCTGCCTGGCGGCCGGCATGGACGACTTCCTGGTCAAGCCCCTGACCCAAGAGGCGCTACGCGAGACGCTCAGGCGCTGGACCACGGGCGGTCCCTCGGGTGTCTGGACGAAACCCGCGACGCGAGCCAAGGTCGCCGGCTGATACGGGGGTGTCCCCCGCTGGGGGATCGCCGCCGTGACCAATCAAGCCGAGACACCCGAGGCTCCGCAAAAGAAGACCCTGCTGCAAACCCTCGCCTTCTTCGGCGAGCGGCGCAGTCTGGTGATGCTGGGCCTGGGCTTCGCCTCGGGTCTCCCGTTCATGCTCATCTTCGACACCCTGTCGCTTTGGCTGCGCGACGCGGGTCTGTCTTTGGCCGTGATCGGCTTTTTCAGCCTGGCGACCCTGTCGTTCTCCTTCAAGTTCCTGTGGGCCCCCCTGATCGACCGCACCACGGTGCCCGTTCTGCACCGGCTTCTGGGTCATCGCCGCGCCTGGATGCTGGTGTTCCAGACCGTGATGGTGCTGGGCCTCTGGACGATCTCGACCATGAACCCGCTCAACCAGCTAGGCTTCTTGGCGGCGGCGGCCGTGACGGTCGGTTTCGCCACCGCCTCGCACGATATCGTCATCGACGCCTGGCGCATCGAGGTCGCCAACGCGGAAGAGCAAGGCCCCATGGTCGTCGCTTACCAATGGGGCTACCGCGTCGCCATGATCGTCGCCGGGGCGGGACCGCTGCTGCTAGCCGAGCGGTTTGGCTGGAATCTATCCTATGCGGCGATGGGCCTGATCGTGGGCCTCGGCGTATTGGCCACGCTGTGCGCCCCGCGCGAGGCCGAGCACATCATCCGCCCGATCCCGACCGACGATGTCGAGCAGTCGAAGGCTCTAGAAGTCGTCGAATGGCTTGCACGGCTGGCCATCCTGCTGCTTGGCGCTCTGGCGCTTGGCTCAGGCTTGTCCGGCGACGCGACCCTGCTCTCCAAGCTCGTTGGCGGCGAAGCCCTGGCCGAGGCCTGGACCGCCAAGCCGAACGGCGTCTGGCTACAGTTGGTGGGCGTCGCGGTCGGCCTCGCCATCGTCGTAGTCGCCGCCTGGCCGATTCCAAAGGTCCGCACCAAGCCCGGCGTCTACATGTCCAAAGCGTTCGGCGAACCGCTGGGCGAGTTTCTGACCCGCTTTCACGGTGTGGCTGGCCTGATCCTGGCGGCGATCTGCGTCTATCGGGTCTCGGACTTCGTGCTGAACATCATGAATCCGTTCTACCGCGACATGGGCTTCACGCTCACCGAGATCGCCGAGATCCGGAAGGTGTTTGGCATCATCGCCTCGATGGCCGGCGTGTTCCTGGGCGGGGTGATCGTCGCGAGACTGGGTCTGATAAAGGCTCTGGTCATCGGGGCTTTCGCTCAGCCGCTCAGCAACCTGATGTTCGCGCTGCTGGCGATGAGCGGGCACAATACCGGGATGCTGTTCGCCTCGATCTGCCTGGACAACATCGCCGGCGGCATCGCGGGCACGGCGTTGATCGCCTACATGTCCAGCCTGACCAGTGCGGGCTTCACGGCCACGCAGTACGCGTTGTTCTCCTCGCTCTATGCCCTGCCCGGCAAGCTGATCGCCTCGCAGTCGGGGCGGATCGTAGAAGCGTCGGCCAAGGCGGCCGAGAGCGGCGGATTCACGGCGCCGCTCAAGGCCCTGTTCACCCGCCTGCCGCCCGAGAGCTTCACCGCCGCCGGCGCCAAACTGGGGGTCAGCGCGCCCGCCATGGCGGCCGGCTATACGGCCTTCTTCATCTACACGGCGCTGATCGGTGTGGTCGCGATAGTGCTGTCGTTCATGGTGGCGGCCCGCCAGGGAAAGACGCTGACGGCGTCTTAGAAGGCTTCTGGGGGGGGGGAAATGCCCTAAACCGCCAGACACACCACCTGCGCCACCCGCAGGTCGCGGCGCAGGCCGTCGGCGACACGACCGTAGTTCTCGGTGGTGATCGGTTCGCTGGGCGCGAATTCAGAGGCTGCGGGACGGCGGCGCGAACCGAGGACGGCCTTCAGGGTTTCGGGCGCGGTCGTGTAGATGCGGCCGCGACGGGGGGCCTCGGCCACCGTGACGCCGATCACCCGGCCGGCGCTGTCGAGAGCGGGCGCGCCGGAGAGGCCCGAAAGCGTGCCCTTCAGCGTATCGGTGCGGCCGACTTCGGCCCAGACCAGCACGGGCTCGGTGCGCGCGCCCCGGCCATGAACGACCAGGTTCTCCCGACCCAGCAGGCGCGAGGCGGCCTCGCCCGGATGGCCTTGGGGAAAACCAGGATGATAGGCCCGCGCGCCACGCCGCAGCGGCTGGTCGATACCCAGCGGAACGGCCGGCGCGCCGCCTTCGGTCGTCAGCACGGCGGCGTCGGCGCGGGTGTCGACATGGACCTTGGCGGCGACCCCGCGTCCGTCCGCCACCACGATCGCCGCCTGCTTGCAGCCGTCGACCACATGGCGAGCCGTCAGCCACACGCCGTCATCGCCGACCGAAAAGGCGGTTCCCGAACCCGGAGAGGGCTTGTCGGGCACCTGCACCACGATCGAGGGATCGAACGGCGAGGACGGCCCCAGCGGCAAGCCCTCCTCGCCCGGCACCGGCGGCGGTGGCGGTGGCGCGTCGGACCGTTCCTGACGACCGACAGCGACGATCACCAGGGCGCTGACCGCCGCAGCATAGACCAGCCAGTCGGGAAGCTTGGGGAAATGCACCGGACGACCTCCGGGCTCGATCTTATCAGCCGGCCACGGCCGCGGCCAGGATCAGGGCCACGCCCAGCTTGGCCCCGACCAGCAGGGCGGCGGCGGCCACCTCGCCCTCGTGGATCCGCTCGGGCAAGCCCTTGAGCAACATGTCGGTGATGCGGAACACCAGAAGCTGCACGGCGATGGTCGCCGCGCCCCAGATGACGATCTCGGTCACCGAGGTCGAGGCACGCAACGACACCGCCAGCGGGATGGCCAGGCCGACGAACACGCCGCCGAGCGAGAGCGCCGCCGCCGCATTGCCTTCACGGATCAGGGTGACTTCCTTGTGCGGGGTCAGCAGGGCGTAGAGCGTGGTGCCCAGGATCAGCATCACCAACGTCACGCTCGCATGTAGCAGGGTGACCGGAAAGCCGGTGGCGAAGGCCTGGACCTCGGGCGACTGAAGCTGGGACGGCATGGACGCAAATGACCCCGATGGACTGACAGCCCCCTGACTAACACGGGTCGGCAAGGCTTGCGTAGGGGGCGCCCGTCTCGCGAGAGCTGAGCCTTCATGCCCCGGCCGCCAACCGCATCAGGCCGCCTCGTCCTCGTCGTCGTCGGACAGCACGCCCGCCATCGCCGCCAGCGACAGCTTGCGCAGCGCCGAGGCGCGAACCTTTTCGCTTTCGCTCTTCAGCTGACCGCAGGCGGCGAGAATGTCGCGGCCGCGCGGGGTGCGGATCGGCGAGGAGTAGCCGGCCTTGTTGAGGATCGCGGCGAAGGCCTCGATCGTCGCCCAGTCCGAGCACTGGTAGTCGCTGCCCGGCCAGGGATTGAACGGGATCAGGTTGATCTTGGCCGGGATGCCCTTGATCAGCTTGACCAGGGCGCGCGCTTCCTCGGGACTGTCGTTGACGCCCTTCAGCATCACGTACTCGAAGGTCACGCGGCGGGCGTTGCTAAGGCCCGGATAGGCGCGGATGCCGGCCATCAGCTCGGCGATCGGGTACTTCTTGTTCAGCGGAACCAGGACGTCGCGCAGCGGGTCGTTGGTGGCGTGCAGGCTGATCGCCAGCATGGCCTGGGTGGTCGAGCCCAGCTTTTCCAGCATCGGCACCACGCCCGAGGTCGACACCGTGATCCGGCGACGGGAGATGGCGATGCCTTCGTTGTCGCTGATGATCTCGATGGCGTCGGCCACCTGGCCCAGATTGTAGAGCGGCTCGCCCATGCCCATGAACACGATGTTCGAGAGCTGGCGGTCTTCCTTGTCGGACGGCCATTCGGCCAGATCGTCCTTGGCCACCTGCACCTGGGCGACGATCTCGGCCGTGGTCAGGTTGCGGACCAGCGGCTGGGTGCCGGTGTGGCAGAAGCTGCAGTTCAGCGTGCAGCCGACCTGGCTGGACACGCAGAGGGCGCCGGCCCGGCCGACGCCGGGAATGTAGACGCTTTCGACCTCGATGCCCGGGGCCATGCGGATCAGCCACTTGCGGGTGCCGTCCTTGGACACCTGGCGCTCGACGATCTCGGGACGGGCGATGGTGAAGGCTTCGGCGAGACGCGCACGGGTCTCCTTGGCCACATCGCTCATGTCGGCGAAGTCAGTGACGCCGCGATGGTGGATCCAGCGGAAGATCTGGGTGGCCCGCATCTTGGCCTTGCCGTGCTCGACCACGCCGCTTTCGACCAGCGCCGCGACCAACTGCGGGCGCGTCAGGCCAGATAGGTTGACCGGCGGCTTGGAGACGGGTTGGGCGGGCGTCGTCTCGGACGAGACGCGCGACAGGTCGAGGGTGACGCTCAAGGGGGTGTCCGGATGGTCGGGGGTCGAGGCGGACATATAGCAGGTCCGGACCGGCTTATCAAAAAGGACGGCCCGGGCTGCAATCTCACACCTTGCGGAACCGGCTTCCCTGGCTGGCCATCAGGGCCAGGGCCCAGTCGTCGGGCACGAGCTTGGCGATGGCGGCGATGGCCTTGTTCGGCGCGCCGGGCACGCAGATCGAGCGGTTGGCCTCGGCGGCCTCGTAGCCGGCGGCGGCCACCTCGTCGGCCCCCAGCCACATCCACTCTGGCACACCCTGGCTGACCTGGGCGCGAGTGCCGTTCACGTCGTGGAACTCCGAATAGGTGAAGCCCGGGCACAAGGCGCTGACATGGACGCCCGTCTGCAGGTTTTCCAAGTGCAGGCTCTGGGAAAACTTCACCAGGAAGCTCTTGGTGGCGGCATAGAGCGTGTGGCCGGCCGCGCCGGGAACCAGGCCCGCCAGCGAGGCGACATTGACGATGCGTCCGAACCTGCGCTCGACCATGCCCGGCAGGACCTTGTGGCTCATCTCGCAGACGCTGGTCAGCATCAGCTGGAGAAACTTGGCCTGATCCTCCCAGCGGGTGGCGTCATAGGTCCCCGGCAAACCGTAGCCGGCGTTGTTGACCAAGGCGTCGATCTCTCGCCCCTGCTGGGCGACACCCGCCAGCACCGCGTCGACGCCGCCGGGCTCGGCGAGATCGGCGGGAAGGGCGTAGGCCTCGACGCCCGAGCGCAGCTTGATCTCGGCGGCCAGGCTCTCGAGCCGATCGGCCCGGCGCGCGGTGAGGGCCACGTCATAGCCGTGGCTGGCGTAGATGCGGGCGGAAGCGGCCCCGATGCCGGCGGAGGCGCCGGTGATCAGGGCGAGACGACGGGCCATGATGCGATGATCCGGTGGAAACTCCGCCGGAGTCGAGCACGGCCCGCGATTTGGTTCAAGCAACCCTCCAGGCGGCGGAGCGAAAGGGGCGCGCCGGAATGGCGAGGCGCGCCCCTTTCGGATCACGGCCGGGAGGGCGACGGCCGTGATCGTGGACGACGCCTCAGGCGGCCTGATCGAGTCCGCCGCGGGCGGCGCCGGCGACCCAGCGCGCAGCCGCCTTGGCGACGCGCTCGCCCAGCAGTCGCGCGGTCTCGCGGTCGCCGGCCGGCGGCGTGATTTCCGGCGAGGCGTTGTCGGACTGCGCGGCCAGGCCGATGAAGGAGCCGACGCGATTGATCGTGTCGGGGCCGCGCTCGGCGGCGGTGACGTTGGGCGGCGCCAGGCCCAGATTGATCCAGTTCATGCCGTGCTGCGCCGCCAGGATGGTCAGGCTGGCCAGCGCGTGGGCCTTGTCGCCGGCTAAGCTGTGCGAATTGGTGAAGCCGGCGGCCAGCTTGTCCTTCCAGGCGCCGGTGAAGAACGCGCTGGAGGTGGCGTCGGCGAACACTTTGAACACGCCCGACACGTCGCCCATATAGGTCGGCGCGCCGAAGACGACGGCGTCCGCAGCGGTAATCTGCTCGATCAGCGGCGCGAAGTCCTGGGCGGCGCTCTCGATCTTCAGCAGAACGGGTGTCTGGCCCGCGTCACGGACGCCTTCGGCGACCTTCTGAGCCAGAACTTCGGTATGGCCGTAGCCGGAATGGTAGGCGATGGCGACGGTGGTCATGGCAATCCCTCACGTTTGGAAACTGGATCGGTAGCGATTACGTAATGACGCTCCAAAGCGGCGCCAGGGGATTAGCCACAATCTTTGATGCAGTTTTTTGGGACCCGGGATCAGCCCGCCTGAAAGCGGCCCGTGCGTTTAGGCAAGCCCGTCCAAGAGGTCCGCGACCGTGATGCGGGAAAGCCTTTCAGCGGCGGCCTGGTCGGCGGAAAGGATCGCCGCGCGGACGGCGTCGGGGATCTTCTCCCCCACGGGACAACCCTTCACGCCCTTGGGCGCCACGCCCAGATGCGCGCAGCCGTTCACCGCCCGCAGGACGACATCGAGCGTGATGGTCTCGGCGGGTTTCAGCAACCAGGCGCCGCCATTGGCGCCCGCCCGCGCGCCGATCAGTCCCGCCTTGCCCAGCATGGCGGTCACCCGGCGCACCACGACAGGGTTGGTTGGCACGGAGGCGGCGAGTTCCGCGCTGGCCACGGCGCGATCCGGCGAGAACGCCGCCTTGTGCGCCAGATAGGCCAGGGCATGGGCCGCGACGGGAAATTTCTGACTGTCCGACATCTCAACCCGGGAACGTAAGGTGGCCGCCCGCGCGTTCAACCGAAAACTCGCCCGCTGCGGAAATCCTCAACGGCTTGGGGACCGCGTAATGCGACGCAGCGTGACGATTGAACCCGGCGCGGTTTGGGTGTATCGCGCCGCGCTTGATCGCGATATGGGTCGGCCAGCAGCGTTTTGCGAGGGCTCCCCGGAGGGATTGCATGGCTTCCGAAGCCCCCCACGCTTCCGCACCCGATTGTGCGCCCGCGTCTTCTGACATTCCACAACAGGATGGGGCCCCGCCGAACGGCAATGGGCATGACCTGAAGGGACACGGCTTCTTCGCCCTGGCGCTGGGCTCGGTCGGCGTGGTGTTCGGCGACATCGGCACCAGCCCGCTCTACGCGTTCAAGGAAGCCTTGGCCGCAGCCGCCCACGACGGCGTCACCCGATCCGAGATCTTCGGCGTGGTCTCGCTGGCGCTGTGGGCGATGTTCCTGATCGTGACGATCAAATACGTCGTCTTTATCATGCGCGCCGACAACAAGGGCGAAGGCGGCGTGCTGTCGCTGATGGCCCTGGCCCAACACGCCATGGGCCGGCGGACCGCTCTGGTGTTCGCCCTGGGCGTCGCCGGCGCGGCGCTGTTCTATGGCGACGCGGTAATCACGCCGGCCATGTCGGTTCTGTCCGCGGTGGAAGGCCTTCGCACCATTCCCGCGCTCGAGCATAGCGTGACCAACGAGGTCGTCCTGCTGATCGCCACGGTCATGCTGCTGGGCCTGTTCTTCATCCAGAGCCGCGGCACGGCCTCGGTGGGCAAGCTGTTTGGCCCGGTCTGCGCGCTTTGGTTTGGCGTGATGTTCGCGCTGGGGCTCATGAACCTGGCGAGCAACCCCGGCATCCTGATGGCGGTCAACCCGTACTACGCGGTCAAGTTCCTGGCTGAGCACGGCCTCACGGGCTTCATCGTCCTGGGCGCGGTGTTCCTCACCGTGACGGGCGTCGAGGCCCTGACCGCCGACATGGGTCATTTCGGGCGCTGGCCGATCCAGGCCGCCTGGCTGTTCTTCGTTCTGCCGTGCCTGGCCATGAACTATCTGGGCCAAGGCGCCTTCGCCCTCAGCACGCTGCAGGCGGCGGAAGCCGCCGGTAAGGCGATGCCGGAGGTTAACTGGTTCTTCGAAATGGCGCCTGAAGCCGCACGCCTGCCGCTGGTGCTGCTGGCCGGCGCGGCGACCGTGATCGCCAGCCAGGCGGTCATCACCGGCGCGTTCTCGCTGACCCAGCAGGCCATCCAGCTGGGCCTGCTGCCGCGCCTGGACGTGCGCCGCACGTCCGAAACCCAGTCGGGCCAGATCTTCGTGCCCCAGCTCAACACCATGCTGCTGGTCGGCGTGCTGGCCATCATGTTCACCTTCCAGACGTCTTCGGCCCTGGCCCACGCCTATGGCCTGGCCGTGACCGGCACGATGATCGTGACCACCTGCATGGCCTTCATCGTCATGCGCAAACTGTGGAAATGGAGCATGCCGATGGCGCTGCTCTTCCTCGTGCCGTTCCTGACGCTGGACATCACCTTCCTCAGCGCCAACGCCCTGCGCTTCTTCTCGGGCGGCTGGCTGCCCGTGCTGATCGGCGCGGCGCTGTTCACGATCATGGCCACCTGGGTGCGCGGCAGCCAGATCCTGACCGACAAGACCCGCCGCGACAGCCTGCCCGTCGCCGATCTGATGGACATCCTGCGTGCCCGCGCTCCGCATCGCGCCCCCGGCACGGCGATCTTCCTGACCTCCGACCCCGACATGACGCCGGTGGCGCTGATGCACAACCTCAAGCACAACAAGGTGCTGCACGAGCGCAACGTGATCCTGACGGTCCGCACGGCCGAGACGCCGCGCGTCGCCGAGGAGGACCGTGTGAAGATCGAGAAGGTCAACGACGACTTCAAGAAGGTCATCGTCAACTACGGCTTCATGGAAAGTCCCAACATTCCCAAGGCTCTAGCCGTGTGCCGCAAGCAGGGCCTGAAGTTCGACATCATGGCCACCAGCTTCTTCCTCGGCCGCCGCTCGATCGTGCCATCGGCCAATTCCGGCATGCCGATGTGGCAGGATCGCCTATTCATCTACCTGATGAAGAACGCCGCCAACCCGACCGACTTCTTCAAGATCCCGCCCGGCCGCGTGGTCGAGTTGGGCGCCCAAGTGACGGTGTAGGCGATGGAAACGGCGCTGCGTATCCTTGGCGATGGTCTGTCGATCGCCGCCCTGACCATCATCGCCACCACCGCTCATGGCGCCTGGCAACGCATTCCGGCCGGCGCCAGCGTGCCGATCGTCTGGACCCGCGAGGGAAAGCCCGCGCTTCGGTTCAACAAGGCCGCGGGCCTGCTCTGGATTCCCATCGCGTCCATGGCGATCATCTTCGCCTTCACCCTATCGGGAACAACGTTCCGGGCTGAAGGGCTGGACGCAGTGATGGTGTTCTGCGTGCGCGCCACCCTCGGCGCCGTGCTGGCCATGGCTCAGCTTTTCCACCTGCGCTCGGTCATGAAGACGTTGCAGGACGAGGGCCAGATCTAGAGCCCCTATTAACGCTTGACCCGCGCGGTCTTTCGCCGTTGAAGGCGCGCGACTTTGTGTTTCTCTCCGAAAGGACCCTCTCATGGCCGACAAGCCCGTGAAGAAGGTCGTGCTCGCCTATTCGGGCGGTCTCGACACCTCGATCATCCTCAAGTGGCTGCAGACCGAGCATAATGCCGAGGTCGTGACCTTCACCGCCGACCTTGGTCAGGGCGAAGAGATCGAACCGGCCCGCGCCAAGGCCCTGGCGGCCGGCGTGAAGCCCGAAAACATCTTCATCGAGGACGTCCGCGAAGAGTTCGTGCGCGACTACGTCTTCCCGATGTTCCGCGCCAACACCGTCTATGAGGGCCAGTACCTGCTAGGCACCTCGATCGCTCGTCCGCTGATCGCCAAGAAGCAGATCGAGATCGCCCGCAAGACCGGCGCCGACGCCGTCAGCCACGGCGCCACCGGCAAGGGCAACGATCAGGTCCGTTTCGAGCTCGGCTATTACGGCCTCGAGCCCGACATCACCGTGATCGCCCCCTGGCGCGAGTGGGACTTCAAGTCCCGCGAGGCGCTGCTGGACTTTGCCGAGAAGCACCAGATCCAGATCACCAAGGACAAGCGCGGCGAGGCGCCGTTCAGCGTCGACGCCAACCTGCTGCACTCCTCGTCCGAGGGTAAGGTCCTGGAAGACCCGGCGGTCGAGGCCCCCGAGTTCGTCCACATGCGCACGATCGCGCCCGAGGACGCGCCGGACAAGCCGACCATCATCACCATCGACTTCGAGAAGGGCGACCCGGTCGCCATCGACGGTGTTGCGATGAGCCCGGCCACCCTGCTGACCAAGCTGAACGAGCTGGGCCGCGACAACGGGATCGGTCGCCTCGACCTGGTCGAGAACCGCTTCGTCGGCATGAAGTCGCGCGGCGTCTACGAGACCCCGGGCGGCACCATCCTGCTGGCCGCTCACCGCGGCATCGAGAGCATCACGCTGGACCGCGGCGCCATGCACCTGAAGGACGAACTGATGCCGAAGTACGCCACGCTGGTGTACAACGGCTTCTGGTTCACCCCCGAGCGCGAGATGCTGCAGGCGGCCATCGACTACAGCCAGCAGAAGGTCACCGGCCAAGTGCGCGTGAAGCTCTACAAGGGCAATGTCACCGTCATCGGCCGCAGCAGCCCCTACTCGCTGTACGACCAGGATTTGGTCACCTTCGAGGAAGGCAAGGTCGCCTACGACCACCGCGACGCCGGCGGCTTCATCAAGCTGAACGCCCTTCGCCTGCGGGTCCTGGCCAAGCGGGACAAGCGCGGCTAGGCGGGTTAAAGCCAAACGATCAAAGGGCGTCGCGGGGAAACTCGCGGCGCCTTTTTCATTTGGTCCAAGATGGCCGGCTCTCTCGCGCCAGGAGAGAGCGTTTTTGGCTCTCACACCCGGTTGTACGGATACCGGTCCCGGATCAGCCGCTGGAAGAACCGGCCCTTGGAAGGCGCGCGAAAGAAGGCCCGGCTGACGCGCTCGGGAACGCCGACATAGACGTATTCATCGCCGTCCTGGAACGTGACGAACAGCTTGCCGTGTTCAGGGGTGTAGTCGATCGCTCGGATCGCGGCAGAGTCCACATGCATGGCTTACGAAGCCTCCGCAAAGGGGATCGTTCAGTCTAGGAGCGAACGAAACCCGGCCGGGTTCCCGGCGTGCGCGGCTCCATAGACCGCCGAACGCCGCGTGCATACTCAGGGCGAATACGAATAGTCTGGCTGTGAGGCGGTCCGGGGAGGCCGCCAGGAGGAAGCGGAAACATGACTCAATCGCACGCGCTGGTGGCCATCGTCACCCTGGTCTCCTTGCTGGTCTATGTCTGGATGATCTTCAGGATCGGCGGCGCCCGCCGTCGCACCGGCATCGACGCGCCGGCCATGACCGGCGATCCGGAGCTGGAGCGCCATCTGCGGGTGCAGGCCAACACCGTCGAGTGGCTGGTGATCTACCTGCCCTCGCTGTGGCTGTTCGCGATCTACTGGAACGACCTGTTCGCCGCCGCGGCCGGCGTGGTCTGGATCATCGGCCGCATCCTGTACGCCCTCGGCTACGCCGCCGACGCCAAGAAGCGCGAGCTGGGCTTCATCATCCAGATGCTGGCCACGGCGGTGCTGCTGTTCGGCGCCCTGGGGCGGGCGATCTATGTCTACGCCGTCGTCGGCGCCTAGAGCTCACGACCTGACTGCGCCAGACCGTAAGTTCTGGTCTTCTGTTCTGGCGCATTTTTCTTCACGCGAACCGGGGCCCCTTGGCTCGAAAAAGACTCTAGCTTTGCTTGGTGGTCCGTGGCGCAGCGGCCTATATCCGCGCCATGGACCACCTGCCCGTCGATCCCGCCCGCTACGGCGCCTTTCTGGTCGCCATGTTCGTCATGGCCATCACGCCGGGGCCGGCGAATCTGTTCGCGATCGCCACCGGGATGGAACGCGGCAAGACTGCGGCTCTGCTGGGCGTGGTCGGGATGAACACCGCCACCCTGGTCTGGTTCGCCTGCTCGGCCCTGGGCCTCGGCGCCCTGATCATCGCCTTCCCGAAGGCGTTTCACATCCTGGCGCTGGCCGGCGCGGCCTATCTGGTCTGGCTGGGCTTGAAATCCCTGTGGGCCGGAATCAGGAACCTCGAAAGCCACGCCTCGGCCACCGTTCGAGCAAGCCGCTCGGCCTTCTTCGACGGCTTCATGGTGCAGATCGCCAATCCAAAGATCCTGCTGTTCTTTTCGGCCGTGCTGCCGCCGTTTCTGGATGTCGACCGCCCGCTCGTTCCGCAGCTGATCATGTTCGCCTGCGCCACCATCGGCATGGACCTGTTCAGCATGTCGGCCTACGGCGTCGGCGGCGCGGCGCTATCGAGCCGGATGAACGAACCGGGCTTCCGGCGCGGCTTTGCGATCCTGGTCGGCGTGCTGCTGATCACCGCCGCCGTACTGATCGTTTCGCGCGGCTAAGTTTCCGCCATGTGGCAATGCGGCCTTGGCGAAACCACAAAGCCCAGCCAGAGTTGACTCTAGCATCCAAGGACTCCGCGTGAAGGAGCACGTCATGTCGATCAAGAAGGCCGCCCTCGCCGCAGCCCTGGTGGTGGCCGCAGGTCTCGCCGCCTGCGCCACCCCAACGCCGTATCAGCCCCGCATCACCTCAGGCGCCGTCACCGGCGGCTTCTCCGAGCAGAAGCTGGAGGGCGACCGCTTCCGCGTGTCGTTCGCCGGCAACAGCCTGACCTCGCGTGAGACCGTTGAGCGTTATCTGCTGTACCGCGCGGCCGAGCTCACCGTGCAGCAAGGCTATGACTGGTTCGAGACGGCCGACCACCGCACCGATCGCACCGCCCGTAGCTATGTGGAGTCCGACCCGTTCGCGCGGCCGGGCTTCGGATGGGGCTATCCGTACGGCTACTGGCGCCCGGCGTGGCGCTATTACGGCCCGGCTTTCGGCTGGCGCACCTGGGACCCCTTCTGGGGTGACCCCTTCTTCGCCGACCGCGCCCAGATCCGCACGGTGGAGAAGTTCGAAGCCGGCGCTGAGATCGTCATGCACAAGGGCCAGAAGCCGCAAGGCGACCCGCGCGCCTACGACGCTCGTGAGATCATGGCCAACCTGGCCGGCTCGATCGTGCGGCCGGAGGCGAAATAAGAAGGGGGCCAGAAGGCCCCCTCCACCGCCGTTCGGCGGTCCCCCTCCCCCCAAAGGGGGAGGAAGGATAACTCTTCCGCCCCCTTTGGGGGCGGACGACCGCGAAGCGGTAAGGTGGGGGCGAGTGATCGCCCGTCTTCCTTTACCGCGGCGCCATGCGGATACCGCCGTCGAGGCGCACGTCCTCGCCGTTGAAGTAGCCGCAGGTGATCATGGTGACCGCCAGCTGGGCGTATTCTTCCGGATTGCCCAGGCGCTTGGGGAACGGCACCGAAGCGGCCAGACCCGCCTTTACCGCTTCCGGCGCGCCGTTCATCAACGGGGTGTTGAAGATGCCCGGCAGGATGGTGTTGACGCGGATGCCCTCGCCCATCAGGTCGCGGGCGATCGGCAAGGTCATGCCCACCACGCCGCCCTTGCTGGCCGAATAGGCCGCTTGGCCCATCTGGCCATCCTCGGCCGCGACCGAAGCGGTGTTGACGATCGCGCCGCGCTCGCCGTCTTCCAGCGGCTCGAGATCCAGCATGCCCTTGGCCGACTTGGCGATGCAGCGGAACGTGCCCACCAAGTTGATCTGGATGATGCGGTCGAAGGCGTCGAGCGGGAAGTGCTTGGTCTCGCCGGTGGCCTTGTCGCGGCTGGCGGTCTTGGCCGCATTGCCGGTGCCAGCGCAGTTGACGAGAATGCGCTCCTGGCCGTGGGCGGCGCGAGCCTTTTCGAAGCCGGCGTCGACATCGGCGTCGCTGGTCACATTGACCTTGCAGAAAACGCCACCGATGTCCTTGGCGACCTCTTCGCCACGCGCTTCGTTCATGTCGAAGATGGCGACCTTGACCCCTTGGGCGGCCAGAGCGCGGGCGGTGGCCTCGCCGAGGCCCGAGGCGCCCCCAGTGACGACGGCGGCGACGGTGTTGTCGAGCTTCATGAACGTTTCCCTTGTTCTTCGCGTTTGCGGCGATCCCGGCTAGGATCAAATTGGACAAGAGGTTTAAACCGATGAGCCGCGACGCCAAACCGTCCCCCGACGTAAACGTCAACGAGGTGCTGGATCCTGCCAAGGCGCTGGTCCCGGCCACCGTGCGCGTAAACGAGGAGAAGGTCCGCGAGGGCTTCCTGCCCAAAATCCGCCGGGTGGCCGCCAAGGTCCCCTTCGCAGCCGACGCCCTGTCGGTCTGGTGGTGCGCCCGCGACCCCGAGACCCCGGCCGCCGCCAAGGGCATGATGCTGGCGGCCCTGGCCTATTTCGTCCTGCCCACCGATGCGATTCCCGACGTGCTGCCGGCCATTGGATTCACCGACGACGCCGCAGTGATCGCGGCCCTGGTGGCGATCCTGGGCAAGACGCTGAAACCCCGCCACAAGGACGCCGCCAAGGCGTTCCTCGCGCGCCTGTCCAACGACGGCTGAGGAAGACGATGTCTCTGATCGCGATCGGCCTCGCCGCCAGCCTCAGCCTCGCGGCCGTCCCAGCCGACGCTGAGGAGAAGGCCGTGTTGGCCACGACCCAGGCCTTTTTCGACGGTCTGGAAGCTGGTGACCCAGCGGCGATGCGCGCAGCCGCCCTGCCCAACATCCCGATGATGGCTCTGTCGACGAAGTCTGACGGGACCGTCGATGTTCGCCGCTTCGCCTTCGAGGATAGCTTCGGCAAAAAGGTCGCGCCCGGACTGAAGGAATGGATGTGGTCGCCGGTCGTCGCTCGGCGCGGGGCCTTGGCGACAGTGACCGGACCGTTCGAGATTACGCGGGACGGCAAGACGGTCCATTGCGGCGTCAACGTCTTCACCCTGGCCAAGATCGAAGGCGCCTGGAAGGTCGCCAGCGTCAGTTGGACCGCCGAGCCCGAGGCCTGCCCGGAGCTCCGGAAGCGTTAACCCACGCGGAAGGTCAACACCGCCCCGTCCCAGTGGGCGTCTTGGCGCTCTTCCTCAACGAGATCCCGCACGCCCGGATAAGATTCGGCCGCCCGACGCCAGAACGCCCGAGCGCCGGCGTTGCGGCGAACGGTCGCCGCTTCCCAAACACCCCAGGCCGAGCCGAACAGCGCATGGGCCGCCGCCAAGCCAACGCCCCGGCGACGATGCTTGCGGACCACGAAGAATTCGGCCACCGCCCGGTCGATCGGCGTTGGTGAGTGAGCGATGTCGTTGACGAGGGCGAACCCCACCGGCAGGCCCCCGATCCGAAACAACCAGGCCTCGTGGCTCGGATCGCGCCAGTAGGCCTCAAGCCCGGGATAGTCCGAGTAGCGACCGTCCGGGCCCAGCTCCCCCTCGACCTCGCGGTCGAACCACAGTTCCGAGAAGTCGTGGATATAGAACTGCATGAGATTGGCGATGATCCCCGCCTCATCGGCGCTGGCTCGCGAGACGATTAGGCCCGCGCTCACCAGTAGGCCTCCATGATCGCCTTGGCCCAGGCAGGTTCGCGGACCGCGCCGCGCGGCGCAAAGCCGCTCATCACCGGCTTGATGTCGAGCACAGGCGTGCCGTCGATGGCGTCCAGCCCGCGCACCTCCAGCACCCGACCCGCGACCGAGACGACCTCGCAGATTGTGACGCCGATGCGGTTGGGCCGGTTCTTGCCGCGCTGGGCGAAGATGCCGACGCGCGGCCAAGCCGTGTTGCCGCGCGGGTGACGGGCGCCGGTGATGATCTGGTCGTCGCCGACCTTGTCAAACACGAACACCACCTCCGCATGGCTGAAAGCCTCGAGCCCCTGCAGCGCCTCGTCGTCGAAGTGCGCCGGATCCAGCACGATGCGCGCCAGACTTGCGCCCCAGTCATCATCCTCTGGCTCGGGCCTACCACCTTCGACCCGACCAATGGGCGTCATGACGATCGACATCTGATCCCTCCCGACACGGAGCGGTTGTCGTAGGCGAAAGTCGCCTTAAGCTATTGTCATGATCGAAGCGTTGCTGAGCAAGATGATCAAGACGGGTGACCTGACGGCGCATCTGCCGGGAGGTCGCGTTCTCAAGGCTGGGGACGGCACGGGGCCGCCCGTGGTGATGCGGATCAGCGCCCGGGGTTTGCGGCGGCTGGCCAACCCCAGCTTTGGCCTCGGCGAAGGCTATATGGAAGGCGATATCGTCTTCGAGCAGGGGACGATCTCCGATCTCCTGACCATCGTGGGGGAAAGCGGCGGACGGAAGCCCAAGCGTGGGTCGGCCCTGACTCGCCTGCGCAAGGCGATCAAGCGTCAGGTTCAGCAGGTCAATGATCGGGTCGCCTCGCGCCGGAACGTGGCGCACCACTATGACCTGTCCAACGACCTCTACCGGCGCTTCCTCGACGTCGACATGCAGTATTCCTGCGCCTATTTCGAGCGTCCCGACATGACGCTGGAGGAGGCGCAGGCCGCCAAGAAGGCGCTAATCGGCCGCAAGCTGTTGATCCAGCCCGGCATGAAGACCCTGGACATCGGCTCGGGCTGGGGCGGTCTGTCGATGACACTGGCCAAGGATTTCGGGGCGCGGATGACCGGGGTCACCTTGTCGACCGAACAGCTGGCGCTGGCCCAGGAACGCGCTGAGAAGGCCGGCCTTTCGGACCAGATCGACTTTCGCCTGACAGACTATCGCGACCTCGCCGAGCCCTTCGACCGCATCGTCTCGGTCGGCATGCTCGAGCATGTCGGCGCCCCGAACTTTCAGACCTATTTCGACACCATCGCCCGCCTGCTGACCGAGGACGGCGTGGCCCTGATCCATTCGATCGGCAAGATGCACGGGCCCGGCGCGACCAACGCCTTCACCCAGAAGTACATCTTCCCCGGCGGCTATATCCCGGGCCTGTCGGAGATCGTTACGGCGATCGAGCGCGCGGGCCTCTGGATCACCGACATCGAGATCCTGCGGCTGCATTACGCCGAGACCTGCCGCATCTGGCGCGAGCGCTTCATGGCCGACCCGGACATCCCGCAGATGTTCGACCAGCGATTCCGGCGGATGTGGGAGTTCTATCTGGCCGGCGCGGAATTGGGCTTCCGGCACGGCGGCCACATGGTCTTCCAGATCCAGCTGGCCAAGAAGCGCGACGCGGTTCCGCTAACGCGGG